>NZ_BAAATK010000010.1:18508-161848 GCF_039533365.1 Streptomyces glaucus
GCCCCCCCGCCCCGCCCGCGTTCCCCCCGCCGCCCGCCGGGCCCGGGGCGCGGGCGCCGCCGGCCGGAAGGCGGCCCGCCCCGCGCCCGAGCGGTCCCCGGCGCCGCCCTCACAGCGCCGCGGCGCCGTGCTCCCGCAACGCCTGGTCGTACTGTTGCAGCACCCACAGCTCGTTCTGCACGGCGGCCAGCTCGGCCGGGTCGCCGTGGGCGCCCAGGCGGGTCAGCCGGCTCTGGATGTCGCGGACGCGGCGCTCGACGGCCCGGCGGCGGACCCGGACCAGCACCTCGCCCGCGTAGACCTCGTCGACCGTACGGCGCATGATCGCCTCGACGGCGAGTTCGGTGACCATCGCGCGGACGGTGTCGTCGGGGGCCGCCTCCCGGACCCGGACCAGGTACTCCTGCGGGTCCGGGACGCCGTACTCCGCGCCGCCCGCGTCCAGGATCGCCTGGCGCACGGCGGCGTACGGCGGGGCGGTGAACTCGTCGACGCCGTACGCGTCGAAGGCCGGGGAGACCAGCTCCGGGCGCTGGAGGGCGAGTTTGAGCAGTTCGCGCTCGGTGGCGTAGACGGGGTTGCGGAGGTTGAGCGCCGGGCCGCGGGGGACGGCCGGCGCGGGGACGGCGGCGTACTGCTGCGCCGGGCGCTGCCCGTTCGCCGGGGCCGGGCCCCGGCCGCCGCGCTCGCGGGCCCAGCGGGCCAGCTGGGCCACCCGCCTGACCACGAACTGCGTGTCGAGGATGCCGAGCATGCCCGCGAGCTGCACGGCGACCTCGTGCTGGGCGCCGCTGTTCTTGATGCGGGCGACGACGGGGGCGGCCTCGTCCAGGGCGGCGGCGCGGCCCGCGGGGGTGTCCAGGTCGTAGCGGCCGACGATCTGGCGCAGGGCGAACTCGAAGAGCGGGGTGCGGGGCTCGACCAGGTCGGCGACCGCCTCGTCGCCCTTGGCCAGGCGCAGGTCGCAGGGGTCCATGCCGTCGGGGGCGATGGCGATGTAGGTCTCGGCGGCGAACTTCTGGTCGTCCTCGAAGGCGCGCAGGGCCGCCTTCTGGCCGGCCGCGTCACCGTCGAAGGTGAAGATCACGCGGGCCGAGCCGTTGTCCATCAGCAGCCGGCGCAGGATCTTGATGTGCTCGCCGCCGAAGGCCGTGCCGCAGGTGGCGATCGCGGTCGTCACACCGGCGAGGTGACAGGCCATGACGTCCGTGTAGCCCTCGACCACCACCGCGCGGGAGGTCTTGGCGATCTCCTTCTTCGCCAGGTCGATGCCGTACAGGACCTGGGACTTCTTGTAGATCGCCGTCTCGGGGGTGTTGAGGTACTTCGGGCCGTTGTCCGCCTCGTGGAGCTTGCGCGCGCCGAAGCCGACGACGTCGCCGCCGATGTCGCGGATGGGCCACATCAGACGGCCCCGGAACCGGTCGATGGGGCCGCGGCGGCCCTCCTGGGACAGGCCGGCCAGCAGCAGCTCCTTGTCGCTGAAGCCCTTGCCGCGCAAGTAGCGGGTGAGGTGGTCCCAGCCCTGCGGGCTGTAGCCGACGCCGAAGTGCACGGCGGCGGCCTGGTCGAAGCCGCGTTCGGCGAGGAAGACCCGGCCGGCCTCGGCCTCGGGGCTGGTGGCGAGCTGTTCGGCGTACCACTCGGCGGCGAGTTTGTGGGCCTCGACCAGGCGGATGCGCTCGCCGCGCTGGTGGGCGGGGTTGTACCCGCCCTCCTCGTAGCGCAGGGTGATGCCGGCCTGGGCGGCCAGGCGCTCGACCGCCTCCGAGAAGGAGAGGTGGTCGATCTTCATCACGAACGTGATGGTGTCGCCGCCCTCCTGGCAGCCGAAGCAGTGGAACAGCCCCTTGCTGGGACTGACCTGGAAGGACGGCGACTTCTCGTCGTGGAAGGGGCACAGGCCCTTGAGGTTGCCGCCGCCGGCGTTGCGCAGCTGGAGGTACTCGGACACCACGGCGTCGATCGGGACCGCGTCCCGTACCGCCTTCACGTCCTCGTCGTTGATCCGTCCTGCCACGGAGTGATTCTACGGGGCGGCACGGACACTCCCGGGGCCGGACGCCCGGTCCCCGGCCGGGGTCCGGTCCGCCGCGCGGCGGGCGGGAAGGCGCCGGCAGGGTCTAGGGGACCAGGCCGTCCAGCGGCACGTGCGGGTCCGCCAGCGCCTCGGTGTCCACCCGGGCCCGGGAACGGATCAGCTTCCGGACCGGCTCCGTGACGTTCCGCACGTTCACGCTCATCCCGGCCAGCACGCGCCCCCGCGCCACCCAGAACGCGACGAACTCCCGCTTCCCCGCGTCGCCGCGGATCACCACCTGGTCGTACGTCCCCGGGGGCGCCCAGCCGCTGTACTCCATGCCCAGGTCGTACTGGTCGGAGAAGAAGCAGGGCACCCGGTCGTAGGTCACCGCACGGCCGAGCATCGCGCGGGCGGCGGCCGGGCCGCCGTTCAGGGCGTTGTCCCAGTGCTCGACGCGCAGCCGGGTGCCGAAGAGCGGGTGCGGGATGGAGGCGACGTCGCCGGCGGCGTGGATGTCGGGATCGGAGGTGCGCAGCCGCTCGTCGACGACGATGCCGCCGCCGTGGGCGCGGTCGGCGATCTCCAGCCCCGCCGCCCGGGCGAGGGCGTCCCGCGGGACCGCGCCGACGGCGGCGAGGACGTCGTGCGCGGGGTGCTCCTCGCCGTCGTCCGTGCGGGCCGCGAGGACCGCGCCGTCCTCGCCGACGATCTCGGTGAGCCGGACGCCGAAGCGGAAGCGGACGCCGCGCTCGCGGTGCAGCTCGGCGAAGAGCTGGCCCAGTTCGGGGCCGAGGGCCGCGTACAGCGGGGTCGGCTCGGGCTCGACGACGGTGACCTCGGCGCCGTACTGGCGGGCCGCCGCCGCGACCTCCAGGCCGATCCAGCCGGCGCCGGCGATCACGATGTGGCCGTTGTCCCGGCCGAGGTTGGCCAGCACGGTCCTGAGGCGTTCGGCGTGGGCGAGGCGGCGCAGGTGGTGCACGCCCAGGAGGTCCGTGCCCGGGACGTCGAGGCGGCGGGGCTCCGCGCCGGTCGCCAGCAGCAGCTTGTCGTAGCGGACGACGGTGCCGTCCTCGCCGAAGCGGACCGTCCTGGCCGTACGGTCGATCGCGTCGACGGTCGCGCCCAGGTGCAGCTCGATGCCGTGGGCGGCGTACCAGGCGGGCTCGTGCACGAAGACGCTGTCGCGTGCCTGCCTGCCGAGCAGGTAGCCCTTGGACAGGGGCGGCCGCTCGTAGGGGTGGTCGCGTTCGTCGCAGATCAGTATCACGCGGCCGGTGAAGCCCTCCGCGCGGAGCGTCCCGGCCGCCCCCACGCCGGCCGGACCGCCTCCGACGACGACGAATGTCTGATCCGCGTCCACCACGTGGTGCCTCCTTCTGGGGTGTCGCCACCTGCGAGCGTCCCGCACGGAGCGTGATGCGGGAAGGGGGAGTGACCCGATCAGGCCACGGAGAGTCACATTCGGGCGTGCCCGTGTCTCCCCCGTCCCGCGCGTCGCACGGGTGTCACGCGCGTCCCGTCAGACGGGCGTGCAGCGAGCGGGCCGAGACGTCGGTGAGGGAGGCGATCTGGTCGACGACGACCCGCTTGCGGGCGCGGTCGTCGGCGGCCCGCTCGAACAGGGCGCGGAACTGCGGGTCCAGGCCGTCCGGGGCGCGGGCGGTGAGCGCCTCGGCCAGTTCGGCGACGACGATCTCCTGCTCGACGCGGAGCCGCTCCTGCTCGGCGCGCTGCATGACGTAGCGGTCGGCGACCGCCTTGAGGACGGCGCACTCCATGCGGGTGCCGCGCGGTACGACGAGTTCGGCGGTGTACCGGGTGAGCCGGCCGCCCCCGTACGCCTGCCGGGTGGCGCCCTCGGCGGCCAGGCAGAACCGGCCGATGAGCTGGCTGGTGGCGTCCTTCAGCCGGGCCTGGGCGAGCGCGGAGCCGTCGTAGCCGTGCGGCCACCACTCCTGGGCGAGGAGGCGGTCGAGCGCCTCGGCCAGTTCCCCGGGGTCGGTGCCGGCGGGGACGTACCGCCCGAGGGCGACCTGGAACACCGTCTGCCGTTCGGTCCCGGAGCGCAGGCAGGCGGGGTCGATGTGGCCGGCGTGCAGGCCGTCCTCCAGGTCGTGCACGGAGTAGGCCACGTCGTCGGACCAGTCCATGACCTGGGCCTCGAAGCAGGTGCGGGTGCCGGGGGCCGCTTCGCGGACCCAGTCGAAGACGGGCCGGTCGTCCTCGTAGACGCCGAACTTCACCGAGGCCGGGTCGGTGGGGTGGGCGCCGCGCGGCCAGGGGTACTTGGTCGCGGCGTCGAGGGCGGCGCGGGTGAGGTTGAGGCCGACGCTGACGAGGCCGCCCGTGCCGGGGTCGGTGACGAAGCGTCTGGGTTCGATGCGGGTGAGCAGGCGCAGCGACTGGGCGTTGCCCTCGAAACCGCCGCAGTCCGCGGCGCACTCGTTCAGCGCCCGTTCGCCGTTGTGGCCGAAGGGCGGGTGGCCCAGGTCGTGGGAGAGGCAGGCGGCCTCGACGAGATCGGGGTCGCAGCCGAGGCTGGCGCCGAGCTCGCGGCCGACCTGCGCGCATTCGAGCGAGTGGGTGAGCCGGGTGCGGGGGCTGGCGTCCCACGCCCGGTGCGGCACGCCCGGGTCGACGACCTGGGTCTTGCCGGCGAGGCGGCGCAGCGCGGCGGAGTGCAGGACGCGGGCGCGGTCGCGCTGGAAGGCGGTGCGGCCGGGGCGTTTGTCCGGTTCGGGGGCCCAGCGGGCGACTGACGCCGGGTCATAGCCGGTGGGGGGTGCGGTGCCTTCCATGGTCCGACAGTAAGGGCACGAGGGGGCCGTGCGCCCGGACATCGGTCCGCCGGGCGCCGGGCGTCGTCACCGGCCGCGCCCGAGCGGGCCGTCGTCCGGGACCGCCGCGTGCCGTGCGGCCCGGCCCGGGCGGTCCCGGGCCGGGCCGGATCCGTCCGCCGGTCAGTCGAACGCGGCGGCGAACATGCCGGGCGCGTAGGAGCCTCCCCGCTGGTGCGTGATCACGGCGAGCCGGTTGGCCGCGTTGATCAGGGCGACCAGGCAGACCAGTGCGGCGGTCCGGTCGTCGTCGTAGTGCTCGCGCACCTGGGCCCAGGTCTCGTCGGACACGCCGTGGTGGGCGTCGGCGAGCCGGGTGCCCTCCTCGGCGAGCGCCAGCGCGGCCCGCTCGGCCTCGGTGAACACGGTGGACTCGCGCCAGGCGGCGACCAGGTGGAGCCGGACCGCGCTCTCACCGGCGGCCGCGGCCTCCTTGGTGTGCATGTCGACGCAGTGACCGCAGCCGTTGATCTGGCTGGCGCGCAACGACACCAGCTCCTGCGTGGACTTCGGCAGCGGAGACTGCTGGACCAGCAGGCCGGCGGCGGCGAACCGCTTGGCGAACCGGGCGGCGACCTCGTTGCCGAACAGGTCGAATCGGGCGTCCATGGCTTCGTCCTCACTCGTGTGCCGTACGGGACGACCACGAGACGCCGGCGGCCCGCTCCCCGTGACGGTCCGGCGGTGTGACGTACGCCACCGCTCGCGGGTGTCACAGGGCCGCGGGGGCCGGCGTCCTGTGCGTATGACATCGTCGAAAGCGCACGAGCGGGAGCGGCCGGTGGGGAGCGGGCACGGCGGGCGCGCCGGGGACACGGCCGGGCGGTCCGCCGGCGGCGGGCGCGCGGACCCCGCCACCGAGATCTTCGTCGCCCACCGCAACCTGCTGTTCACCGTCGCCTACGAGGTGCTCGGCTCGGCCGCCGACGCGGAGGACGTCCTGCAGGAGACCTGGCTGCGGTGGGCGGGTGTCGACCTCGCCGAGGTGCGGGACCGGCGTGCGTACCTGGTCCGGATCGTCACGCGCCAGGCGCTGAGCCGGCTGCGCGCGCTCGGCCGCCGCCGGGAGTCCTACGTCGGCCCCTGGCTGCCCGAGCCGCTGCTGACCGCTCCGGACGTGGCCGAGGACGTCGAGCTGGCCGACAGCGTCTCCACGGCGGTGCTGCTGGTGCTGGAGACGCTCGCGCCGACCGAGCGGGCGGTGTTCGTGCTGCGCGAGGTGTTCGGCCTCGGGTACGACGAGATCGCCGGGGCCGTCGGCAGGAGCCCGGCCGCGGTCCGTCAGATCGCGCACCGGGCCCGGGCGCACGTCGCGGCGCGCCGGCCGCGCGGGTCCGTCTCCCCGGCCGAGACCCGGGACGCGCTGGAGGCGTTCCGGCGGGCGGCCGAGACGGGCGATCTGCAGGGCCTGCTCGACGTGCTCGCGCCGGACGTCGTGCTGATGGGCGACGGCGGCGGAGTCGTGCAGGCCGTGCCGCGGCCCGTCGTGGGGGCCGACAAGGTGGCCCGTCTGCTGATCGCCGGGCTGAGCAGGGCCGCCGCCGCGGTGTCGCTGCGGCCGGCGCAGGTCAACGGCCACCCGGCGCTGGTCTTCCTGGTCGACGGCGCGCTCGACACCGTCGTGACGGCGCGCGTCGACGACGGCCTCGTCACCGGGCTCTACGCCGTGCGCAATCCCGGGAAGCTGGGGCACATGCGGCGAGAGACCGTCCTGTGCCGCCGGACCGGCCGGGCCTCCGGCTGACGGACGCGGCGGGCGCCGCCGCCCGTGCGGCGCGGCGGTGGCGGCCCCGGCCGGCGGCGTCTCCATCGGTGGGCGGGGTCGTCCCTCACCGCGCGCCTCGGGCCGGCGCCGGTTCGGGCCGCGCGGTGGCCGGCGCCGCCAGGGCCCGGTCGTAGCGGTGCAGGATCAGGCGGGCCATCGCCGGGTGGGTGCCCAGCGGGGCCGCCGCCAGCCAGGGGGCCTGGGCCGCGCATTCGGCGGCGAAGCGGCCGGGGGCCGTGAAGTAGGAGGCCAGGGCGACACGGGTGCGGCCCCGGGCGGCGAGGTGCCGGACGGCGTCCTCGACCGTGGGAGCGGCGGCGGAGGCGTAGGCGGGCAGGACGGGGACGCCCAGGCGGGCGGCGAGCAGGCGGGCGGTGCGGTCCGTGTCGGTCCTCGCCTCCGGGTCCCGGGAGCCGGCGGCGGCGAGCACGACGGCGTCGGCGCGGCGGGCGGCGGCGTCCGTACCGGTGCGCCAGCCGGCCTCGACGAGGCGGGCGTGCAGGGCGTCCACGAGGAGGGGGTGCGGGCCGAGCGGGGCGGCCACGCGGGTGCGGGCCGGGGACGCGGCGGCCATCTCGGGGATGTCCCGCTTGACGTGGTAGCCGCGGCTGAGCAGCAGCGGTACCAGGACGGCGTCCGCGTCCCCGAGCGCGGCGAGCGTGTCGGGGAGCAGGGGCGCGTTCAGCTCGATGTGGCCGAGGTGCATGGGCAGGCCGGGGCGCAGCGCGCGGACCCTTGCGAGGAGGGCGCGCACGGTGCCCGGCGCGCGCGGGTCGCGGCTGCCGTGGGCCACGAGCACCAGGGCGGGCGGGCCCGGGCGGCGGCCGGCCGGCGGGAGGGGGCCGCGCCGGGCGGCGGGCCGGCCCCCGGGGTACGCCGTGGCGCCGGGGAGGACCGTGGACGCGCCGCGGGGAGTGTCCGGCCCGTCGGGCCCCGGTTCGCTGATCGCCGTCATGCGTCGATGGTGCGGGTGCGGGATTGCCGCCCCGTTGCGCGGGCGTCACGGGGGTTTTCGGGGGGTTCACGGCGCGGTGCGGAGCCGTGTGAGGCGGCGGGGGGCGTGTCGTACGGCGCCGGCCGGTGCGACGCGGCCCGGTGCCGCGGGGGCTCGGGAGAGATTCCCGTGGGGGCGGGGCGCCGCCTCCCGCGCCCGGGCCTCACGGCGGCCTCACGGCGGCCCCCCGGACGCGGGGAGGTCGCCGTACCGGTCGTGTAACCGGGGCCGGCGCGACGCGTAACACCGGGGACGCAGGCTGAACGGCATGCAGAACTCCGCGACGCCCACGCACTGCCCCTACTGCGCCCTGCAGTGCGGGATGAATCTGACGCCCGCCGCCGACGGGACCGTCGAGGTGACCGAGCGCGCGGACTTCCCGGTGAACCGGGGCGCGCTGTGCGGCAAGGGCCGCACCGCGCCGGCGGTGCTGTCGTCCCGGGTGCGGCTGACCTCCCCGCTGGTGCGCTCCGCGGGCGCGCTGGTGCCCGCCTCCTGGGACGAGGCGCTGGACCGGATCGCCGAGGGGCTCGCCCGCACCCGCGCCGAGCACGGCCCGGACGCGGTCGGGGTGTTCGGCGGGGGCGGGCTGACCAACGAGAAGGCGTACGCGCTCGGCAAGTTCGCGCGGGTGGTGCTGGGCACCTCGCAGATCGACTACAACGGCCGGTTCTGCATGTCGTCGGCCGCGGCGGCCGGCACGAAGGCGTTCGGCCTGGACCGCGGGCTGCCCTTCCCGCTGGCGGACATCCCGCGGACCGGCTGCGTGATCCTCGTCGGCTCCAACCTCGCGGAGACCATGCCGCCGGCGCTGCGGTACCTCACCGAGCTGAAGGACAACGGCGGCACGCTGATCGTCGTCGACCCGCGCCGCACCAGGACCGCCGTCCAGGCCGACCTGCACCTGGCGCCCCGGCCCGGCACCGACCTGGCGCTCGCCCTGGGCCTGCTGCACCTGGTCGTCGCCGAGGGCCGCACGGACGAGGCGTACATCCGGGAGCGGACCGTGGGCTGGGAGGAGGCGCGGGCGGCGGCGATGGCGCACTGGCCGGAGTACGTGGAGCGGATCACGGGGGTGTCCGTGCCGCAACTGCGCCGGGCCGTGCGGATGTTCTGCGAGCCCGAGGCCGCCATGGTGCTCACCGCGCGCGGGCCCGAGCAGCAGTCCAAGGGCACCGACACGGTGGGCGCCTGGATCAACCTGTGCCTGGCGACCGGGCGGGCCGGGCGGCCCCGGTCGGGGTACGGCTGCCTGACCGGGCAGGGCAACGGGCAGGGCGGACGCGAACACGGCCAGAAGGCCGACCAGTTGCCCGGCTACCGCAAGCTGACCGACCCGGCGGCGCGCCGGCACGTCGCCGGGGTGTGGGGCGTGGACCCGGACAGCCTGCCGGGCCCGGGCCGCAGCGCGTACGAGCTGCTGGACGCGCTGGGCACGGACATCAGGTCGCTGCTGCTGATGGGCTCCAACCCGGTGGTGTCGGCGCCGCGCGCCGCGCACGTGGAGGAGCGCGTCCGGTCGCTGGACTTCCTCGCGGTGTGCGACGTGGTGCTGTCGGAGACGGCGGCGCTCGCGGACGTCGTCCTGCCCGTCACCCAGTGGGCGGAGGAGACCGGCACCATGACCAGCCTGGAGGGCCGGGTGCTGCTGCGGCGGCGCGCGATCGCCCCGCCCGAGGGCGTCCGCAGCGACCTGGAGGTGCTGCACGGGCTCGCCGCCCGGCTGGGGGTGGAGAAGGGCTTCCCGGCCGATCCGGAGGAGGTCTTCGAGGAGCTGCGCCGGGCGAGCGCGGGCGGGCCCGCCGACTACTCCGGGATCACCTACCGCAGGCTGGCGGAGGAGAACGGCGTGTTCTGGCCGTGCCCGGCGTCCCCGGACGCGGCGGGCGCCGCGCCCGGCGGGCCGGACGCCCGTCCCGGCGGTCCGGCGCGGGACCGCGCCCCCGCCACGGCCGCGCACCCCGGCACGCCCCGCCTCTTCCTCGACCGGTTCGCCACCGAGGACGGCCGGGCCCGCTTCGTCCCCGTCGCGCACCGGGCGGCCGCGGAGGAACCGGACGAGGAGTATCCCGTGCTGCTGACCACCGGGCGGGTCGTGGCGCAGTACCAGTCCGGCGCCCAGACCCGGCGCGTCGACGAGCTGAACGCCGCCGCGCCGGGGCCGTTCGTGGAGCTGCATCCGCGGCTGGCGGCCCGGCTGGGCGCGGCGGAGGGCGACCCGGTGGCGGTGGTGTCCCGGCGCGGACGGGCCGTCGCGCCCGCCCGCATCACGACCGCCATCCGCCCGGACACCGTCTTCATGCCCTTCCACTGGCCGGGCGAGGGCCGCGCCAACACCCTCACCAACCCCGCCCTCGACCCGGCCTCCCGCATGCCGGAGTTCAAGGCGTGCGCGGTGCGGCTGGAGGCCGTGCGGCAATAGCGCGCCCGCTCGTCCGCCGGTGCTCACCCGGTGCCGGGGGGCCGTGTGCCGCGCCGGTACGCCGTCCAGTCCCCGCCCGCGACGCGCGTGCCCCCGTCGCGCAGCCGCGCGGCGACGGCGGGGGCGGCCAGATACACCCACGCCCGCGCCCGCCCGCCGTCGCCGTCGCGCGTCACCCGGCGCTCGACGCGCTCGTAGAGGTTGCGCGCGCCGCCCGGCGTGTACCCCTCCAGCCGGTCCAGCTCGGCGAGCAGCGCGCGGTACTCCTCCGGCCGTGCGGTGACGAGTTCGCCGTGCACCACGCCGCCGGGTTCCGCCACCGCGTACGGGTAGCCGGGTCCGGCGTACAGCACCGCGTCCCGCAGCCGCGCCGGCTCCTCGGCGCGGGTCCGGCCGCGCAGGAACAGGGCGTGGTGGGGCTCGCCGGGGCGCAGGGTGCCGTAGACGAAGAACGGGAGCTCCGGAGGACTCACGCGGACGATTCTCTCTCCTCGCGCGCCGCCACGGGCCCGCCCCGGTCCCCGGCCCGGCACGACCACGCGCGGAGCACGGTCGCCTCCGGCGCTGCCCGGGACGGCCCTCGCGGGCGCGCGGACGGCCGCGCCGAACGCGGCGCGCGACCCGCACGGGGCGAACGGCACGAAGTGCGCGGCCGTGGCGGCGGCGTGGGGCGCGGCCGGCGCGGGCCGGCCCCGGTCACCCGTTCACCGCCGCGCCCTGCACCCATCGGGTGTTCTTCCGCGACCCGCCCGGCCGCCCCGTGTCGCACGTCGGTGACCTGCTGAAACAGCGGGCGGGCGGGGTGCGGGGCGGCGCCGTCCGACACCCGTTCACCCCATTTCTGACGGTCTTTCAGGAAGCGGGCGGGACCCGGTGCCACTTACCTCGGTAGGGCAGGGACGCGATCACGAAGGAGCCTTGATGCGCCGCACCGCCCGTCTGCTGACCGGGACCGCGCTCGCTTTCACCGCCGCGGGCCTGGCCGCCGTGCCCGCGTACGGCGCGGGCACCGGCGGCCTCCAGGTGTACCCGTCCTCGGCCGTGCCGGGCGGCCGGGTCACGGTGAACACGGCGGCGTGCGGCGACGCCGGCACGATCGCGGGCGACGCCGGCGCGGTCGGCGCGGGCGCCTTCACGCTGGCGCCGAGCACCCACCGGGGCGAGGCGATCGGCCAGTTCCGGGTGCCGCCCGGCGCCCGGCCCGGGACGTACGAGATCGTCGCCACGTGCGCCGGGAGCGGCCGGCGGGTGACGGGCGATCTGGTGGTCACGCCGGCGTCCTCCCGCGCGCAGGTGCATCCCAGAGGAAGCGTGAAGACGGGGGTCGGCGGCGCTCTGGGCCCCGACCCCGTGCAGACCGCGGCCGGTGTGGCGGCCCTCGCCGTCGCCGCCGCGGGCGGTACCTGGCTCCTGCATCGCCGGGCGAGAGGCGACGGGATCTGACGGACACCCTCCGCTGTCCGTCCGCCGGTACCGCAACCCCCTCCCCCTCCGGGTCCGACGCCCCTCGCGGCCCGGAGGGGGCCGGGGCCCGAAGGAGAGGGCTCGTCATGCACAGGGTCGGCGACATCGCCATGGCGGCCGTCACGCTGGTCGCCCTCGGCGCCGGCGCCTGGCTGCTGGTCTGCGGCGCCCCGCACGCCCCGCCGCAGCCGTCCGCCGCCGAGGCCCGTGCCGCGCGGGACGCCGAGCCGCCCGCCGCGCCGGCGCTGCCGCCCTCCCCGCCCGACCGCATCCGCATCCCGGCGATCCGGGTGGACGCCCCCCTCGTGGGTCTGGGCCTCACCCCGTCCGGCGGCCTGGACGCGCCGCCCGCCGCCGAACCGAACCTCGCCGGCTGGTACCAGGCCGGCACCACGCCCGGCGAGACCGGCACCGCGATCGTCGCCGGGCACGTCGACAACGCCGACGGCCCCGCCGTCTTCTACCGCCTCGGCGCCCTGCGGAAGGGCAGCACCGTGGAGGTGGGCCGGCGGGACGGCGGCGTGGCGGTGTTCACCGTGGACGCGGTCGAGGTGTACGCCGCGCGGCACTTCCCCGACGAGCGGGTGTACGGGGCGGCGCGCCGGCCCGAACTGCGGGTCATCACCTGCGGCGGGGGCTACTCACGGAGCACCGGCTACCAGGGCAACGTCGTCGTCTTCGCGCATCTGACGGGCAGCCGGTGAGCCGGCCGCCCGCCTCCCCGGGCCGGCGCGCACGCCCTGCGCGCCCCGGGGAGGCGCCGGGCGGGTCCTAGCCCGCCGCCTCCACCGGCCGCCGGGCGGCCGGCCGCCCGCGTCCCCAGGCGGCCAGCGGCTGAAGCGCGTCGTTGAGGCGTACGCCGTCCCCGGTCAGCGAGTACTCGACGCGGGGCGGCACCTCGTCGTAGGAGACGCGGCGCACGATGCCGTCCGCCTCCATCTCACGCAGGTGGGAGGCCAGCACCTTCTCGGTGATCCCCGGAAGCAGCCGGCGCAGCTCGCCGAAGCGGCGGCGGGGGTGCTCGTGGAGCGCCCAGAGGATCAGCACCTTCCACTTGCCGCCGATCACCTCCATGGCGGTGTCGATCCCGCAGACGTGTCCATCCGGTGCGCCCGGCCGGTTCAGCGTCGTCATGCCCACCCCTTTGACGTGCTCGCTCACCTCAGGGTAACCACCCACTCCGAAGTGCGTACTTGATCACCTCCGGGCCGGCGGCGAACCTGATCGGCATGACACGGAACACGACCGGGAAGACCTCCCTCACCCTGCTGGGCCTCGGCGCGATGGGCACCGCGCTGGCCCGTGCCTGGCTCGCCGCCGGCCATCCGCTCACCGTCTGGAACCGCACCCCGGCCCGCGCCGCGGCGCTCGCCGCCGAGGGCGCGCGGGTCGCGGACGACGCCGCGGCGGCGGTCGCGGCGAACCCCCTGGTCGTCGTCTGCCTGCTGGACGACGCCTCGGTGGACGAGGTGCTGGCCGGCGCCGACCTGGCCGGCCGGGACCTGGTCAACCTGACCTCCGGCACCCCCGCCCAGGCCCGCGCCCGCGCCGAGTGGGCCCGCGAGCGCGGCGCCCGCTACCTGGACGGCGGGATCATGGCCGTCCCGCCCATGATCGGCGTCCCGGAAGCCGGCGGCCACGTCCTCTACAGCGGCTCGCGGGAGCTGTTCGAGCGGCACCGGGAGACCCTGGCCGTCCCGGCCGGCACCACCTACGTCGGCGAGGACGCGGGCTTCGCGGCCCTGTACGACGTGGCCCTGCTCAGCGCCATGTACGGGATGTTCGCCGGGGCCGCGCACGCCTTCGCCCTGATCCGCACGGAGGACATCGACCCCACGGCGTTCGCCCCGCTGCTCGCCGACTGGCTCGTCGCGATGGCCCCGGCGGTCCACCAGACCGCCGGGCAGCTGCGCAGCGGCGACTACACCGAAGGCGTCGCCTCCGATCTCGCCATGCAGGTGGCCGGCGTGCCGACCTTCCTGGACACCGCCGAGCAGCAGGGGGTCAGCACGGAACTGCTGCGCCCCTACTTCGAGCTGATGCGCCGCCGCCTGGCCGAGGGCAGCGGCGCGGAGGGCCTGACGGGCGTGGTCGACCTGCTGGTGCGCTGACCGGCACCGCCGCCCCACGCGTCAGGCGAGCCACTGCTCGTAGGCCAGGTTCGCCACCAGGGCGAAGACCACCGTCAGCAGCACGACGCGCACGAAGCGGCTGCCCCTCTTCAGCGCCGTGCGGGCGCCCAGCATGCCGCCCGCCAGGTTGAACACGGCCATCAGCGCGGCCAGCCGCCACAGCACCGCGCCCTGCCAGGCGAACATGGCGAGCGCGCCCGCGTTGGTGCAGCAGTTGACGATCTTGGCGGTGGCGGAGGCGGTCACCAGGTCCAGGTGCAGGACGGCGGTGAGCGCCAGGACGAGGAACGTGCCGGTGCCGGGGCCGATGAAACCGTCGTAGAAACCGATGCCCAGGCCCGCGAGGCCGATCGCCGCGAGGACCCGGCGGCGGGTGGCCGGGCCGGGCGCGGGGGCCGTGCCGAAGGCGGGGCGCAGGATCACGAAGGCGGCGACCCCGAGCAGCACCACCATGATCACGGGTTTGAGCACCTCGGTGCTCATCCCGGCCGCGAAGAAGGCCCCGGCGGACGACCCGGCGAGGGCGGCCAGCCCGATGCGCACGGCCGTGCGCACGTCCACCGGGGCCTTGCGCGCGTACGTCACCGCCGCGCCCGTCGTGCCGACGATGGCGACCGCCTTGTTGGTGCCGAGCGCGTGCGCGGCCGGGGTGCCGGACGGCAGGCCCAGCAGCAGGACGGGCAGCAGCAGGAGCCCGCCGCCGCCGACCACGGCGTCGATCCACCCGGCGGCGAGCGCAGCGAGGCAGAGCAGGGCGACCATGGCGAGCGTGATGTCGGGCATGGCCGCGACCCTACGGACGGGATGGATGTGCCGTCCAACCAGATGAGGGCTTTCCGAGGTTCGGCCCGTCGTGCGCCCCGGCCCCACCACGCGGCCCGGCCCGCCGCGCGGCCCCTCCCGCGGCCCTCACACCCGCCCCCCGGCCCCGTTGAGGGCAGCGTTCCCCCCGGGAAACAGACGTGATGCGGCCGGGTAACACCGGCACCGCACGCTCAGGGGCATGACCTCGAATACGCGTGTGGTGGTGATCGGCGCCGGCCTCGCGGGCGTCCGGCTCGCCCGGCGGCTCGGCGAGCTCGGCACGCCCGCGCTGCTGATCGGCGAGGAGGAGCACCGGCCCTACAACCGGGTGCTGCTCGCCGAGGTGCTGGCCGGCCGGTACGCCCCCGAGGTGATCGCGCTGCCGGCGCCCGCGGCGCTGACCCGCGCCCGGGTCACCGGCATCGACCGCGCCGGGCGGACCGTGCGCTGCGCGGACGGCTCGGTGATCGCATACGACACGCTGGTCCTGGCGACCGGCTCCAACCCCGTGCTGCCGCCGCTGCGCGGCCTGTTCGGATCCGGCCGCGCGCTGCCCGAGGGCGTGCACGCGTTCCGCACCATGGACGACTGCCTGGGCCTGTCCCGGGCGGTCCGGCCGGGGGTGCGGGCGGTGGTCGTCGGCGGCGGACTGCTCGGGGTGTCCGCGGCGCGGGCGCTCGCGGTGCGCGGCGCGCAGGTCGTGCTCGCCCAGCAGGCCGAGCGGCTGATGGAGCGTCAGCTGGATCCGGCCGCCTCGGGGCTGGTCCGCCGGCACCTGACGGACCTCGGCGTGGAGGTGCACACCGAATGCCGGGTGCGCGACGTGCGCTGCGCCGGCGGCGCGGTCCGCTCGGTGGAGCTGGCCGACGGGTACGCGCTCGACGCCGACCTGGTGGTCCTGGCCTGCGGGGTGCGCCCGCGCACGGGCCTCGCCGAGGAGGCGGGGCTCGCCGTGCGCAAGGGCGTCCTCGTCGACGACGCACTGCGCACCTCCGACCCGCACGTCCACGCCGTCGGCGACTGCGCCCAGCACGCCGGCACGGTGTACGGGCTGGCCGCCCCGGCCCTCGAACAGGCCGACGCCCTGGCCGCGCTGCTGGCCGGGGACACCGCCGCCCGCTACACCGGCACCCGCTCCCTGACCCGGCTCACCCTCGCCGGGCACGGCGGCCCCTTCGACCTCGCCGCGTTCGGCGAGACCGAGGCGCGGCCGGGCGACGACGTCGTCCAGCTCGCCGACGCCACCCGCGGCACCTACCGCAAGGTCGTCGTCCGCGACGACCGCCTGGTCGGCGGGGTCCTCGTCGGCGAACTCGGCACCGTCGGCGCGCTGGCGCGCGCCTGGGAGGGAACGGAGCCGCTCCCCGGCGACGGCCCCCTGCTCCACCTGCTCACCAACGACGGAGGCTCCTGATGACCGCCACCCCGGGGGGCACCCCCACGATCGTGCTCGTCGGCCACGGCATGGTCGGCCAGCGTTTCCTCGAAGCGCTCGCCGAGCGCGGCCTGACCGCCACGCACCGCGTGGTCGTGCTGTGCGAGGAGCCGCGCCCGGCCTACGACCGCGTCCAGCTCACCTCGTACTTCTCGGGCCGGACGCCCGAGGACCTCTCCCTGACCGACATGGCGTTCATCGAGGAGCACGGCATCGAGCTGCGCGTCGGTGACCCCGCCGAGTCCGTCGACCGGGAGGCCCGCAAGGTCACCGCCCGCTCGGGCCTCGTCGTCGGCTACGACGTCCTCGTCCTGGCCACCGGCTCCTACCCGTTCGTGCCGCCGGTGCCGGGCAAGGACGCCACCGGCTGTTTCGTCTACCGCACCGTCGAGGACCTGCTCGCCATCGAGGAGTACGCGAGGACCAGGGCGTCGACGGGAGCCGTCGTCGGCGGCGGCCTGCTCGGCCTGGAGGCCGCGGGCGCGCTCAAGGGCCTGGGCGTCGAGACGCACATCGTGGAGTTCGCGCCGCGTCTGATGCCGGTGCAGGTCGACGAGGGCGGCGGCGCGGCGCTGCTGCGCACCGTCGAGGACATGGGCCTGACCGTGCACTGCGGCACGGGCACCCAGGAGATCGTGACCGGCGAGGACGGCTCGGTCACCGGCATGAGGCTGTCCGACGGCTCCGAGATCGCCACCGACATGGTGATCTTCTCGGCCGGTGTCCGCCCCCGCGACCAGCTGGCCCGCGACTGCGGCCTGGCGGTCGGCGAGCGCGGCGGCGTCGCGGTCGACGAGCAGTGCCGTACGGTCACCGACCCGCGCGTGTTCGCGATCGGCGAGTGCGCCCTGGCCGCCGACGGCCGGGTCTACGGCCTGGTGGCCCCCGGTTACGAGCAGGCCGAGACCGCGGCCGCGACCATCGCGCGGGACGAGGCCGCGTTCACCGGCGCGGACCTGTCCACCAAGCTGAAGCTGCTCGGTGTGGACGTGGCGTCCTTCGGCGACGCGCACGGCACCACCGAGGACTGCCTGGACGTCGTCTACTCCGACTCCCGCGCGGGCCTGTACAAGAAGCTGGTCGTCGGCCGCGACGGCACTCTGCTCGGCGGCATCCTGGTCGGCGACGCGGACGCCTACGGCACGCTGAAGGCGTTCACCGGCTCGGTCCCGCCGGTCCCGCCCGAGTCGCTGGTGCTGCCCGCCGGGGCCGGGGAGCCGGCCCGGCTCGGCCCGTCCGCGCTGCCGGACGACGCGATCGTCTGCTCCTGCCACAACGTCTCCAAGGGCACGATCCGCCGCGCGGTCACCGACCACAAGTGCGCCACCGTGCCCGAGGTGAAGAAGTGCACCAGGGCCGGCACCGGCTGCGGCTCCTGCGTCAAGGTGCTCGGCCGGCTGGTCGAGGCCGAGCTGGAGGCGAGCGGCGTCGAGGTCGACAAGGGCCTGTGCGGCTGCTTCGGGCAGACCCGCGAGGAGCTGTACGAGATCGTCCTCGCCCTGCGGATCACCTCCTACCAGGACCTGCTGGACCGCTACGGCCGCGAGGAGGCCCGGGGCACCGACGGCTGCGAGATCTGCAAGCCGACGGTCGGCTCGATCATCGCCTCCCTCGCCCCGGCGATCGGCGCGAGCGGCTACGTCCTGGACGGCGAGCAGGCGGCGCTGCAGGACACCAACGACCACTTCCTGGCCAACCTCCAGCGGAACGGCTCGTACTCGGTCGTCCCGCGCATCCCCGGCGGTGAGATCGCCCCGGAGAAGCTCATCGTGATCGGCGAGATCGCCCGCGACTTCGGCCTCTACACGAAGATCACCGGCGGTCAGCGGATCGACATGTTCGGCGCGCGCGTCGAGCAGCTCCCGCTGATCTGGGCCCGCCTGGTGGACGCCGGCTTCGAGTCGGGCCACGCCTACGGCAAGTCGCTGCGCACGGTGAAGTCCTGTGTCGGGCAGACCTGGTGCCGCTACGGCGTCCAGGACTCCGTCCGCATGGCGATCGACCTGGAGCTGCGCTACCGGGGCCTGCGCTCCCCGCACAAGCTGAAGTCGGCCGTCTCCGGCTGCCAGCGCGAGTGCGCCGAGGCCCGGTCGAAGGACTTCGGCGTGATCGCCACGGCCAACGGCTGGAACCTGTACGTCGGCGGCAACGGCGGCGCGACCCCGCGCCACGCGGACCTGCTGGCGCAGGACCTGTCCGACGCCGAGCTGGTCCGGCTGATCGACCGGTTCCTGATGTTCTACATCCGCACCGCCGACCGCCTGGAGCGCACCTCCACCTGGCTGGAGCGGATCCCCGGCGGCCTGGACCACGTGCGGGACGTGGTGGTGCACGACTCGCTCGGCATCTGCGCGGAGCTGGAGCAGCTGATGGCCGCCCACGTCGCGCACTACCGCGACGAGTGGGCCGAGACCGTCAACGACCCGGAGAAGCTGGCCCGGTTCGTGTCCTTCGTCAACGCGCCGGACACCCCCGACCCGGTCGTCGCCTTCGTGCCCGAACGCGACCAGATCAAGCCCGACCTGCCGCTGCTGGCCATCGGCACGCGGCCGGCGCGGTCCGAGGAAGCCGCCCTGGAAGGAAGCGCCCAGCGATGACCCTGGCACCCGAGACCACCGACCTGAAGGTCCAGCTCCTGCTGGACGGCGACTGGTTCACGGTCTGCGACCTGAACGCCCTCCTGCCGGGCCGCGGCGTGGCGGCCCTGCTGCCGGACGGCCGCCAGGCGGCCCTCTTCCGCGACCGCGGCGGGGCGCTGTACGCCCTCGACAACC
Organism: Streptomyces glaucus; assembly: GCF_039533365.1. NCBI lineage: Bacteria > Bacillati > Actinomycetota > Actinomycetes > Kitasatosporales > Streptomycetaceae > Streptomyces > Streptomyces glaucus. The sequence continues at coordinate 37,162 of NZ_BAAATK010000010.1, forward strand.
GCGACCCGTTCACCGGCGCGGCGGTCCTCTCCCGCGGTCTGACCGGCACCCACCGGGGCCGCCCGTTCGTGGCCTCCCCGCTGCTGAAGCAGCGCTTCGACCTGCTCTCCGGACAGTGCCTGGACGACGCGACGGTGCGGGTGGCGGCGTACCGGGTGCGGGCCTCGTAGGAAGATTTATTGACCGGTCGTTCTAAACATGCCTAGGCTGCGCCGTGTGGCCAGGACCAAGGAGTTCGATCCGGACGCCGCGCTGCAGTCGGCCCTGGAGCTGTTCTGGCGGCGCGGCTACGAGGCGACGTCGATGTCCGACCTCGTCGAGCACCTCGGCATCGGACGCGCCAGCATCTACGCGACCTTCGGCAACAAGCGCGAGCTGTACCTGAAGGCGTTCGACCGGTACTGCGAGAACCGTGACGCGCTGCTGCTGCGGGAGTTGTCCCGGCCGGGGCCGGCGCTGCCCGCCGTCCGGTCCGTCGTGCGCCGGTTCGCCGACGAGGCGGCCGAGGAGCAGCGGCTGTACGGCTGCTTCGTCACCAACACGGCCGCCGAGCTGGCGCCGCACGACCCGGAGGCGGCCCGCCGCGTCGAGCGGCGGTGGGACCACGTGGAGACCCTGCTGCACTCGGCGCTGGCCCGCGCGCAGGCGCAGGGCGAGCTGCCCGAGGACCGCGACCCGCGCGCGCTCGCCCGCATGCTGCTGGTCGTGACGCAGGGGCTGCGCGTGGTCGGCAAGGCGTCGTCGGACCCGGCCCGCGTCCGGGAGGCGGCGGAACAGGCCCTGGCCCTGCTCGACTGAGGCGCCCCTTCACCGGGGCGCTTTTCCATGCCCGAAAATTGAATCGATCGGTCAAAAAAAGGGGAGATCATGACCCACCGTTTCACCGGCAGGACCGCCCTCGTCACCGGCGCCGGCTCCGGCATCGGCCGGGCCGTCGCCCTGGCGCTCGCCGCCGAGGGCGCGCACGTCGTGGTCGCCGGCCGCCGGCCGGAGCCGCTGGACGGGACGGTGGCGCTGATCGAGCGGGCGGGCGGCACGGCGCTGGCCGTCACCGCCGACGTGGCGCGCGCCGCCGACGTGCGGGCCGTCGTCGACACCGCCGTGGAGCACTTCGGCGGACTCGACGTGGCGGTCAACAACGCGGGCGTCTTCCACGGCGGCAGCCCGCTGGCCGACCTGTCCGAGGAGGACTGGCGCACCCAGCTCGACACCAACCTCACCGGCGTGTTCCTCGCCCTCCAGGCCGAGATCCGCCGGATGCGCACCCAGCCGTCCGGCGGCGCGATCGTGAACATCGCCTCCACCTTCGGCGCGCACCTGCGCCCCGCCGGGGCCGCCGCGTACACCGCCACCAAGGCCGCCGTCTCCGCGCTCACCAGGAGCGCGGCCCGTGACCACATCGGGGACGGCGTCCGCATCAACGCGGTCAGCCCCGGCGCGACCGCCACGTCCATGTCGCTCAGGCCGGGCGAGACCGAGGCCGACCGCGCGGAGCGCATGAAGACGGCGAACCCGCTCGGCCGGGTCTCCGCCGTCGAGGAGGTGGCCGCCGCGGTGCTGTACCTGGCGTCGGACGACGCGGCGTCGGTGGTGGGCGCCGACCTGGTGGTGGACGGCGGCCAGACGGCCTGACCGCCGGCGCACGACCACCGGCCCGCGGTTCGGCGTGCCCACCGCCGCCGCACGCTTCGGCGGCCGCCCGCGCCTCCCGTCCGGCGGCGCGGCCCCCACCCGCCCGTCACGCCCTGTCCACGCCCCGGACACCCCGGGTCACCGAGACGGATAACCCAGCGCCCCTAGGGTCCCTCACCGCACCCCCGATCCCGCCGCCGTCCGGTGGCGGGGCGGTCACGACACCTCTTGGAGCAAGAGTGGAACGTCGTACCCTCCTGCGTGCGGCCGTCGTCGGCGGCTCCTCCGCCGTGCTCGGCGGAACCCTGTGGCGCGGCGCCGCGCACGCCGCCCCCGCCCAGCCCGGCACCGGCCCGTACGGGCCGCTCGGCGCGCCGGACGTCAACGGCGTCCGGCTGCCGAGCGGCTTCACCAGCCGGATCGTCGCCCGGTCCCGCCAGACGGTGCCCGGAACGTCGTACACCTGGCACGACGCCCCCGACGGCGGGGCGTGCTACGCGGACGGCGCGGGCTGGATCTACGTGTCGAACTCGGAGATCAGCCCCGGCGGCGGCGCGAGCGCGGTGCGGTTCTCCGCCACCGGCGCGATCACCGGCGCGTACCGCATCCTGTCGGGCACCCGCACCAACTGCGCGGGCGGCAGGACCCCGTGGAACACCTGGCTGTCCTGCGAGGAGGTCGACCGGGGCTACGTCTACGAGACGGACCCCTGGGGCGTGAAGGCGGCGGTCCGCCGGGACGCCATGGGCCGCTTCAAGCACGAGGCGGCGGCCGCCGACCCGGTCCGCAGGGTCGTCTACCTGACCGAGGACGTCACCGACGGCTGCTTCTACCGCTTCCGCCCGACGACCTGGGGCGACCTCTCCTCCGGCACGCTGGAGGTCATGGTGGCCGGCACCGGCACGTCCGGCCCGGTCGCCTGGGCCCGGGTCCCCGACCCCACCGGCGCGACCGCCACCCGCGACCAGGTCGCCGGCGCCAAGCGGTTCAACGGCGGCGAGGGCTGCTACTACGCGGACGACACCTGCTGGTTCACCACCAAGGGCGACAACCGCGTCTGGCGCTACGACGCGGCCGCCCAGACCATCGAGCTCGCCTACGACGACTCCCTGGTGACGTCCGGCACGGCCCCGCTCACCGGCGTCGACAACGTCACCGGCTCCGCCTCGGGCGACCTGTTCGTCGCCGAGGACGGCGGCACCATGGACATCTGCGTGATCACCCCGGACGGCGTGGTGGCCCCCTTCCTGCGCATCGACGGCCAGTCCGGCTCGGAGATCACCGGCCCGGCCTTCTCCCCGGACGGCACCCGCCTGTACTTCTCCAGCCAGCGCGGCACGACCGGCAGCTCCTCGGGCGGCATCACCTACGAGGTGCGGGGCCCGTTCCGCGCGTGACCGCCGCGCCCGGGCAGCCGCCTTCCCGCCCCTGGTGACCGGGGCGTACGGTCGTCCCCCTCACCCGCCCCTTTCCGCGGGGGACGGCCGTACCGGCGCCCGCGGCGCCTGACGCGCCGGTGCCGGTGACCATCCGCGGACCCGGCCGTTCCTCCCTGTGGGCAGCTCACCCCGACTGCCCGGCCGACGGAAGGAACAGCATCGTGGACATCACCGGGACCGCCGAGCACCTCGAGCGCGTCCTGCCCCGCGCGGAGTGGGTCAGGACGCTCCCCCAGACCATCGTCGCCGCCTGCGTCCTGCTCCACGACCCCGACGACCGGATCCTGCTGCTCCGCTACGCCGGGGGACGGCCGGGCGCCGGGGCCTGGGGACTGCCGGGCGGCATGCTGGACCACGGCGAGGACCCGCTGACGGCGGCCCGCCGCGAGCTGTACGAGGAGACCGGCATCGTCCTGGACCGGGCGCCCCGCCTGATCGGCTACGACCACCGCGCCGACGTCAAGGGCACGGGCCCGGTGCTGGACTTCTACTTCCACGGCGGCACCCTCACCGGCCGGCAGTCCGTGCGGCGCAGCCCCGAGCACGACGCCGACGGCCTCTTCCCGCTCCCCGAGGCGCGCGCCCTCCGCCTCGCCGCCCACCCGGACGCCCTCACCGCCCTGCACACGGCGGCCCGCTCGGGCACGGTGGTGTGCCTGCGGGAGGGCAAGCCGCTGTAGTACGCGGGCGGGGCGGCGCCCCCGCACGGGTGCCGCCCCGCCCTTCGTGTTCCGGAACGCGCCGCCCCGTCGGTGAGGGCCGGGTCCGGGCGCGGTGCCTTCCGGCGGGCCGGCCGGCCTCCGCGCGGGGGCCGGCCGGTGGTCCTGCCGAGGGCTCAGCGGTGGTCGCTGCCCTCCGCCTGCACGGCCGCCCGGCCCGCCTCCAGCCGCGCCACCGGGATGCGGAACGGGGAGCAGGAGACGTAGTCGAGCCCCACCTCGTGGAAGAAGTGGACCGACTCCGGGTCGCCGCCGTGCTCGCCGCAGACGCCGAGCTTGAGGTCGGGGCGGGTGGCCCGGCCGGCCTTCGCGGCGGACGCGACCAGGGAGCCCACGCCGTCCTTGTCGATCGTCTCGAACGGGGAGACGCCGAAGATGCCCTTCTCCAGGTACGCCGTGAAGAAGGAGGCCTCCACGTCGTCCCGGCTGAAGCCCCACACGGTCTGGGTGAGGTCGTTGGTGCCGAAGGAGAAGAACTCCGCCGCCTCGGCGATCTGGCCGGCGGTCAGGGCGGCGCGCGGCAGCTCGATCATCGTGCCGATCGACAGCTTCAGCCGCGTGCCGGTCGCCGCCTGCACCTCCTCGATGACCCGGTCGGCCTCCTCGCGGACGATCTCCAGTTCCTGGACCGTGCCGACGAGCGGGATCATGATCTCGGCCCGCGGGTCGCCCTTGGCCGCCTTGCGCTCGGCCGCGGCCTCCGCGATCGCCCGGACCTGCATGGTGAACAGGCCGGGGATGACCAGGCCGAGGCGCACACCGCGCAGGCCCAGCATCGGGTTCTGCTCGTGCAGGCGGTGCACGGCCTGGAGCAGGCGCAGCTCGTTCTCGTGCGGCTCCTGGCGGGCCTCGGCGAGGGCGACGCGCACCGACAGGTCGGTGATGTCGGGCAGGAACTCGTGCAGCGGCGGGTCCAGCAGGCGGACGGTCACCGGCAGGCCGTCCATCGCCTCGAACAGCTGGACGAAGTCCTGCTTCTGCAGCGGCAGCAGCTCCTTGAGGGACTCCTCGCGCTCGGCCTGGGTGTCGGCCAGGATCAGCCGCTCCACCAGTTCGCGCCGGTCACCGAGGAACATGTGCTCGGTGCGGCACAGGCCGATGCCCTGCGCGCCGAACCGCCGCGCCCGCAGCGCGTCCTCGGCGTTGTCCGCGTTGGCCCGCACCCGCAGCCGGCGCTTGCGGTCGGCGAAGGACATCATCCGGTGCACGGCCTCGACCAGTTCGTCGGCGTCGTCGGCGCCCGGGTGCATCCGGCCCTCGAAGTACTCCACGACCGGGGAGGGCACGACCGGCACCTCGCCCAGGTAGACCCGGCCCGTCGAGCCGTCGATGGAGATGACGTCGCCCTCCTCGACGACGTGCCCGCCGGGGACCGTCATGCGGCGGCGCTTGGTGTCGACCTCCAGCTCCTCGGCGCCGCAGACGCAGGTCTTGCCCATGCCGCGCGCGACCACGGCCGCGTGCGAGGTCTTGCCGCCGCGCGAGGTCAGGATGCCCTCGGCGGCGATCATGCCGTCCAGGTCGTCGGGGTTGGTCTCGCGGCGGATCAGGATGACCTTCTCGCCCGAGCGCGACCACTTCACCGCGGTGTAGGAGTCGAAGACCGCCTTGCCGACCGCGGCGCCCGGCGAGGCCGCGATGCCCCGGCCGATCCGCTCGACCTTCGCGCTCTCGTCGAAGCGGGGGAACATCAGCTGCGCGAGCTGCGCGCCGGTGACCCGCTGGAGCGCCTCCGCCTCGTCGATCAGGCCCTGGTCGACCAGCTGGGTGGCGATGCGGAAGGCCGCGCCCGCCGTGCGCTTGCCGACGCGGGTCTGCAGCATCCACAGCCGGCCACGCTCGATGGTGAACTCGATGTCGCAGAGATCCTTGTAGTGGTTCTCCAGCGTCTCCATGATCTGCAGCAGCTGGTCGTACGACTTCTTGTCGATGCGCTCCAGCTCCGCGAGCGGGACGGTGTTGCGGATGCCCGCGACCACATCCTCGCCCTGCGCGTTCTGCAGGTAGTCGCCGTAGACGCCCTGGTGGCCGGAGGCGGGGTCACGGGTGAAGGCGACGCCCGTGCCGGAGTCCGGGCCCAGGTTGCCGAAGACCATGGAGCAGACGTTGACGGCCGTGCCCAGGTCGTGCGGGATGCGCTCCTGACGGCGGTAGAGCTTGGCGCGGTCGCCGTTCCAGGAGTCGAAGACCGCGCGGATGGCCAGGTCCATCTGCTCGCGCGGGTCCTGCGGGAAGTCCCGGCCGGTCTCCCTCTTGACGATCTTCTTGAAGGTGGTGACCAGCTTCTTCAGGTCGGCGGCCGCCAGCTCGGTGTCGACCGCGACCCCCTTGGCCTCCTTGGCCTTCTCCAGCGCGTCCTCGAAGAGGCCGCCGTCGACGCCGAGGACGGTCTTGCCGAACATCTGGATGAGGCGGCGGTAGGAGTCCCAGGCGAAGCGCTCGTCGCCGGCCTGCCGGGCGAGGCCCTGCACCGACCGGTCGGACAGGCCGATGTTGAGGACGGTGTCCATCATGCCCGGCATGGAGAACTTGGCGCCGGAGCGGACGGAGACCAGCAGCGGGTCGTCCGGCTGGCCGAGCCTCTTGCCCATCCTCTCCTCCAGGGCCGCGAGGTGCGCACTCACCTCGTCACGCAGTGCCGCCGGCTCCTCGCCGCTGTCCAGGTAGACCTTGCAGGCCTCGGTGGTGATGGTGAAGCCCGGCGGGACCGGAAGGCCCAGGTTCGTCATCTCGGCGAGGTTCGCGCCCTTTCCGCCGAGGAGGTCCTTGAGGTCCTTGTTGCCCTCGGTGAAGTCGTAAACGAACTTCACGCCCTCAACGCTCTTACCGTGCTCAGCTACCTGAGGATCTTTGTTTTCCGACACGGGTCTCGTCTCCTGGAGGACGCGGTGGCTGCCCTGACGGCGAGGAACATACCCAGATCGAAGGCGCCTGGGTACGTCCACTTGCGCGTCATGCGCCTGTAACCACCCGTCCGCCACCGGATCGAAAGTCAAGCCGTGGCAAGCGACCGAACACCTGTGTTTTCACTTCTTGAACGGGTCAACCCCCATAGATCGCACAGGGCGCTCAGATGAGCGCCTTTCTTCACGTATGTTTTTGCTCGATGAACGATCAAGAGGTGGCACTCAGTGCCATCCTTTGAGAAGTGCAGCCGCCCATGATCCGCTCATCTGAGCGCAACCCTCATCAAGGGTGGCGAGAATCACGCTGCCACAGACGGGCGGATTTCACCATGCGGACGCGCCCCCGGAACGGGACCGGGAGCGGAAACACGGACGTCACAGGCCGAGCGCGCGCAGCCGCTCCTCCACCCGTTCGGGTGCGTACAGGTGCTCCACGACCAGCGCCCCGGCCCCCACCAGACCGGCCCGCTCGCCCAGCCGGGAGGTGACCACGTCCAGACGGGCGGTGGAGCGCGGCAGCGCCCGCTGGTACAGCAGCTCCCGCACCCCGGTGACGAAGGGCGTCCCGGCCAGGTCGCCCGCGATCATCAGCACCCCGGGGTTGAGCAGCGTCACCACGGTCGCCAGCACGTCCCCGACCAGCCGCCCGGCCTCCCGGGCGAGCGCGACGGCCTCCGGGTGGCCGGCCGCCAGCAGGTCCCGCACGTCCGAGCCGGAGGCCGCCCGCACCCCGGCCGCGGCCAGCCGCCGCGCCACGGCGCCGCCGCTCGCGACGGCGGCCAGGCAGCCGTACGAACCGCACCGGCACAGCGCCTGGGCACCCTGCGGGACCCGGATGTGGCCGATGTCCCCGGCGCCGCCGTCGACGCCCCGGTAGATGCCGCCGTCCACCACGACCCCGGCGCCGATCCCGGTGGACACCTTGACCAGCACGAACGCCGAGCAGTCCGGATGCCCGGCGCGCTGCTCGGCGTACGCCATCAGGTTGGCGTCGTTGTCGACGAGCACCGGCACGCTCCCCGCGCCGGTGTGCTCGGCGAAGGCCCGCGTCAGCCGGCCGCGTATGTCGTAGCCGTCCCAGCCCGGCATGATCGGCGGCTGCACCACCCGGCCGGTCCCGATGTCCACGGGGCCCGGCACCGCGAGCCCGGCCCCGCACACCTCCTGCGCCCGGCGCCCGGCCTTCTCCAGCAGCTCGGCGAACCAGCGGCCCAGTTCGCCGAGGACGGCGTCGGGGCCGTCCTCGACCACGAGCGGGCCGGTGTGCTCGGCCAGGACCTCGCCGGCGAGCGTGAGCACGGCGGCGCGCGCGTGCCGGGTGTCGAGGTCGGCGGCGAGGACGACGGCGTGCTCGTCGTCGAACTCCAGGATGAGGGAGGGGCGTCCGCCCAGCGGGGAGTCCACCGGGCCGCCGGCTCCCTCGCGCAGCCAGCCGGCCCGGAACAGCCGGTCCAGGCGCTGGCCGACGGTGGCCCGGGACAGTCCGGTGGCCCGCTGGAGCGCCCCGCGCGTGGTGGCGCGGCCACTGCGCACCAGTGCGAGCAGATCACCGGCGCTCGCCTGGCCGCCGCCTCTGCCGGTCCGTGCGGGCCGTCCGGTCATGCCCACCCCCTTGCGCTTCTCCATCGTGCATTACATGCTGGGTTTTGCGTGTTAAATAGGCGTAACTCTACGGAAGCCCCGGCCGAACCGATCGGCCGGACGTCCTCGGGGAGCCCCGCGTGGATCGCACGACCCGCTCCGCCACCCGCCCCACCGGGCGGTCAGCCCTCGTCCGCACCGCTTCCCCGCCGGCTCCGCCCGGCCCCGGCGAGCTCACCGGCCGGCCCGGCGTCGCATACGATCCGTCCGCGCCCGCCCCCTCGCTGCGGGCCCGGGCCGTCCGGGTGCTGGAGGACAACTGGACCGGCACGTCCACGGTCCCCTCGCGGAACCTGTATCCGCACCAGTGGTCCTGGGACTCGGCGTTCATCGCGATCGGCCTCCGGCACGTGTCGCCGCTGCGGGCGCAGACCGAGCTGGAGACGCTGCTGAACGCCCAGTGGGGCGACGGGCGCGTCCCGCACATCGTCTTCAACCCCTCCGTACCGCTCGACGCCTACTTCCCGAGCCCCGACTTCTGGCGCTCCTCGACCGCGGGGCGCGCCGCGGGCGCCCCCCGCACCGTACAGACCTCCGGGATCGTGCAGCCACCGGTGCACGCGCTGGCCGCGTGGCTGGTGCACGAGGCCGATCCGGGACTGTCCCGGGCGCGCGGCTTCCTCGCCCGGGTGTACCCGCGGCTCGCGGCCTGGCACCGGTACCTGCTGCACCGGCGGGACCTGGGCGGGGGCGGGCTGGTGTCCGTGGTGCACCCCTGGGAACAGGGTATGGACAACAGCCCCTGCTGGGACCTGCCGCTGTCCCGCGTCGCCCCCGCCCCGGCCCGCTCCTTCCGCCGCGCCGACCTCGCCCACGGCGCCCCCGGGGACCGGCCGACGGACCTGGACTACGGGCGGTACGTGCGGCTGGCGGCGGACTACCGGGACGGCGGCTACCGGGACCGGCCGGGCGGGGGACACGGCGCCGGGGCGGGCGCGTTCGCCGTGGAGGACCCGGCGTTCAACGCGCTGCTCATCGCCTCCGAGCACGCCCTGGCGCGCATCGCCCGCGAGCTGGGCGCCGCCGGGACCGCGCGCCACGCCCGCGCGCGGCGGCTGACGGCGGCCCTGGTCCGGCGGCTGTGGGACCCGGCGGCGGGGATGTTCCTGTGCCGGGACGTGCGCGGCGGGCGGCTCATCCGCGAGCGCGGCGTCTGCGGCCTGGTCCCGCTGCTGCTGCCCGCGCTCCCCCGCGAGATCGCCGCCGCCCTGGTCCGCACGGCCTGCGGGCCGCACTTCGGCCTGGGCGGGGCGGTCCGCCTCGTCCCGAGCCACGACCTGCTCAGCCCGGCCTTCGACCGGCACCGGTACTGGCGGGGCCCGGCCTGGTTCAACGTGAACTGGCTGCTGGAGCGCGGCCTGCGGCTGCACGGCCGGCCCGGCCCGGCCGCCGCCCTGCGCCGGGCGGTCCTGGACACCGCCGACTCCTCCGGCTTCGCGGAGTACGTCGACCCGTACACCGGCGAGCCCCGCGGCGCGGCCGGCTTCGGCTGGACCGCCGCGCTCGCCCTCGACCTGCTGCACGACCGGCCCGCCCGGGACGGGAACGGCGTCCAGCGAACCGAAGGAGGGGACCGAGGATGACGGACCGGCATCATCTGCTCGTGTACGGCGGGACGTTCGCCGCCGTCGGGGACCGCGGGGACATCACCGGCGTACGCGCCGGCAGCGTCCCGGACGGGCTGTTCGTGCGCGACGCCCGGCATCTGAGCCGCTGGCAGCTCACCGTCGACGGCGCCGTGCCCGACGTCCTGACGCCCGTCGCGGACGGGGACACCGCCCGCTGCGTGCTGGTGCCGCGCGGCGGCCGCCAGGAGCCGCCCGCGTACACGCTCTTCCGCGAACAGGCCGTCGGGGAGAGCTCGTTCGTCGAGTCGCTGCGCGTGACCGGCAACCGCCCGGTGCCGACGACGGTCCGCCTCGCCCTCACCGTCGACGCCGACTTCGCCGACCAGTTCGAGCTGCGCTCCGACCACCGCACCTACGCCAAGACCGGCGCCGTCCGCTCCCGCCGGGTCCTCGACGACGGCGTGGAGTTCGCCTACCGGCGCGGCGCGTGGCACTCCTGTACCGCCGTGACCGCCGAACCCGCCCCGGACGGCGTCGAGGAGACCGGCACCGGCGCCCGCCGCCTGGTGTGGACCCTGGAGCTCGAACCGCACGGCACGGCCGAGCTGCTGCTGCGGGTGATGGCCCGGCCGCACGGCGGGAAGCGGACCCTGCGGGTGCCCCGCTCCCCGGCCGCCCTCACCGGCCGGCTCCTCGCCGAGGAGGACGAGTTCACGGCGGGCGTGGCCTTCCCGGCGGGCTGGCCGGAGCTGGCCGCGGCCTGCGCGCGGGGCCTGGCCGACCTGGCCGCGCTCCGGGTCCCGGCCACCGGGCCGGACGGCGAGGAACTGCGCGTCCCGGCGGGCGGCGCCCCCTGGTTCCTGACCCTGCTGGGCCGCGACGCCCTGCTGACGTCGCTGTTCGCCCTGCCCTACCGCCCGCGGCTCGCCGCCGCCACGCTGCCCGCGCTCGCGGCCGTCCAGGCGACCGGGACCGCCGCGCACGCCGTCGCCCAGCCCGGCAAGATCGTGCACGAGGTGCGCCACGGCGAACTGGCCCACTTCGGCCAGGTCCCCTACGGCCGCTACTACGGCTCGGTCGACGCCACCCCCCTGTTCCTCGTCCTGCTCGGCGCGTACGTCGAGCGGACCGGCGACACCGCCCCGGCCCGCCGCCTCCAGCCGCACGCCCGCGCCGCGGTCGGCTGGATGCTGGACCACGGCGGTCTCGCCTCGCGCGGCTACCTGGTCTACCGCCCCGACCGGGGCGGCCTCGCCAACCAGAACTGGAAGGACTCCCCCGGCGCCATCTGCTCGGCCGACGGCACCCGCCCCGGCGGGCCGGTGGCGGCGGCGGGCGCCCAGGGCTACGCGTACGACGCGCTGCGCCGCACGGCGTTCGTCGCGCGCACGGTGTGGCGGGACGAGACGTACGCCGCCCTGCTGGAGCAGGCGGCCGGCGACCTGCGCGACCGTTTCCAGCGGGACTTCTGGATGCCGGAGCACTCCTTCCCGGCGCTCGCCCTCGACGGCGACGGCCGCCGGATCGACGCGCTGGCCTCGGACGCCGGGCACCTGCTGTGGTCGGGGCTGCTGGACAAGGAGTACGGCGAGCTGGTCGGCCGGCGCCTGCTGGAGCCGGACTTCTTCTCCGGCTGGGGGGTGCGCACGCTGGCGGCCGGGCAGCCGGCGTACCACCCGCTGTCGTACCACCGCGGTTCGGTGTGGCCGCACGACAACGCGCTGATCGCGCTGGGCCTGGCCCGCTACGGCCTGCACGACGAGGCCCGCGCGGTCGCGCGCGGCCTGGTCGACGCGGCCACCGCGACCGGCCACCGCCTCCCCGAGGTCCTCGCGGGCTACGACCGCGGCACCCACCCCGAGCCGGTCCCCCATCCGCACGCGTGCGTCCGGGAGTCCCGCTCGGCGGCCGCCCCGCTCGCCCTGCTCACGGCGGTTGGCGGCGCCTAGCACGTCGGCGGGATCCGGTGTCCTGAGCCGGTGGTTGCCGCTGTCCGGGTGTGGCGGCGAGGGCTGAGGCCGACCGGTGGCGGGCTGAGCCGGAGCCGGTGTTCGCCCGGCCCGCGGGCCGGTTCGCCCGGGCGGATCCGCGGCGGCGGATGCGCGACCACGCGCGTGGTCTGCCGGCGCCGGCCGAGCGGAGGAACGGCCGGCGGCCGGCCGGGCGGGCCCGCCGCACCTGCTCCACGGGCCCGCCGGGACGACGGTGCGCGACCACGTCGCCGAACGGCTCGGGCCGGGACCCGTACCGGCCCGGGACCCGGACGTCCGACCGTGACCGCGGCTCCCGTGCCCGGTTCCCCGAACCCTGTGCCCGCCCGCAGGATTCCGGTACCGTCCGGACGTCGGTACGACCACGGGGGGACGCGTGACGGGTACGGGCGAAGAGACCGGCAGACCTGAGTCGAGCTGTCTGATCGGCAGCCGAATGGTCAAGGGCACGCATCCGACGCAGGCCGTGATGAGCGAAACCCTGGCTCTCGCCGAGGACGGCTATGTGCGGGCGACGGCGTACGAAGACGGTTACGTGCTGTCTCCCGGCACACGGAGCGGTGCCGGGCTGCCCCCCGACCGGGCTGCCCTGCTCGGCATGATCCTCGGCGGGGAGGGCGAGCTGCGGCTGCGACGGGAACCCGCTCCGCCGGAGGCGCTCCGCGGCACCAGGATCAGCCTGGCGCGGCTCGAGAAGGGCGTCACCGAGGCCGCCCTCGAGCGCGGCTATCTGAACCGGCCGTACGCCCAGTTGGCCGGCACGGCGATCGCCGTGCTGGCCGGCGCCTTCCTGATGTGGCGGAAGGAAACCGTGACGGCCCTCCTGCTGTGCACGGGAGCGGCCCTGCTGGGCACCTGGTCGCTCGGGAAGACTCGGCTCAGCAAGGCCGGTGTCGCCGAACAACGCCGTCTCCTCGCGCTGCGGGACGGCCTCCGGCGTCCGCGGCCCGCACCTCCGAAGACGGCGCCCGCGTCCGTCCACCGTCTGCTGCCCTGGGCCCTGCTTCTGCTCGACCGCGAGGACTTCGGACGGTGGTACGCCGACAACTTGCTCCACGCCGAGTTGCCCTCGTGGTGGACGCAGGAACCGAACGGCCAGGACCCGATCCTGCGGTTCACCTCCCAGGAAGGCATGAAAGGGCTTCTGCACTCCCTGCTGCACCACGTCGGCCCCTAGGACCGTGTCCTACGCGGTGAGACGTCGCCGAAGTCGGCTCGGGGCGGGGTACGCGGAGTCTGATCGTCCCGGAGCGACCGCTTCCTGACCGCCTACGGCTCCGCCCCGCACCCCCCGGGGCCGGCCGGCCCCGGGGGTGCGGCCTCGCGCGGCCGGTCAGCCGCCCGACGTGTCCAGCTCCGCGTCCTCCCCCACGCCCGCGCAGTCGTAGGGGTCCTTCAGCCAGCCGTCCGGCAGCACCACCCGGTTGTTGCCGGACGTGCGGCCGCGGGGGCCGTCGGCGCCGGCGGGCCAGGGCTGGTCGAGGTCCAGCTGGTCCAGTCCGGCCCGCAGCTCCTCCAGCGAGGAGGTGACCGCGAGCTTCTTGCGCATCTCGGAGCCGACCGCGAAACCCTTCAGGTACCAGGCGACGTGCTTGCGGAAGTCGACGACTCCGCGCTGCTCGTCGCCGAGCCACTCGCCGAGCAGGGTGGCGTGCCGCACCATGACGTCGGCCACCTGGCGCAGGGCGGGGCGGGCGACCTCGTCCGGCCGGCCCTCGAAGGCGGCCACCAGGTCGGCGAACAGCCACGGCCGGCCCAGGCAGCCGCGGCCCACGACCACCCCGTCGCAGCCGGTCTCGCGCACCATCCGCACCGCGTCCTCGGCCGACCAGATGTCGCCGTTGCCGAGCACCGGGATCTCCGGGACGTGCTCCTTCAGGCGGGCGATGGCCTCCCAGTCGGCGGTGCCGCCGTAGTGCTGGGCGGCCGTGCGGCCGTGCAGGGCGATGGCGGTGACGCCCTCCTCGACGGCGATCCGGCCGGCGTCGAGGTAGGTGAGGTGGTCGTCGTCGATGCCCTTGCGCATCTTCATCGTCACCGGCAGGTCGCCGGCGCCGCTGACGGCCTCGCGCAGGATCGCCCGCAGCAGGTTCCGCTTGTAGGGCAGGGCGGAGCCGCCGCCCTTCCGGGTGACCTTCGGGACCGGGCAGCCGAAGTTGAGGTCGATGTGGTCGGCGAGGTCCTCCTCCGCGATCATGCGGACGGCCTTGCCGACGGTGGCCGGGTCGACGCCGTACAGCTGGATCGAGCGGGGGCGCTCGCTGGCGTCGAACCTGATCAGCTGCATGGTCTTGTCGTTGCGCTCGACCAGCGCCCGGGTCGTGATCATCTCGCTCACGAACAGGCCCTTGCCGCCGCTGAACTCCCGGCACAGCGTGCGGAAGGGCGCGTTGGTGATGCCGGCCATCGGCGCGAGGACGACGGGGGGCCGGACCGTGTGGGGACCGATCTGCAAGGGGGGCACGGGCTGGGACATTCCTCCATTGTCACGTACGCCGGCCGGTGCCCGTCCCCGCCTGTGGACAACCCGGGCGGGCGGCCGGACGGATCCGGGTCCGGGTCCGGTCCGGGGCGTCCGCCGCCGGGCGTCCGGACGGCACCGCCGGGCCGGACGCCCCGTCCGGACGCCCGGCGGCGAACCGCGCACAGGTCATTAGTTAACCGCACTATCGACATGCGCGTACGATGGGAGCCATGCCCGAGCTCAGTCACCGCCGGCGTCTGCTCGTGCTCGCGATCTGCTGCATGAGCCTGCTGATCGTGAGCCTCGACAACACCGTCCTCAACGTCGCCCTGCCCGCCATGCAGCGCGAGCTGCACGCGGACACGGCCGGGCTCCAGTGGGCGATCGACGCGTACACGCTGGTCCTGGCCTCGCTGCTGATGCTGGCGGGCTCCACGGCCGACCGGATCGGGCGCAAGCGGGTCTTCATGGCGGGCCTGGTCGTCTTCACCCTCGGCTCGCTGCTGTGCTCCCTGGCGCCGGACCTCCAGTCGCTGGTGGCGTTCCGGGCGGTGCAGGCGGTGGGCGGCTCGATGCTCAACCCGGTCGCCATGTCGATCATCACCAACACCTTCACCGACCCGCGCGAACGGGCCCGGGCCATCGGGGTGTGGGGCGCGGTGGTCGGCATCTCGATGGCGGCCGGGCCGCTGGTGGGCGGGCTGCTGGTGGAGTCGGTCGGCTGGCGCTCGATCTTCTGGGTCAACCTGCCGGTGGGGCTCGCGGCGCTGCTGCTCACCCTGCGCTTCGTCCCCGAGTCGCGCGCCCCGAAGGCCCGCCGCCCCGATCCGCTCGGACAGCTGATGGTGATCGCGCTGTTCGGCTCGCTGACGTACGCGATCATCGAGGCGCCGACCGCGGGGCCCGCGACGGTGGTGCCGTTCGCCGTGGTCGCGTTCGCCGCGCTGCTCAGTCTGCTGGTCTACGAGCCGCGCCGCGCCGAGCCGCTGATCGACCTGCGGTTCTTCCGGTCGGCGCCGTTCAGCGGGGCCACCGTCATCGCGGTCGGCGCGTTCGCCGCGCTGGGCGGCTTCCTGTTCCTGTCGACGCTGTACCTGCAGAACGTGCGCGGGCTCAGCGCCCTGCACGCGGGGCTGTGGATGCTGCCGATGGCCGTGCCGACCTTCCTGTGCGCCCCGCTGGCCGGCCGCCTGGTCGCCGCCCGGGGCCCGCGGCTGCCGCTGCTGGTCGCGGGCTGCGCGATGACCGCGAGCGGTGTGCTGTTCGCCGCGTTCGAGGCGGAGACCTCGAACGTCACGCTGTTCCTCGGGTACGTCCTGTTCGGCGTCGGCTTCGGCTGCGTCAACGCGCCCGTCACCAACACCGCCGTCTCCGGCATGCCCCGCGCACAGGCCGGGGTCGCCGCCGCCGTCGCCTCCACCAGCCGCCAGCTCGGCCAGACCCTCGGCGTCGCGGTGGTCGGCGCGGTGCTGGCGGCGGGGGTCGGCTCGTCCTCCTACCGGGACGTCTTCGTCGCCGCCGCCCGCCCCGGCTGGTGGATCCTCGCCGGGTGCGGCCTGGCCGTCCTCGTCCTGGGCGTCCTGACGACCGGCCCGTGGGCCCGCCGCACCGCGGAGCGCGCCGCCGAGCGCCTGCGGTCGGCGGAGGTGCGCGAGGCGGCGGGCGTCGGCTCCTCCTCCTGACCCGTACGGCGGACTCCCGGCCCGTACCGGCGGACTCCCGGCCCGTACGGCGGGCTCCCGGCCCCACGACAGGCCCCGGCCCCCACGGCGGAGGGGAGGGCCGGCGCCTCGCGTCCGGTCCTCCCCTCGGTTCCGTGCGCCCCGGACGTCACCGCCCCGGCACGGGCATCGCGTCGGCCACCTTCGGCCAGCGCTTCATGACGGCTCCCTCCACGTACGGCAGGGCCCGCTGGCCGGCCAGGGCCAGGGCGATGGCCGCGGCCACGCCCGCCCAGGCGAGGGGGCCGAGCGGGGTGCAGCCGAACAGGCGGCTCGCCCCGGGCGTCTGCACCAGGGCGACCAGCGCGGCGGCCGAGCCCAGCGACGTGGCCCGCACCAGGTTGCTGCCGCGGCGGTCGGCGAGCGTCTGGGCGAGCTGCGTGCCGACCACGGCGCACAGGGCCATCGTCGTCGAGCGGCGTGCCGTGCCGGGCGTGAACCGGCCGAACAGCCAGGCGGCGGTCGCGCCGAGACAGGTCGTCAGCGCCCGGTGCCGGATCTGCCGGATCAGCGGCTCGCCCAGGACCGCCGTGCCCAGGGGTTCGTCCGTGCCGGCGGCCGCCGTGCCCTCGCCGTCCTCCGTCTGCCCGGCCTCCTGGGGCGTCACCGCCACCGCCATCGCCGGGAACAGGTCCGTGAACAGGTTCACCAGCAGCATCTGCCGGGTGGACAGCGGCGCGGCGCCGGACAGCACGGTGCCGACGATGCCGAAGCCGACCTCGCCCGCGTTGCCGCCGATCAGGATGGCGATGGCGTCGGCGACGCTGTGCCACAGGGCGCGGCCCTCCTGGACGGCGTCCACCAGCACCAGCAGGTCGTCCCCGGTGACGACGAGGTCGGCGGCGTTGCGCGCGGCGGCCGAGCCGCGGGCGTGGATGCCGACGCCGATGTCGGCGGCGCGGATGGCCGCGGCGTCGTTGGCGCCGTCGCCCACCATGCCGACCACCCGGCCCGCGTCCCGCAGCGACTCCACGACCTGGAGCTTCTGCTCGGGCGCGACCCGGGCGACGACGTCGGCGTCGCGCAGCATCCGGGAGCGTGCCGACCGGTCCGCGGCGGCGAGTTCGTCGCCGGTGACCACGTTCGCGTCCTCCGGCCAGCCCAGCTCGGCGGCGATGGCGCGGGCGGTCTGCGGGTGGTCGCCGGTCAGCACCACCGGCCGCACGCCCGCCTCGCGCAGTCCGCGCACCAGGTCCGGGGACGTCTCCCGGGCCACGTCCGCCAGCGCGAGCAGCCCGGCGAACCCCAGCTCCAGCTCCTCCAGGGGCCGTTCCAAGACCTCCGCCGGGCTCTCGTCCGGCCGCAGCGGGCGCTCGGCCACCGCGAGCACGCGCAGGCCGTCGGCGGCCAGCGCGTGCGCCGTGTCGGAGGCGTGGGAGGGCAGGCCGGCGCAGGCGGGCAGCACGGTCTCCGGGGCCCCCTTGACCACGAGGACCGGGGAGTCGTCCCCGGCGCGGCCCACGGCGGCGGCGTACCCGCGGGAGGTCTCGAACGGCAGGCCCTCGTCCTGGGTCCACCGCGGGTCGGGTCCGGCGGCGTCCAGCACCGCCTCGTCGGTGGCGTGCGTCGGCCGGGTGGCGGAGTCGCCGTTCAGCCGCGGGCAGGCGCGCGCCGCGGCCCGTACCACGTCGGCGACCTCGGGGGCGTCCACCGGGTGGACCGTGCCCCCGGTGTCGGAGACCCGCACCAGGCGCAGCCGGTTCTCGGTGAGGGTGCCGGTCTTGTCGAAGCAGATGGTGTCCATGCGGCCCAGCGCCTCCAGGGTGCGCGGGGTGCGCACCAGGGCGCCGCGGCGGCCGAGCCGGCGGGCCGCCGCGAGCTGCGCCACCGTCGCCACCAGCGGCAGCCCCTCGGGGACGGCGGCCACCGCGACCGCCACGCCGCCGCTGACCGCCTGCCGGATGGGCGTGCCGCGCAGCAGCGAGATCCCGGTCACCGCGGCCCCGCCCGCCAGGGTCAGCGGCAGTGCCTTGCGGGTGAGCTCCTGGAGCCTGGCCTGGACCCCGGCGGCCGACGGCGTGCGCGCGGCGAGGGAGACGGCGCGGGCGGCCTCGGTGCGCTCGCCGGTGTCCACGACGACGGCCCGGGCGCGGCCGGCGACCACAGTCGTGCCCTCGAAGACCATGCAGTGCCGCTCGGCCACGGGCGCGGACGGCGTCGGGTCGGTGCCCTTGTCCACCGGCAGGGACTCGCCGGTCAGCGCGGACTCGTCGACCTCCAGGCCGTCCTCCCACAGCAGCCGGGCGTCGGCGGGCACGACGTCGTCCGTCTTCAGCTCGATGATGTCGCCGGGGCTGAGCCTGGCGGCGTCCACGAGGTGCGGCTCGCCGGGGGCGTCCGGCGCCGCCTCGTCGGTGACCCGGGCCTTCTGCTTCTGCTGGGCCAGCAGCCCGGCCAGCGCCCGCTCGGCCCGCAGCCGTTGCACGCCGCCGACCAGCGCGTTCAGGTCGAGCGCGCCGACCACCAGCAGGGCGTCCACGACGGAGCCGAGGATGGCCTCCGCGGCCGAGCCGACCGCGAGGACCGGGGTGAGCGGGTCGTCGAGTTCGTTGCGCACGGCCCGCGCCAGGTCGACCGCCCCCTTGACCGGTTTCAGCGCGGGCACCCGGCCGGCCCGGCCGGCCAGCGCGCGCAGCCGCGCGGTCGCCTGCTCGGCGAAGGACGGCTCGTGCTCCTGCGCCGTCTCGTGGGCCAGCCGCTCGCGCACGTCCTCGGGGTCCAGCTCGTGCCAGGCCACCCGGGCCCGGGGGTGCGGGGGGCGGGCGAACGCCACGCCGAGGGCCGCGCGCGCCCCGGACAGCAGGGCCGCCGCGGCGGCCACGTCGACCGGCGCGTGCCGCAGCCCGGGCAGCGGTGTGCCGTCGCGCCGCCGGGACTCGCCGACGGCCACGAGCAGTCCGGACAGCGCGGCGCCCGAGCGGGCCAGGACCTGCGACCGGCGGCCGACCCCGCGGGCCGCCGGCACCGCCCGCAGCAGCCGCCACACGTCGGCCAGGCCGTTCGGCGCGAGCACGTCCGCGCTCCACGCCACCGGGCAGGTCCCGTCGGCCAGGGCGACGGCCACGTCGCCGGCGAGCAGCCCGGACAGCACCTCGCCGTCGTCGCCCGGCAGGGGCCGTACGACGGTGACGACGCCGCCGCCCTCCTCGCGCAGCTCGCGCACCACCTCGGCGAGCGACCGGTCCGCGCCGGCCATCTGGTCGGCGAGCCCGCTGAAGTCGGCCAGCGCCGGGTCCTCCACCATCACCACGCGCAGCCCGGCACGCCGGGCCGCGTCCAGGACGGCCTCGGCCCACGGGTCGGCGCCCGCGCCGGGGGTGCGCAGCGCGCTCGGGTGCAGGACGACGGTGCCGGCCATCTCCAGCTGCCGCAGCCGTTCCGGGGCGCGCACCAGCAGGCCCGTGCGGGACAGCGCGCCGCTGAGGACGGCGTGGAAGGCGGCGGGCCCGTACCGGGCGGCCTTGGGCGAGCCGGCGAGCACCGCCTCCGCCGCCTCGGCCACCTCGTGCTTGACGAGCAGCGTCGCCACCGCGCCCAGCACACTGCCGGTCGAGGCGTGGGCGGCGTACTCCTGTGCGGGGGAGGTGCGCAGCGGCGGGCGCAGGGCGGGGTCGCCGGCCAGGCTGTCCCGGTCCGGTGCGCACAGCCGGTCGTGCACCACTTCGAACTCGGCCGAACGGGCCACCGCGTCCGCCAGCTGGCAGGTGCGCAGGGCCGCGTCCAGCACCAGCGAGGTCGGGCTCTGCCCGGCGCCGTGCACGGCCGCGTTGGCGGCGGCCAGCACCAGTTCCATCCGGGTGTCGCCGAGCCGGGCGCGCAGCCAGGCCCGGAAGGCGGGGTTCTCCCGCAGCAGCGTCACCACGGCGGTCACCAGCCGCGGCGTCGCCGGCAGGCGCAGCGCGGACGCGGCCGTCGCCGCCGCGGTGCCCAGCGCGTCGACCGCGAACGCCGCCACGGCCGTGCGCACCGCGGTCGGGTCGCCCGGGTGGACGAGTCCCTCGACGTCGTCGGCCGCGTCGGCCCGCACCAGCCCGTGCCGTTCGGCCAGCGCGGTGGCCCGCTCCACCACCCGGTCGCCGAGCGCCTCCTCGGTCGCGGTCACCACCAGCCGGGACAGTCCGCTGTCCCAGTACGCGAGCGCCACGTCCGGGTGTTCGGCCAGCGCCGCCGCCACCCGTCGCGCCGCCTTCTCCAGCCCGTCCGCGCCCCGGACCCGGTCGTTCCCGGCGGCGGGCCTGAGGGCGAGGTGGGCCCGCGCCCCGGCCCGCCAGTTCCGGGTGCCGCCCGGCAGCGCGGCGCGGGCGACCCGCGCCGCGCGCGCCGCGAAGTCCGCGCCGCGCACCGCGGCCCGCGCCGTCCCGGCCACCGCCCCGGCGGCCATGCCCGCCGCGGGCGCGGCGCCGCGTGCGAGCAGCCGGGGCCCGGCCAGCACGAATCCGGCCGCGGAGTCCCGCGTCAGCGTCAGAAGTCCGCCCATCTCTCGCCCTCAGCCTGTCTTCCGGGAACCTCACCTCGCGGAGCACCACTCTCCGGAAGGTTCGTGTTCCCGCACCGGGGAGGGTCATCCCGCCGATGCGGCAGTCCTTTCCGACCTTTCCGACGCGATCGCGTGCAGCCGCCGCAGCCGCTCCCCGGTCTCCTCGTCGGCCGGCACGTACGTCACCATCCGCGGGCCCGTCTCGGGGGTGAGCCACAGGTCGGTGTGGTCGACCACGAGGCGGCCGACGTACCGGTTGAGGAATTCCTTCCGCTTGCTGCGGTGCGCCCTGACCTCGTGCCGCTCCCAGGCCTCGCGGAACTCGGGGGACTCGGTGCGCAGCCGTTTCAGCAGCGTCTTCCAGGCGGGCTCGCCGAGGTGGCCGGCCATCGCGGCGCGGAACCGGGCCGCCATCAGCCGCTGGACCTCCTGCAGGTGCACGATCGAGGAGCGCCACTCCTGGTGCGTGTAGCACAGGAGCATGCAGTTGCGGTCCTCGGCGGGCACCGCGTCCAGGTCGCACAGCAGCAGTCCGTAGGTGCGGTTGTAGGCGAGGATGTCGTACCGGCTGTTCTGCAGGCAGGCCGGGTAGGGCTCCAGCTGCTCCAGCAGGGCCCGCAGCGCCGGGGTGACCGACGGGCAGGCGTGCGCCGGGCTCGGGTCGACGGCCCCGGCCAGCTGGAAGAGGTGGGCGCGCTCGCTGGCGTCGAGCAGCAGGGCGCGGGCGAGGGCGTCGAGGACCTGCACGGAGACCTGGATGTCGCGGGCCTGCTCCAGCCAGGTGTACCAGGTGACGCCGACGGCGGAGAGCTGGGCGACCTCCTCGCGCCGCAGCCCCGGCGTGCGGCGCCGGCGACCGCGCGGCAGGCCGACCTGCTCGGGCGTGATCCGCTCACGGCGGCTGCGCAGGAAGGCGGCGAGTTCGTGCCGCCGCACCGCCGAGGCGGCCGTCCGGGAGGCCTCGGGCGCGCGGAGCGGCGTCTGCCGGGCCGGGATCGTCGTCTCCTGGGCCGGGATCGTCGTCATGGCTCCCAGCCTGCCGTCGCCCGCATCCTGTTTCCAGGTACTTCCACTACCAGGACAACGGCACTCTGGTACCCGTCTGAGGGGCGCCGCAGCCTCGTTCCGTGACCGAAACCATCACTTCACGTCCCGTCCGGCCGTCCGCGGAGCCACCCGTGCTGGGCGGTCCCGGACTGTTCACGGTGCTGCTGGCCGCGGCACTGCCCCTCGTCGACTTCTTCATCGTCAACGTCGCCCTGCCCGCCGTCGGCGCGGACCTCGCCGCGAGCGAGGCGGTCCTCGAACTCGTCGTCGCCGGGTACGGGGTGGCGTACGCCGTCCTGCTCGTCCTCGGCGGCCGGCTCGGCGACCTGTTCGGCCGGCGGCGGCTCTTCCTGGGCGGCATGGCGGCCTTCGGGCTGACCTCGCTGGCGTGCGGGCTGGCGCCGGGGGCCTGGTGGCTGGTGGCGGCCCGGGTCGCGCAGGGCGCGTCGGCCGCCGCGATGCTGCCGCAGGTGCTCGCCACCATCCAGGCCACCACGTCCGGGCCGCGGCGCGCGAAGGCCATGGGCCTGTACGGCGCCACGGCCGGGCTGTCCATGGTGGCCGGCCAGATCCTCGGCGGGGTCCTGGTCGCGGCGGATCTCGCGGGCGCCGGCTGGCGTTCGGTGTTCCTGGTGAACGTGCCGGTGGTGCTCGTGGGCCTGCTGCTGGCCGCCCGCACGGTCCCGGAGACCCGCGCGCCGCGCCCGGAGCCGGTGGACGGCCCCGGCACGGTGCTGCTCGCGCTGGCGCTGCTGACGCTGCTGGCCCCGCTCACCGAGGGCCGGTCGGCGGGCTGGCCGCTGTGGACGTGGCTGTCGCTGGCGGCGTTCCCGGGCGTCGCGGCGGCGTTCTGGGCGGTGGAGCGCCGGGCGGACGGCCGGGGCCGTACGCCGCTGGTGCCGCCGAGCCTGTTCGCGCTCGCGTCGTTCCGGCGCGGGCTGGTGCTGATCCTGCCGTTCTCGGTCGGCTTCAGCGGCTTCATGTTCGTGATCGCGGTGGCGCTGCAGCGGGGCGCGGGCCTCGGCCCGGTCGCGGCGGGTCTGGCGCTGGCGCCGCTGGCGGTGGTGTTCTTCGCCTTCTCGCTGGCGGGTCCGCGCCTGGTCGCCCGGTACGGCGGGCGCGTGGTCCCGGCGGGCGCGGTGCTCCAGGGCGTCGGCGTGGCCCTGATGGCGCTGGCGGCCTGGCGGCGGTGGCCGGACCTCGGCTTCGTCGAGCTGCTGCCGGGCGCGGCGGTGGCCGGGGCGGGGCAGGCGCTCCAGCTCCCCGTCGTCTTCCGGATCGTGCTGTCCGAGGTGCCGCCCGACCGCGCCGGTGTCGGCGGCGGCGTCATGACCACCGCCCAGCAGGCGTCCCTGGCGCTGGGCGCGGCCCTGCTCGGCTCCCTGTTCCTGTCCCTGACCGAGCGCATGGGCATGCGCGACGCCCTGGTGACGACGCTCCTGGTCCAGCTGGCGGGCGTGGCCCTGACCGGCCTGCTGAGCCTGCGGCTGCCCCGGGAGGTCAGCTGAGCGGGCGCGGGGGTCCGCCCCGGGAGCCCGGGCCGGGCCCGCCGGGCGGCGGGATCGGGGACCGGTGCGTCCTACGCCCGCAGCCCCCGCACGATCAGGTCCACCACGGCCGCGAACTCCGCCTCGGCCGCCGGCCGCTCCCACTCCCGCGCGTGGCAGGGGTCGTGGAAGCGGACGGTGGCCTGGAAGACCGCGCCGGCCGCGGTGGCCGGGTCGGCGGCGGCGAAGGTGCCGTCCGCCGTGCCCGCCTCGATGATCCGGGTCAGCTGCGCGGTCAGGTCGGCGAGGTGCTCGCCGACCGCCGTGCCGCTCTCGGCGGTCAGCACCGAGTACGTGGCGAACAGCTCCGGGTCGTCGCCCGCCTTGCGGCGCTTGGCGTCGAACAGGGCGGCGAGCCAGTCCCGCAGCCGGCTCTCCGCGTCGCGGTCCGCGGCGGCGATCCCGGACAGCGCCTCGGAGGTCCGGTCCAGCCACCGTTTGGTGACCGCCTCCCGCAGCGCCGCCTTCGTGCGGAAGTGCCGGTAGACGCTGCCGTGGCTGACGCCGAGCGCGCGGGCCACGTCCACCACGGTGGCCTTGGCCGGTCCGTGGCGGCGCAGCACCTCCTCGGTCGCTTCGAGGATGCGCTCGGCGGTCAGGGTCTCGGAGGTCGGTGCCATGCCAAGACCGTACCCAACGGCCGGATCAGCGTTCGACCTGCGCCAGCTGGGCGGCGGCGTAGCGCTCGCCGGCCGCGGCGCCGGGCGGCACGGCCTCCTCGATGGCGGCGAGGTCGGCCTCGTCCAGCGTCACGTCCAGCGCGCCCAGCGCCTCGGCGAGCCGGTCGCGGCGCCGGGCGCCCACGAGCGGCACGATGTCCTCGCCGCGCGACAGCACCCAGGCGATGGCGATCTGCGCGACGGTGACGCCCTTGCCCTCGGCGATCTTGCGCAGCGCTTCGACGAGGTTCAGATTGTGCCGCAGGTTCTCGCCCTGGAAGCGCGGCGAGTGGGCCCGGAAGTCGTTCGGCGCGAGCTGCCGGTCCTGGGTGAAGTGCCCGGAGATCAGCCCGCGGGACAGGACGCCGTAGGCGGTGATGCCGATGCCCAGTTCGCGGGTGGCCGGCAGGATCTCGTCCTCGATGCCGCGGGAGATCAGGCTGTACTCGATCTGGAGGTCGGCGATCGGGGCGGTGGCGGCGGCCCGGCGGATCGTCCGCGCGCCGACCTCGCTCAGGCCGATGTGGCGCACGTACCCCTTCTCGACCAGTTCCGCGATCGCGCCGACCGTCTCCTCGATCGGCACGTCGGGGTCGAGCCGGGCGAGCCGGTAGACGTCGATGTGGTCCACGCCCAGGCGCTGGAGCGAGTAGGCGGCGAAGTTCTTCACCGCGGCGGGGCGGCCGTCGTATCCCGACCAGCCGCCGTCCGGGTCGCGCAGGGCGCCGAACTTCACGCTGACCAGGGCCTGTTCGCGGCGGGCGGCGGGCGCGGTGCGCAGGGCCTCGCCGATCAGCAGTTCGTTGTGGCCCATGGCGTAGAAGTCGCCGGTGTCGAGCAGGGTGACGCCGGCCTCCAGCGCGGCGTGGACGGTGGCGATCGACTCGGCGCGGTCCGCCTCGCCGTACAGCGCGGACATGCCCATGCAGCCGAGGCCGAGGGCGGAGACCTGGGGGCCGGTGGTTCCGAGGGAACGGGTTTGCATGAGGACTCCTGGGGATGCCGTGAAGGTGACCTGTTCCCAGCCTGGCACGACGGCTGACAGATTTCAATATCTGTCAGCTGTTATCTGTCATCCCTCGTCCGCGATCCGCCGCCGCGCCGTTCCCGGACACGCGAAGGCCCCCGGTACGGATCCACGGGGTGGATCCGTACCGGGGGCCTGTCGGCGCGGGACCGGCTAGCAGCCGATCAGGCGGCCGGCGAGGTAGCCCTCGATCTGGTCCAGCGACACGCGCTCCTGCTTCATCGAGTCCCGCTCGCGCACGGTCACGGCGTTGTCGTCCAGCGTGTCGAAGTCGACCGTCACGCAGTACGGCGTGCCGATCTCGTCCTGGCGGCGGTAGCGGCGGCCGATCGCGCCGGCGTCGTCGAACTCGATGTTCCAGTGCTGGCGCAGGGCCTGCGCGAGACCCTTGGCCTTCGGCGACAGCTCCGCGTTGCGGGACAGCGGGAGCACCGCGACCTTCACCGGGGCGAGGCGGTGGTCGAGCCGCAGCACGGTCCGCTTCTCCAGCTTGCCCTTGGCGTTGGGCGCCTCGTCCTCGACGTAGGCGTCGAGCAGGAAGGCGAGCATGGTGCGGCCGACACCGGCCGCGGGCTCGATGACGTACGGAGTCCAGCGCTCGCCGGCCTCCTGGTCGAAGTAGGACAGGTCCTGGCCGGAGGCCTTGGCGTGGGACGACAGGTCGTAGTCGGTGCGGTTGGCGACGCCCTCCAGCTCGCCCCACTCGCTGCCGCCGAACTGGAAGCGGTACTCGATGTCGGCGGTGCGCTTGGAGTAGTGGGAGAGCTTCTCCTTGGGGTGCTCGTACCAGCGCATGTTCTCCTCACGGAGACCCAGGCCGGTGTACCAGTTCCAGCGCTGCTCCATCCAGTACTCGTGCCACTTCTCGTCCTCGCCCGGCTTGACGAAGAACTCCATCTCCATCTGCTCGAACTCGCGGGTGCGGAAGATGAAGTTGCCGGGCGTGATCTCGTTGCGGAACGACTTGCCCATCTGGGCGATGCCGAACGGCGGCTTGCGGCGCGAGGTGGTCTGCACCTGGGCGAAGTTGGTGAAGATGCCCTGCGCGGTCTCCGGGCGCAGGTAGGCGATGGAGCCGGAGTCCTGCGTCGGGCCGAGGTGGGTGGACAGCAGGCCGGAGAACTGCTTGGGCTCGGTGAACTGGCCCTTGGTGCCGCAGTTGGGGCAGTTGATGTCGGCCAGGCCGTGCTCGGGGGCGCGGCCCTTCTTCTCCTCGTAGGCCTCTTCCAGGTGGTCGGCGCGGAACCGCTTGTGGCAGGAGGTGCACTCGGTGAGCGGGTCGGTGAAGGTGGCGACGTGGCCGGAGGCGACCCAGACCTCGGGGGCCAGGATCACGGACGAGTCGATACCGACCACGTCCTCGCGCGACGTCACCATGTAGCGCCACCACTGGCGCTTGATGTTCTCCTTGAGCTCGACACCCAGCGGTCCGTAGTCCCAGGCGGCGCGCTGACCGCCGTAGATCTCACTGCAGGGGAATACGAAGCCACGGCGCTTGCTCAGGCTGACGATGGTGTCGATCTTGTCGGCGGCCACGGTGCTCTCTTCATTACGACGACGGGCGTTGAAGCGAGACGCTTCACAGCGAATGCCTCAGCGTACCGGCGGGAACTGGCCCGCTTCCAAATCGGTCCGCCCCAAGGGCTCCGCGGGCCCTTTGTTGACAACGGTTTCCACATTTGTTGAAAATGACTGTCATGAACGTACGACGACGCCAGATATCCGGCATAGCGGTCACCGCGGCCGCCACCCTCGCCCTGGGAACCCTCACCGCCTGCTCCGGCGACAGCTCGGCGGCGGGCGGCGCGGGCAACACGGACAAGTTCGACGTCGTCGCGTCGTTCTACCCGATGCAGTTCCTCGCCGAGCGGATCGGCGGGGACCACGTGCACGTCACCACCCTCACCGCACCCGGCCAGGAGCCGCACGACCTGGAGCTGAGCACCAGGCAGACCGCCGAACTCGGCGAGGCCGACGCGGTGCTGTACCTCAAGAGCCTCCAGCCGGCCGTCGACGAGGCCGTCGCCCAGTCCGGGGTCGGGACGAAGATCGACGCCGCCGCCCTGACCACCCTGGAGGACCACGGCGACGTCGAGCACCGCCACGAGGGCGAGGAGGCCCACGCCGAGGAGGGGCACGAGGAGCACTCCGAGGAGGCCCACGCCGAGGAGGAGCACGCCCTCGACCCGCACGTCTGGCTCGACCCGGTGAAGTACGCCGAGATCGCCGAGGGCGTCGCCGAGGCCTTCCAGAAGGCCGACCCGGACCACGCCGCGGACTACCGGAAGAACGCCGCCGCCCTCACCCGCGAGCTGGACGAGCTCGACACCCGCTACGCGGACGGCCTGAAGAACACGAAGACCAAGGTCTTCTTCACCCACCACGCCGCCTTCGGCTACCTCGCCGAGCGCTACGGCCTGACCCAGGAGGCCATCTCCGGCCTCGACCCGGAGAGCGAGCCCAGCCCGGCCCGGATCAAGGAGCTCCAGGAGGAGGCCAGGGCCGACGGCGTCACCACCGTCTTCTACGAGACACTGGTGTCCGACAAGACCGCGAAGACCCTCGCCCGGGACGCGGACCTGAAGACGGATGTCCTCGACCCGCTGGAGGGCATCACCGACAAGTCCGAGGGCGACGACTACTTCCAGGTCATGGAATCGAACCTCGAGGCGCTCCAGCAGGCCCTGGGAGCCAAGTGACCGACCATCGGAGGGCGGCATGACCGAGCCCGTCATATCCCTGCGCGGCGTCCGCGCCGAGCTGGGTTCGCGCCCCGTCCTGCGCGGCATCGACCTCACCGTGCACCGCGGTGAGGTCGTCGCGCTGCTCGGCGCGAACGGCTCCGGCAAGTCGACGGCCGTGCGCAGCGTCATCGGCCAGGTGCCGGTCAGCGCCGGCGAGATCGAGTTGTTCGGCACGGACCGCAGGCGCTTTCGCGACTGGGCGCGCGTGGGCTACGTCCCGCAGCGCACCACCGCCGCGGGCGGCGTGCCCGCCACGGTGAACGAGGTGGTCTCCTCGGGCCGCCTCTCGCGCACCCGCTTCGGCGTCTTCCGCAAGGCCGACCGCGCGGCCGTGCGCCGCGCCCTGGACCTGGTCGGCATGGCGGACCGGGCGAAGGACTCGGTGGGCGCCCTGTCCGGCGGCCAGCACCAGCGTGTGCTGATCGCCCGCGCGCTCGCCCCCGAGCCCGAGCTGCTGATCATGGACGAGCCGATGGCGGGCGTCGACCTGGCCAGCCAGGAGGTGCTCGCGGCCACCCTGCGCGAGCAGGTCGCCCAGGGCGCGACCGTCCTGCTGGTCCTGCACGAGCTGGGCCCCCTGGAGCCCCTGATCGACCGGGCGGTCGTCCTGCGCGACGGCTGCGTGCTGCACGACGGCCCGCCCCCGAAGGCCGTCGGCCAGCACGCGCTGCCCGGCCACGACCACGTGCACCCGCACGCACCGGCGGGCGCCGAACCGATCCGCACGGGACTGCTGAGCTGATGGAGATCCTGAACTACGCCTTCATGCAGCGGGCCCTGCTCGCCGCCGTCCTGGTCGGCGTCACGGCCCCCGCCGTCGGCGTCTACCTGGTCCAGCGCCGCCAGGCCCTGATGGGCGACGGCATCGGCCATGTGGCGATGACCGGCGTCGGCCTCGGCTTCCTGCTGTCCTGGTCCCCGGTGTGGATGGCGACGCTGGTCTCCGTCCTCGGCGCGGTCCTCATGGAGCTGATCCGCTGGTACGGCCGCACCCGCGGCGACATCGCCCTCGCGATGCTCTTCTACGGCGGCATGGCCGGCGGCGTGATGTTCATCAACCTGGCGCCCACCGGCTCCAACGCGAACCTCACGTCGTACCTGTTCGGCTCCCTGTCGACGGTGAGCGAGTCGGACGTGACGGCGATCTGCCTGCTGGCCGCCTTCGTGGTCCTGGTCACCCTGGGCCTGCGCCGCCAGCTGTTCGCGGTCAGCCAGGACGAGGAGTTCGCGCGGGTGACCGGCCTGCCGGTGCGCGCCCTGAACCTGCTGACGGCGGTGACGGCGGCGGTGACGGTGACGGTCGCGATGCGCGTCGTCGGCCTGCTGCTGGTCTCGGCGCTGATGGTGGTCCCGGTGGCGGCGGCCCAGCAGCTGAGCCGCAGCTTCGCGGCCACGTTCGCGATCGCCGTCGCCATCGGCGTGGCCGTGACCCTCAGCGGCACGATCACCTCGTACTACCAGGACGTGCCGCCCGGCGCGACGATCGTGCTGCTGACCATCGGCGCCTTCGTCCTGCTGACCGCGCTGGCCGCCCCGCTGGCCCGCCGGCGCGCACGGGCACTGGCCGCCGCCCAGCCCCCCGGCGACCCTGCGGAATGCGCGATTCCGGCCAGTCGCGGGGCTGAGCGCGGGGCCGGTGTCTGACCGGGCTGGCACAATGGCCCGGCAGGACGCAGACGTGAGGAGGCAACCGGTGACGACCGCTGGACCGTCCGTGAAGGGCCGCGCCACCCGGCAGCGCGCCGCCGTGGCGGCGGCCCTCGAAGAGGTCGACGAGTTCCGCAGCGCGCAGGAACTCCACGACATGCTCAAGCACAAGGGCGACGCGGTCGGGCTCACCACCGTCTACCGCACGCTCCAGTCCCTCGCCGAGGCCGGCGAGGTCGACGTCCTGCGCACCTCCGACGGCGAGTCCGTCTACCGCCGCTGCTCCACCGGCGAGCACCACCACCACCTGGTCTGCCGCGGCTGCGGCAAGGCGGTCGAGGTGGCGGGCCCGGCCGTGGAGAAGTGGGCCGAGGCCATCGCCGCCGAGCACGGGTACGTGAACGTGGCGCACACGGTGGAGATCTTCGGCACGTGCGCGGAGTGCGCGGCGAAGTCGTAGCGCCCGGCGGACGCCGGGGGGCGCGGGCCCCCCGGAATTCCCTCCCCTTACTGCTGCCTGCCCTCCATCGCCAGCAACTCCTCGTTCGGGACGGCCCCGCCGAACCGCCGGTCGCGGGAGGCGAACTCCACACAGGCCCGCCACAGGTCACGCCGGTCGAAGTCGGGCCACAGCACGTCCTGGAAGACCATCTCGGCGTACGCGCTCTGCCACAGCAGGTAGTTCGAGGTGCGCTGCTCCCCGCTCGGCCGCAGGAACAGGTCCACGTCCGGCATGTCCGGGTAGTACAGGTACTTCGCGAAGGTCTTCTCCGTGACCTTCGACGGGTCGAGCCGCCCCGCCCGCACGTCCTCGGCGATGGCCTGCGCGGCGTCCGCGATCTCCGCCCGGCCGCCGTAGTTCATGCAGAAGTACAGGGTGAGCCGGTCGTTGTCCTTGGTCTGCTCCTGGGCGACCTGGAGCTCCTTGGCCACCGACTTCCACAGCTTGGGCATCCGCCCCACCCAGCGCACCCGCACGCCCAGCTCGTCGAGCTGGTCGCGGGTTTTGCGGATGAAGTCCCGGTTGAAGTTCATCAGGAAGCGCACCTCGTCCGGGGACCGCTTCCAGTTCTCGGTGGAGAAGGCGTACAGGGAGATCGCCCCGACGCCCATCTCGATCGCGCCCTGCAGCACGTCCAGCACCCGCTCGGCGCCGACCTTGTGCCCCTCGGTGCGCGGCAGCCCGCGCTCCTTGGCCCACCGTCCGTTGCCGTCCATGACGATCGCCACATGGCTCGGGATCAGCTCCCCGGGGAGCTTCGGGGGCCGCGCGCCGGACGGGTGCGGCTCCGGCGTCCTGTACTCCCGGCGCTGACGCCCCAGGAACCCGCGTACGGCCATGTGCTTCTCGTCTCCTCAGACTCGCTTACTTTTCCACGTACCGAAGGGAGCGCAGCCCGCGCTCCAGGTGCCAGTGCAGGTAGGCGGACACCAGTCCGCTGCCCTCCCGGACGTACCGCGGCTCGCACGCGTCCGCGGTCTCCCAGTCTCCCGTCAGCAGCGCCCCGAGCAGCTCCAGGGCCTGCGGCGACGGTACGACGCTGCCGGGCACCCGGCAGTCGACGCAGACCGAGCCGCCGGACGCCACCGAGAAGAACCGATTCGGCCCCGGCATGCCGCACCGGGCGCAGTCACCGAAGCTCGGGGCGTACCCGTTGACGGCGAGGGAGCGCAGCAGGAAGGCGTCCAGGACGAGGTGCGGGGCGTGCTCGCCGCGGGCGAGCGTGCGCAGCGCCCCGACCAGCAGCAGGTACTGCTGGACCGCCGGCTCCCCCTCGTGGTCGGTGAACCGCTCGGCGGTCTCCAGCATGGCCGTCCCGGCGGTGTAGCGGGCGTAGTCGGTCACGATCCCGCCCCCGTACGGGGCGATGGTCTCGCTCTGCGTGCACAGCGGCAGCCCGCGCCCGACCAGTTCGCTGCCCTTGGCGAAGAACTGCACGTCGACGTGGGAGAAGGGCTCCAGCCGCGCCCCGAACTTCGACTTGGTGCGCCGCACGCCCCGCGCCACGGCGCGTACCCGTCCGTGACCGCGGGTGAGCAGCGTGATGATCCGGTCCGCCTCGCCCAGCTTCTGGGTGCGCAGCACGATGCCGTCGTCGCGGAACAGACTCATGGCCCCATTCTCCCGCACGCCGGACGTGCGCCGGGCCGCGCCCCGGGAACGGGCCCGGGGCGCGCGGCCTCGGTACGGGCGTCACGGGACCTCACCGCGGCTGCGGGCGTTCTCGTACGCCGTCGCCGCGCTGAGCCGCTCGGCGAGGGTGGCGCGACGCACGGCGCGCGGCTCCGCGTCCCACTCCTTTCCGCCCCCGTGCGGACGCAATTGCACATAGGGTCCCTCGTGGCCCATGACGATGCCGACCCGGCCCGTACACGTGTCCACGACGTACGCTCCGACGGGCGGCCTCATCGCAGCACCGCCGCGAGCCGCCGGGCGGTGTCCACCGAGCACCGGCCCAATTCGACGAGCGGACTGGGCGCTTCCCGCGCAAGACTCACCGGGTCCAACCCGAGTGACGGCAGAGTAATTCCGGCCTTCGCCAACGCCGTCCGCAATTCTTTCACCGTTTCCTCCGCTTCTTCGACGCAGTGCGCCGAGCGTTGTGCCGTCACCGTGCTCCCCTTCCTTTTTCATTCTCACTCTTCCCGCCCCTGGAGTGCCGTCTCACTTCTACACTCGGCAGACACCCGCGCCCTACAAGTGCAAAGTTCAACAAGGAAGTTGCCCATGGCCAACGCTTCACGAATGGCGGCGTGGGAGTTCTCCGGAACGGAACTGAAACGCCGCCACGAGAATGCGGAACTCACCCGGACCGAGCCGGGAACACGGATATTCGCGTCCGGCGGCCGCACCGGCCAGTTCGAACAGGCGATTCGGAAGCCTCGGGAGGAGGCGGCGCGGCGGATCGACGGGGTACTGAAAACCGACGGTATTTTCGAGCGGCTGCACCGCAAGCCGATTGCCGACCGGCGCCACGCGGATTACTTCGCGGCGACCGCGGAGCTGGAGCGACTCGCGGCCGGGATCCGCGAGTTCGCGCCTGCGCTGATTCCCTGCGCTGATTCCCGGACCGCTGCGGACGGCTACGTGTGCGAGAGCCGTCACGGTGACGACGAACCCGTTCGCGCCGGACGGGCCCGTGGAGGACAAGGCGTCCGGCCGCGCGGAGCGCGCGGACATTCCCGAGGACGCTGCACGCCCTGCGTATCGGGTGTTCCCGCACGAGAACGTACCGCGTATCCCGGTCGGCGGTCCGGCCGCCATGGCCGAGCGGTCGCAGCACGTCGCGGCACCGGCCGGGGAGCGGACGGTGCCGGCGCAGGTGCTGCCGTACGCGGCGGGGCGTCCTCCGTCATGACCGGCGACTCGCGGATCACGGAATGCGAGGACGCGCCGCCGACGGGCCCCGCGGAAGCGGCGCATCCGGGGAATCCGCCGGCCGATCCGGCCGTGGGGGCACGGGCACGGCCGGCATACGATCCGCCCGGGGCCGCCGCGCCGTCGCCGGAGGCGCCCCCGTCCGTCGAGCGGTGACTCGGGGCGGGGGCGAACGGTGTGCCCCCACCCCGTCGGAGCGGCCCGGCCTGCCGGTGAGGCGCGGGACCGCGCTCCGCTCGCCGTCAGTCCTGGCGGACGACGTTCGTGCCGGGGCCGCCGGAGAGGGTGTCCGTGCCGGGCCCTCCGTACAGCTCGTCGTTGCCGCTGTTGCCGTAGATCGTGTCGTTGCCGCTGTTGCCGTACAGGACGTCGTTGCCCGTGCCGCCGTAGAGGAAGTCGTTGCCCCGGCCGCCGTACAGGCGGTCGTCGCCGGCCTCGCCGTGGATCGTGTCGCTGCCGTCGCCGCCGGACAGGTCCTGGTTCCCCGCGCCGCCGTGGATCACGTCGTCGCCGGCGCCGCTGTCGACGGAGCCGTCCTCGCCGTCCGAGAAGATCACGTCGTCGCCGTCGCCGCCCTGCGCGATGGTGCCGTCGGCGGCGTGGATCGTGTCGGCGCCTTCGTCGCCGTACACGACTCCGGCGCTGCCGACCGTCAGATCGTCGTCGCCCGCCCCGCCCGAGACGGTGTTGCCGTCGGTGCTGCCGGCGTGGGTCGCCGTGTCGTTGCCGTCGCCCAGTTCGATCCGGGCGTGATAGTAGGTCTGGCCGGTGGCGTTGTGGTAGGCGAGGGCGTCGTCGCCGTCGCCGAGTATCGCGTCTAAGGTCGGGTACGGGTCCCGGCTCTCCGGGGTGGCGATCGTGCAGGAGACCTTGGTGCGGTCCGCGTCGTCCGGGTGGGTGCAGCCGTCCCCCGCGTCGATCGGCACCTCGTCGTCGATCACGTAGGTGATCTCGGTGCGTCCCTCGCTCGCCGACGCGTCGACGGTCACCTTGTTGGCCTGGCCCGGGGCGGCCGTGTAGACGATCGCGCGATCGTACGGGCGGAGAGCGGCGGTCGCCGACGGCGTCCCGGCGCCGGCCTGGCCCGCCAGGACGAACGGAACGGCCAGCCCCGCGCCGAGAGCGAGCGTCAGCGCCGCCGCGGTACGGGATCCCCGACGGCTGGCGTGGTGGGAGAACATGACACGGCCTCCATGAGGTGAACGGGTTCCTTACACCCGCATGTGACTGCCGGAGCGGACCGTCGGTTGCGTTCCGGCTCGCCCGGGAACACGGCGGCGGATCCCCGGCGCGGACCGCGGCGAAAGCGCTGACCAGGGGTGTTGACCCGGTCCTGCACGATGCGCCATCCGCCCGCAAGACGTCGTTCGACGCGAATTCACCGGAATGGGACGGATGTTTCCCGAGGAGGAACCGGAGTCGTGAGCGGCCGGAGCGCCGGGCGGGGGGAGGAGGAGCGGTGCGCCGCTGTTCCCGGGCCCCTGGCCGTGGCGGTCCGTGCGCGGGGCACGCCCGGGGAGCGGGTGGGGACGGGCTGCGCGACGGTCCGGGGTGCACGGAACCCGCCGGAGGGGACGGCCGCGTCACCGGCAGGAGCGGAGCGGGCCCGGATCCGTGGTCCCCACCCCTACGGGATCCCCCTGGGGCAGACCCCCGCCCGGCACGGCCGCCGGCCGGATGGGCCCGGCCCCGGCGGTCCGGGAGGCTCCTCCCATGAAGCCGATCACGAGAACCGTCGCCCTCGCCTCCGCCTCCGCCGCCTTGCTCGCCCTCGCCGCACCCCTGAACGCCTCCGGCGCGCCCGGCCCGTCCCGAGCGGTCGCCGCACCGCCCCTGTCCTGGGGAGCCTGCGAAGGCTCCGGTCTCGACCCCCGGCAGCGGTGCGCCACCGTCGAGGTGCCCCTGGACCACGCCCATCCGGACGGGCGGACCGTCGGCATCGCCGTCTCCCGGATCCCCGCCGAGAAGCCCGCCGCCCGCCGCGGCGCGCTGCTGCTGATCCCCGGCGGTCCCGGCGGCAGCAGTCTGAACGACCCGTCGGGCAAGGGGCGGAAGCTGCCGCAGGAGGTGCGGGACGCCTACGACCTGATCGGGTTCGCGCCCCGCGGCAACGCCCCGTCCACCCCCGTCGGCTGCGGGCTCGACCGCGCCGACCTGGCCCTGTCCAAGCTGCGGCCCTGGCCCGCCCCGGACGGCTCCGTCGACGAGAACATGGCCGTCGCGCGGCGCGTGTCCGCGGCCTGCGCGCGCAACGGCGGCGAGCTGGTCAAGCACATCAGCACCGCCGTCAACGCCCGCGACATCGACCGCGTCCGGGCCGCCCTCGGCGAGCGGAGGATCTCCGCGTGGGGCGTGTCGTACGGCACGTACGTCGGCGCCGTCTACGCCCAGCTGTTCCCGCACCGCACCGACCGCATCGTGCTGGACAGCAACGACAACCCCGACCCGGTGCGGGTGCAGCGCGCCTGGCTCGCCGCGTACGAGAACGGTGTCGAGGACGTCTTCCCCCACTTCGCCGCCTGGGCGTCGGCGCCCGGCAACCCGGACCGGATCGCCGGGACGGCCGCCGAGGTGCGGCCGCTGTTCCTGGACCTGGCCGCCCGCCTGGACCGCGAGCCGATCCCCTGGCCGGGCGCCAACCCCGAGGAACTGAACGGCAACGTGCTGCGCCAGACCATGCTGGACAGCCTGTACCGGCCCAGCGGCTACCCCACCCTGGCGAAGCTGATCCGGGCGGCTCGCAAGGGCACCGTGCCGCCCGCTCCCCAGACCCCGCCGGAGGCGGCCCTGCAGAACGTCACCGCGGTCAGCGTCGCCACCGTCTGCAACGACGCCGCGTGGCCCGCCTCCGCCGCCGCCTACGAGCGGGACGTCGCCAGGAGCCGGGTCACCCACCCGCTCACCGCGGGCATGCCCCGCAACGCCCTGGTCTGCGCCGCCTGGCCGTACCCGCCGAAGGAGGCGCCCGTGCGGATCACCGACCGGGGGCCGTCCGACGTCCTGCTCGTCCAGAACGAACGGGACGTGGCCACCCCGCTCAGCGGCGCCCGCAAACTCCGCGCGGCGCTCGGCCGGCGTGCCGTCATGGTGACCGTGGACTCCACCGGCCACGGCGCCTACCTCGCCCACGGCAACGCCTGCGGCGACCGCACCGTCTCCCGCTTCCTGGCCACCGGCGAGCGGCCCGCCGCGGACGTCCGCTGCCGCTGAGCGCCGCCCCGTGAGCGGGCCGCGGCGCGCCCGCCGGCCCGCTCGTCCCCGTCGCCCGGCGAGGACGGGGCCGCGCGGGCGGTCGCGGCGGAGGTCGCGCACCAGGACGATCCCCGCGCCGCGGGGCAGCACGTCCCGGCCGGCCCATCACACGATGCCGGCGAACGGCTCCTCCGGGTCGCCGCCGTGCGGGCGGGTGCAGCACCCCACGGTGTCCAGCGCGGCGTCGTCGACGCTCAGCAGCGCCTTCCGCCGGGCCGCGGCCCCCGCGCCGCCCGCGCCGCGATCCCGCGGAAGTGGACCGCCATCGCGCGCTGGGCCGCCTCGACGTCCCGGGCGCGCAGGGCGCCGACGATGGCGCGGTGACGGCGGACGGTGACCTCGGCGGGCGGGTCGGGCCGGCCGCGGGTGCCGGCGACGCGGCGGAAGACGGCCCAGAACGCGCCGAGCAGCTGCGGCACCAGCGCGTTGCCGAGCGGCGCGTACAGCAACTCGTGGAACTCCCGGTCCAGTTCGGGGAAGGGCCGGCCGGTGCGGCCCGCCCGCTCCATGCGGTCCACCACCGCCTCCAGCCGGTCGAGGTCGGCGTCGGTGAGGACGCGCGCGCTCCGCCGGATCAGGCCCTCCTCCAGCGCCTCCCGGACCTGGAGGATCTCGGCGAGGGCGGCGGTGTCGTCGTCGTGCCGGGCCAGGGCGCGGAAGGTCAGGCCGTCGACGAGCGGGGTCAGCGAGGCCTGGCCGACGTAGGTGCCGTAGCCGTGCCGGATGTCGACGATGTCGAGGGCCTGGAGCGCCTTGAGGGCCTCGCGGACGGAGTTGCGGCTGGCGCCGAAGGCCGCCATCAGCTCCGTCTCCGTGGGCAGCGGGGCGCCGGCGCCGAGCCTGCGGTCGAGGATGAGCTGCACGACCTGGCGCTGTATCCGGCTGCTCCGGGGCTCCTCGGCCATGCGCCGCATCGTACGCGCCCGGGACGTCGGACGTCCCACCTCCGGCGGCATCCGGGAGAGCGCCGGAACCGGCGGGGCGCCGATCCGGCCATCGGGCGGCACCATTGGTCCGACCTGTGGCGGTTGCGCCATTCGTGCGCGATCCCTTGACCGCCCCCACGGCCCCTCCTATGGTCGCGCTGACCGCAGGACGTAGGACGTCGTACCTCCTCTCTCACCACGTGCTCCGCCTTCCCACGAGTTCTCTGCCCGCTCCCTCTCCCCGCAGGAGGAACCGTGCGCGACGTGATCCGTGACGTGCCGGCGCCGCACCGCCGGACGTTCCTGAAGCACACCGGCGCGCTGGGCGCGGCGGCCGCCGTGACGGCGTCGCTGGGGGCCTGCGGCGGGCCGGAGTCCACCAACGACACCGGCGGCGGGGAGGGCGGCCCGGACCGGACGCTGACGGCGGTCATCGGGTACGGCAACGACGGCAGCTGGGACCCGACGCAGACCGCGTCCGCGTTCTGCATGGCCGCCAACCACCACATCTACGAGGGGCTGCTCGACACCGACCCGATCTCCCGCGAGCCGTACGCGGCGCTGGCGACGCGGGTGCCCGAGAACCCGGACGGCACCTCGTGGCGGTTCACGCTGCGGGCGGGCGCGACGTTCCACGACGGCAAGCCGGTCACCGCCGACGACGTGGTGTTCGTCTTCGACCGGATCCTCGACCCGGACACCCAGACCCTCGCCAAGGGCTTCTTCGCGAGCTGGCTGGAGGAGGTCCGGAAGGTCGACGCGCGGACCGTGGAGCTGGTGCTGAAGTTCCCCTTCCCGGACGGGCTGTCGCGGCTGACGCTGGCGAAGATCATGCCGAAGCACGTGTTCTCCCGGCCGGGCGCGTGGAACGAGGCGATCAAGGGGCTGGCGGTCGGCTCGGGGCCGTACCGGCAGACCGCGCACCACCCGAAGTCCAACACCACCTTCGAGGCGTTCGACGGCTACAACGGCCCGCGCAAGCCCGCCTTCAAGCGGATGAACTGGCTGACGATCGTGGACGCGGCGCCGCGCGTCGCGAAGATCTCCGGGGGCGGGGCGGACGCGCAGATCGCCGACAACATCCCGTACGCCAACATCGGCCGGCTGGAGAGCAGCGGGCTGACGGTCGCGGGCGGGGCCGGGATGAACAACCTGTTCCTGATGTTCAACACCCGGCGCAAGCCCTTCGACGACGTGCGGGTGCGGCAGGCGCTGCGCTACGCCATCGACACCGAGAAGATGGTCGAGGTGGCGCTCAAGGGGCACGGGACGCCGTCCACGTCGTTCCTGGACGAGGCCAACCCCTGCTACCGGCGGGCGAAGACCGTCTACGACCACGACCCCGAGCGGGCGAAGGCGCTGCTGCGCCAGGCCGGGGTCGACGGACTGGAGATCGACCTCCTCGCGGTGAACGTGAGCTGGATCGCCGACTGCCTGCCGACCGTCAAGTCCTCCTGGGACGCGATCGGCGTGCGCACCACCCTGTCGCCGCAGGAGACCACGGCCGTCTTCACCAAACTGGACCAGAAGCAGGACTACCAGGTCGTCGCCGCCGCCTCCAACCCCAACCAGTTCGGCCTGGACGCCGATCTGATCATGCGTTACAACTACGGGCCCGGCAACCTGTGGATGCAGTACACGCGCTGGGCCGGGCACCCCGTCGCCGAGCGGCTGTTCCGGGACATGGACGCCGCGACCCGGGAGGCGGACCCGGAGCGGAAGAAGGCGATGATCCAGGATTACATCGACGTCGTCGCCGAGCAGGCCGTGCTCTACCCGGTCGTCCACAACGAGCTGATGACGGCCTGGGACCCCGACCAGCTCACCGGGATAAGGGCCCAGCCCTACCCCGGCATCAACCTCCTCCAGGCCAAGTGGGCCTGAGGGGTCCCCGGTGATCGCCGTCGCCCGGATCCTGCTCCGCCGCGTCGCCCTGCTGGTGCCGCTGCTGCTCGGCATCGTGCTGTTCGTGTTCCTGGTGATGCGGTTCTCGGACGTCGACCCGGCGTCCGCGTTCTTCCAGGGCGCCAACCCGACGCCCGAGCAGCTGCACGACTTCCGCGAGGAGCACGGCCTGCTCGACCCGCTCCCCGTCCGCTACCTGCACTTCGTCGGCGATCTGCTCCACGGCGACCTGGGCACCAGCGCCCTGACCCGCGCCCCGGTCGCCGACCAGGTCACCACCGCGCTGCCGCTCACCCTCCAGCTGACCTTCCTCGGGCTCGGCATCGCGGTGGTGCTGGCGCTGGCCGCCGGGGTGACGGCCGCGATCCACCGGGACCGGCTGCCCGACCAGATCATCCGCGTGGTGTCGCTGACCGGGGTCGCCGCGCCCGGTTTCTGGCTGGCGCTGCTGATGATCCAGTACCTGGCGGTGGACCTGGGCTGGTTCCCCACGGGCGGCTACGTCAACCCGGCGGACTCCGTCACGGGCTGGCTGCGGACGATGACGCTGCCCGCCCTGGCCCTGTCGCTGCCCGTCGCCGCCCAGCTCACCCGGATCGTGCGGACGGCGGTGGTGGAGGAGCTGGACAAGGACTACGTCCGCACGGCGATCGGCAGCGGGCTGCCGCCGCACGTGGTGGTGGGGCGGAACGTGCTGCGGAACGCGCTGATCAACCCGCTCACCGTGCTCGGCCTGCGCGTCGGCTACCTGCTGGGCGGCGCGGTCGTCATCGAGACGATCTTCTCCCTGCCCGGCATGGGCAAGCTGATGATCGACGCCGTGAAGAACGGCGACCCGGCCGTCGTCCAGGGCGTCGTGCTGACCACGGCGGCCGGCTTCGTCGTCGTCAACCTCGTCATCGACGTCCTCCACCTGCTGGTCAACCCACGACTGAGGGACACGACCGCATGATCACGCGCAACAGGCTCACCGAGGCGCTCGCCCGGCCCGGCATCCGGCTGCGCGGTCCGCGCCGGCTGCCGCCGCTGTCGAAGGCCGCCGTCTGCTTCCTCGCCGTCGTCGTCCTCGTGGCGCTGCTGGCGCCGCTGCTCGCGCCGCACGACCCGCTCGACCAGCAGCCGCCGGTCGACGGCACCGGACGCCCGTCGGCGGAGCACTGGATGGGGCAGGACAGCCTCGGCCGGGACATCCTCAGCCGGCTGATGTACGGGGCCCGCTGGTCCCTGGCCATCGGGCTCGGCGCCACCGCGCTCGCCCTCGTCGCCGGCGCCCTGCTCGGCGCGGTCGCGGCCACCTCCCGCAAGGCGGTCGACGAGACGCTGATGCGCTGCCTGGACGTGGTGATGGCGTTCCCCGGCATCGCGCTGGCGGCCGTCCTGGTCGCCGTGTTCGGCGGCGGGATCACCGTGCTGATCTGCGCGATCGCCTTCCTGTTCACCCCGCCGGTGGCCCGCGTCGTCCGGGCGAACGTGCTCGACCAGTACGGCGAGGACTACGTGACGGCGGAACGGGTGATCGGCGCGCGGACGCCGTACATCGTCGTCCGGCACGTGGCGGTCAACTGCGCCGCGCCGGTGCTGGTGTTCTGCACCGTCCAGGTCGCCGAGGCGATCGTCTTCGAGGCGTCGCTGTCCTTCATCGGGGCCGGGGTCCGGCCGCCCGACCCCTCCTGGGGCAGCGTCATCGCGGACGGCAAGAACATGGTGCTGACCGGCGGCTGGTGGGCGACCGTCTTCCCCGGGCTGCTGATGCTGCTCACCGTGCTGTCGCTGAACGTCCTGTCCGAGGGCGTCTCCGACGCGTGGGCGGCGCCCTCGGCGCGGGAGGCCGACGTCCGCGACGGCGACCGGCTTCAGGCGCCCGAGCCGGGCAGCGGCCGGGTGCTGCCGCTGCCGGGCCTCGCGGCGGCGGCCCGGCGGCTGCGCTCCCGGGCCCGCGCGGTGCCCCGCGACGGGCAGCCGGTGCTGGCGGTGGAGAACCTCGCCATCGGCTTCGACCACCGCCACGGCGGCGTGGACGTCGTCGACGGCATCGGCTTCGAGGTGCACCCCGGGGAGGTCGTCGGACTGGTCGGCGAGTCGGGCTGCGGCAAGTCGCTGACCGCGCTCGCGATCATGGGCCTGGAGCCGAAGGGGGCGCGGGTGCGCGGGCAGGTCCGCTTCGGCGGGCGGGACCTGCTGGCCGAGCCGATGCGCGTGCGCCGCCGGCTCCTCGGCCACGAGATGGCGATGATCTACCAGGACGCCCTGTCGTCGCTGAACCCGGCCATGACCATCCAGGCCCAGCTCAGGCAGGTCGTGCGGCGCGGGGGCCGGCGCAGCCCGCACGAGCTGCTGACGATGGTCGGCCTGGACCCCGCGCGCACCCTGCGCAGCTACCCGCACGAGCTGTCCGGCGGGCAGCGCCAGCGCGTCCTGATCGCCATGGCGCTCTCCCGCGACCCGCGGCTGATCGTCGCCGACGAGCCGACGACCGCGCTGGACGTGACCGTGCAGGCGCAGGTGATGGAGCTGCTGCTGAGGCTGCGGGAGGAGCTGGGCTTCGCGCTGATCCTGGTCTCGCACGACCTGGCGCTGGTCGCGGACGTCACCGACCGGGTGGTGGTGATGTACGGCGGGCAGATCGTGGAGACCGGCGTGACCGCCGACCTGGTGGCGGCGCCCGCCCACCACTACACGCGCGGCCTGCTCGGCAGCGTGCTGTCGCTGGAGTCGGCCGAGGAGCGGATGACGCAGATCAAGGGGGTCGTGCCGGCCCCCGCGGACTTCCCGGCCGGCTGCCGGTTCGCCGACCGGTGCCCGCTGGCGAGCGAGGTCTGCCGCACGACCGCGCCCGGCCCGCGGGGCACGCCGGCGCACACGGCGGCCTGTCACCACCCGGCCGTCGACCTGGCCGCGACCGGAAGCGAGGTGGTCCCGTGACCGCGCCAGCGGACCCGCAGCGGGACGGTGCCGCGCCCGCGCTGGTGGAACTGGCGGACGCGCACGTCGTGCACAAGGCCCGCAGCGGCGGCCTGTTCACCCGGGACCGGGTGTACGCGCTCACCGGCGCCGATCTCGCGATCGCGCCCGGCGAGACGGTCGGCGTGGTCGGCGAGTCCGGCTGCGGCAAGTCCACGCTGGCGAAGGTGCTGGTGGGCGTGGAGCGGCCGACGTCCGGGCGGGTGCTGTTCCGGGGCCGCGACCTGTGGGCGATGCCGGCGGCCGAACGCCGCGCGGCCGTCGGCGGCAGCACCGGCATGATCTTCCAGGACCCGTCGACGGCCCTGAACCGCCGGCTGACCGTCCGCCGGATCCTGCGCGACCCGCTGGACGTGCACGGCCGGGGCACGACGGCGCAGCGGGAGGAGCGGGTGCGGGAACTGATGGCCCTGGTCGGCCTCCCCCGCGCCCTCGCCGACGCGCTGCCCGGCCGGCTGTCGGGCGGCCAGCGCCAGCGCGTCGCCATCGCCCGCGCGCTGGCGCTCGACCCGGACCTGGTGGTGGCGGACGAGCCGACCAGCGCCCTGGACGTGTCCGTGCGGGCCCAGATCCTCAACCTGCTGCTGGACCTGAAGGAGCGCCTCGGCCTGGCCCTGGTCTTCGTCTCGCACGACATCCAGACCGTGCGGCGGATGAGCGACC
Organism: Streptomyces glaucus; assembly: GCF_039533365.1. NCBI lineage: Bacteria > Bacillati > Actinomycetota > Actinomycetes > Kitasatosporales > Streptomycetaceae > Streptomyces > Streptomyces glaucus. The sequence continues at coordinate 79,477 of NZ_BAAATK010000010.1, forward strand.
GCGTGATCACCATGTACCTCGGCCGGATCGTCGAGGAGACCCCGGCCGGCCGGGTCACCGACCGGTCCCGGCACCCGTACACCCGCGCCCTGTTCTCCGCCACGCCCGGCCTGCTCGACCCGATCGAGCCGATCCCGCTCACCGGCCCCGTGCCCTCGGCGACGCACCCGCCGAGCGGCTGCCCCTTCCGCACCCGCTGCTGGAAGGCGGACGGCGTGTGCGCCGACACGATGCCCGGGTTCTCCGCCGCGTCCACGCCGGAGCACCGCTTCCGCTGCCACCATCCTGTGCAGGAGGACGAGTCGACCCGCGACCTCGTACGCCAGAGCAGACCGATGGAGCCCTGATGACGATCCCCGCCCCGCTCACCGGTGTCGTTCCGCCCGTGTGCACGCCCCTGACACCGGAGGGCGAGGTGGACGTCCCCTCGCTGCTCGGACTGCTCGACCACCTGGTGACGGGCGGGGTGCACGGGCTGTTCGTGCTCGGCTCCACCTCGGAGGCCGCGTACCTGACGGACCGGCAGCGCCGGCTGGTCGTGGAGACCACCGTGGCCCACCTCGGCGGGCAGCTCCCGGTCCTGGCGGGCGCGATCGACATGACGACGCCCCGGGTGCTGGAGCACGCCGCGTCCGCCGCCGCGGCGGGCGCGGACGCCGTCGTCGTCACCGCCCCGTTCTACGCCCGCACCCACCCGGCCGAGATCGCCCGCCACTACCGGCGGATCGCCGCCGCCTGCCCGGTCCCGGTCCTCGCCTACGACATCCCGTCCGCCGTGCACACCAAGCTGCCCGCCGGCCTGGTGCTGGAGCTGGCCGCCGACGGGGTGCTGGCCGGGCTGAAGGACTCCAGCGGCGACCTGGGCGGCTTCCGCGAGGTCGTCACGGGCGTCCGCGCCCGCCCCGGCGTCACCGGCTTCAGCGTCCTGACCGGCTCGGAGCTGATCGTCGACGCGGCGCTCGCGGTCGGCGCCGACGGGGCGGTGCCCGGCCTCGCCAACGTCGACCCGCACGGCTACGTCCGCCTCGACCGCCTGCACCGGTCCGGCGACCGGGACGGGGCGCGGGCCGAGCAGGAACGGCTGTGCGCCCTGTTCGGCCTGGTGGACGTCGGCGACCCGGCCCGGATGGGCGGCGCCTCCTCGGCGATCGGCGCCTTCAAGGCCGCGCTGCACCTGCGGGGCGTCATCGCCTGCCCGGTCACGGCCGAACCGCAGGTGCCGCTGTCGCCGGACGAGGTCGCGCGGGTGGGCAAGTACCTCGCCGGGGCGGGGCTGCTGTAGGGCCCTTCGCCCGATCCCCGGGGCGTCGCGGGGCCCGGCCCGCACGGCCGGCGCACGCACCGGGCACCGCTCCTTCCACGGGGTCCGCCCGGGGGTCCTGACGCGCGCCGGGTTCGCCGGCCGGCACCCGGCGGAACTCGATCGTCTCGTACGCCCCGGCCGTCCCCGTCCCGTACCGGATCCCGGCCGGCCGGCACCAGGTCGGAGCAGGCGGCCCGTCGCTCGGACAGCGTCAGCGCCTTGGTGAAGGTGGTCCCGCCGTCCGTGCTGCGCCGGACCGCCGTCGCCCGGCGGGCGGGGCGGCCTGCCTCACGAGGGCGTCCGCGCCGCCTCCAGCAGCCGCTTCACGTCCTGGGCGCAGATGGTCAGCGCCGCCCCCACGGTCGCGAGGACGTCCCGCTCGGCGGGCGTGTAGGGGCCGTCGGCCAGGGCGATGCGGGCGCCCTGGAGGAGGACCGACTCACGGCCGGCGGGGGCGAGGTGCGGGGCCAGCGGGTCCAGCGCCTCGTGCAGCTCTATGGCCAGGCCCGCCCCGCAGGGCTCGCCGTGGACCCGTCCGGTGTCCGCCGCCAGCGCCTCGACCAGGGCGGCCAGCTGTTCCTCGGTGCAGCCGTCGAACCCGGCCGCGCGCACGGCGGCCGCGGCCGTCTCCAGCGCCGCGCGCGAGCAGGTGTCGCCGGCGGCCAGCACCGCGAGGGCGACGGTGTGGACGGCGTCGCGGAGCATCGCGGAGAAGCGGACGGTGGTCGGATGGTCGAGGACGTCGGTGCCGAAGTGGCGGCGGCAGGCCGCGCACTCGACGACCGGTCCGGTCCCGCCGCGCGGCAGCACCGGCACGCCGACGAGGGTGAGGCGGCGGCGGCCGGTGAGGCGCTGGTAGTTGCGGTCGCCCCCGCAGCCGGGGCAGAAGAACTCGCCGTCGCCGACGCACGTCCACGCGGTGCGGACGCCCAGGATGCGCGCAAGCCCGGCGGCACGGTCGTTTCGTCCCCGTACTGGCAGCACGTCGCACCTCCGTAACCCCGCGGCACCATCGCCGCGTGGCGTGATGTTAGCCACATCACGGAGGCGGAGTCAGCACCCGGGAGGAGACCTTTCCGTGACCTGGCCGAGGAATGGCCGGTATGTGACGGGGCCCCGCCCGCCGGGGCGCGGCGGGCGGGGCCCGGAAAGACCCGTCCGGGCCGGTCAGCGGGATGCCCGGTTGACGGCGGAGACGACCGCCTTCAGCGAGGCGCGGGTGGTGTTCGCGTCGATCCCGATGCCCCACAGGACCTTGTCGCCGACGGCGCACTCGATGTAGGAGGCGGCCTGCGCCGAGGCGCCCTCGCTCATCGTGTGCTCCTGGTAGTCCAGCAGGCGTACGTCGACGCCGATGGACTGCAGCGCGTCGAAGAAGGCCGAGATGGGGCCGTTGCCGCTGCCGGTGAGGACGGTGTCCGCGCCGTCGACGGTGGCCTCGACGGTGAGCGTGTCCACGCCGTCGCGGTCGGTCGTCGACTGGCCGTTCCTCACCTGGATGCGGCCCCAGGGGTTGTCCGGGTTGGGCAGGTACTCGTCCTGGAAGACCTCCCAGATCTCCTTCGGCGTGATCTCGCCGCCCTCGGCGTCCGTCTTCGCCTGGATGATCCGGGAGAACTCGATCTGCATCCGCCGCGGCAGGTCCAGCTTGTGGTCGTTCTTCAGGACGTAGGCGATGCCGCCCTTGCCGGACTGCGAGTTGACGCGGATGACGGCCTCGTAGGACCGGCCGACGTCCTTGGGGTCGATCGGCAGGTACGGCACCGCCCACTCCAGGTCGTCGACCGTGACGCCCCGGGCGGCCGCGTCGGCCTCCATCGCGTCGAAGCCCTTCTTGATGGCGTCCTGGTGGGAGCCGGAGAAGGACGTGTAGACCAGGTCGCCCACGTACGGGTGGCGCGGGTGGACCTCCATCTGGTTGCAGTACTCCCAGGTACGGCGGATCTCGTCGATGTCGGAGAAGTCGATCTGCGGGTCGACGCCCTGGGAGAACAGGTTCATGCCCAGGGTGACCAGGTCGACGTTGCCGGTGCGCTCGCCCTGCCCGAACAGGCAGCCCTCGACGCGGTCGGCGCCGGCCATCAGCGCCAGCTCGGCCGCCGCGACGGCCGTGCCGCGGTCGTTGTGCGGGTGGACGGACAGGCAGACGTACTCGCGGCGGGACAGGTGACGGCCCATCCACTCGAAGCGGTCGGCGTGCGTGGACGGCGTCGAACGCTCCACGGTGGCGGGCAGGTTGAGGATGATCTCGCGGTCCGGGCCGGGCTGCCAGACGTCCATCACCGACTCGCAGACCTCCAGCGCGAAGTCCAGCTCGGTGTCGGTGAAGATCTCGGGGCTGTACTGGTAGCCGAACTCGGTCTCGTCGCCGAGCAGTTTCTCCGCGTACTCCATCACCAGGCGGGTGCCGTCGACGGCGATCTGCCGGATGTCGTCCTTCGAGCCGCGGAAGACGACCCGGCGGAAGACCGGGGCGGTGGCGTTGTAGAGGTGGACCGTGGCGCGGCGGGCGCCGCGCAGGGACTCCACCGTGCGCTCGATCAGGTCCTCGCGGGCCTGGGTGAGGACGGAGATCGTGACGTCCTCGGGGATCGCGCCCTCCTCCTCGATGATGGAGCGCACGAAGTCGTAGTCGGTCTGCCCGGAGGCCGGGAAGCCGATCTCGATCTCCTTGTAGCCCATCTTGACCAGCAGGTCGAACATCGCGCGCTTGCGCGCGGGCGACATCGGGTCGATCAGGGCCTGGTTGCCGTCGCGCAGGTCGGTGGAGAGCCAGCGGGGGGCCTGGGTGATCCGCCGGTTCGGCCAGGTGCGGTCGGGGAGGTCGACCTGCTCGTACCCGCGGTACTTGTGGATCGGCAGGGAACTGGGCTGCTGGCGGTTGACCATGGTCGCGTGGGCTCCTAGGGGTGTCCGCGATGTCCGCGTGTGCGGGAATACGGCCGACGACGCAACACCAAGCTCCGCGGGGAGGGGGTCGGCCTCGACTACAGGCCCTCGCCGCGGCAGCTAAGGAGAAGCAGCCCGAAATGCATGATGCTCCGCAGCCTAGCCGAGCCACGCCGGACGCGCGGGCCTGTTCCAGTATGCGGGACCCGGGAGAAATACTGGACAAAAAGTGCCGTATACCACTTCTCGCGCGGCAGCAGGCCTTTCTGTCACGGTATTTCACCGATCACGGTGGCTGATGGTGACATCGGCATGACACAGTGCAAGGGTTCCGGACATGACCATCCACGGGGGCTTCGAGCCCGTCTTCTGCACCATCGTGCCGCCCCACGTCCTCGACGCACTCGCCCGGTCCGGGGACCCGGCCCTCGCCCGCCCCGCGCGCCGCACCCTGGAGCGCGACGCCTTCGAACGCACCCACCGCCGGCTGACCACGGTCCTCGGCGCCCCGGCCGCGGCCCCGCCCGCCGCCGCGTCCGGCACGCCGCACCGCACCGTCTACGACGCCCGGCACGGCACCGACCTGCCCGGCCACAAGGTGCGCGGCGAGGGCGACGACCCCGGCCAGGACGCCTCCGTCAACCGCGCCTACGCCGGCCTCGGCGCCACCTTCGAGCTGTTCCTCACGGCGTACGGGCGCGACTCCATCGACGGCGCCGGGCTGCCGCTGGACGCGACGGTGCACTACGACCGGGACTACAACAACGCCTTCTGGAACGGCGAGCAGATGGTCTTCGGCGACGGGGACGGGGAGATCTTCCTCGACTTCACCCTCCCCGTCGACGTCATCGGCCACGAACTCGCCCACGGTGTCACGCAGTACACCGCCAACCTGACCTACTTCGGCCAGTCCGGCGCCCTCAACGAGTCGGTGTCGGACGTCTTCGGCGCCCTCATCAAGCAGTACACGCTGGGTCAGACCGCCGCCGAGGCCGACTGGCTGATCGGCGCGGGCCTGCTCGCCCCGCGCGTCACCGGCAAGGCGCTGCGCTCGATGAAGGAGCCGGGCACGGCCTACGACGACGACGTCCTCGGCAAGGACCCGCAGCCGGCGACGATGGACGACTACGTCCGCACCGGCAGCGACAACGGCGGCGTGCACATCAACTCCGGCATCCCCAACCGCGCCTTCTACCTCGCGGCCACCGCGCTGGGCGGCCACGCCTGGGAGCGCGCCGGGCAGATCTGGTACGACGTGCTGACCGGCGGCGAGCTCGAACAGGACGCCCGGTTCACGGACTTCGCGACGCTCACGGTGTCGGCGGCGCGGGCGCGTTACGGGGACGGCGAGGAGCGCGAGGCGGTGGCGAAGGCCTGGCAGCAGGTCGGGGTGCGCACCCGGTAGTTCCGTACTAGACAGGGAGCCATGCGTATTCAGGTGAGGTGCACGGGCGGGTTCGCGGGCATCGAGCGCCGTGCCGAGGTGGACACGTCGGGGCGCGCGGACGCGCACGAGTGGCGTGCCCTGGCCGAGCGGGCGGTCGCCGCGGGCCGGGGCGCGCCGCCGGCCGGGGTGCCGGACGGGTTCGGCTACCAGATCACCGTGGACGGCAGGACGGTGTACTGCGCGGACCCCCGGCTGACGGACGAACAGCGCGAGCTGATCTCGCGGGTGCTGAAGGAGGGCGCCTGACCCCCGTGCCGGTGCGGGGGGCCGGCGTCGGCCGTCGCCCGTGCGGACGGTCCGCGCCCGGCGGCGGCCGGGCTAGAAGCCCAGCCGGCGCAGCTGCTTGGGGTCCCGCTGCCAGTCCTTGGCCACCTTCACGTGCAGGTCCAGGAAGACCGGGGTCCCCAGCAGGGCCTCGATCTGCTTGCGGGACTTGATGCCGACCTCCTTCAGGCGCTTGCCCTTGGGGCCGATAATGATGCCCTTCTGGCTGGGGCGCTCGATGTAGACGTTGGCGTGGATGTCGAGGAGGGGCTTGTCGGCGGGGCGGTCCTCGCGCGGCAGCATCTCCTCCACGACCACCGCGATGGAGTGCGGGAGCTCGTCCCGTACGCCCTCCAGCGCCGCCTCGCGGATCAGTTCCGCGACCATGACCTGCTCGGGCTCGTCGGTCAGGTCGCCCTCCGGGTAGAGGGCCGGGCCCTCGGGCAGCAGCGGGATCAGCAGGTCCGCCAGCAGGTCCACCTGCTTGTTCGCGGTCGCCGACACCGGCACGATCTCCGCCCAGGTGATGCCGAGCTCCTTGCCGAGCTGGTCCACCGCGATCAGCTGCTCCGCCAGGGCCTTGGAGTCGACCAGATCCGTCTTGGTGACGACGGCGACCTTCGGGGTGCGCTTGATCCCGGCCAGCTCCTTGGCGATGAAGCGGTCGCCGGGGCCGATCTTCTGGTCCGCGGGCAGGCAGAAGCCGATCACGTCGACCTCGGCCCAGGTGGTGCGGACCACGTCGTTCAGCCGCTCGCCGAGCAGCGTGCGCGGCTTGTGCAGCCCCGGGGTGTCGACCAGGATCAGCTGGGCGTCCGGGCGGTGCACGATCCCGCGCACGGTGTGCCGGGTGGTCTGCGGCCGGTTGGAAGTGATCGCCACCTTCTGCCCGACCAGAGCGTTCGTGAGGGTGGACTTGCCCGCGTTGGGCCGCCCGACGAAGCAGGCGAAACCGGCCCGGTGCAGGGCCTCGACCGGTTGCTCGGATGACTGGGTACGAACGCTCATGCCGCCCATTCTCCCTGATCCACGAAGCCGTGCCGCACCACCGGGCGCGCCCCGCGGGCCGGGGCGGGCACCGGCTCCGTACGCCGTCAGCCCGCCGGGACCGTCAGCCGGACCTCGCCGTCCGTCCCGGCCACCAGCACCGGCGTGTCCGGCCCGCCCAGGTCCCGCACGGCGGCCCGGTCCTCGTCCGCGACCTCCTCGGCCTCGGTCACCACGGCCGCCGCCTCCAGGGACTTCGCCCCGGACGCCACCGCCATCGCCACCGCCGTCCGCAGGGCGCTGAGCTGCAGCGAGTCGAGGGCGACGGTCCCGGCGACGTACGTACGGCCCGTCTCGTCGCGCACGGCGGCCCCCTCGGGCACGCCGTTGCGGGCCCGCGCGGAACGGGCCAGGGTGACGATCTTGCGGTCCTCGGGGGTGAGCGCGCTGGTGTCGGTCATGATCCGAGCATACGAGGCGGTGCGCGTCACGGGCGGTCCAGGCGGAGCCGGTCGGCGCGCGGCAGGCCGGCGACGACCAGGTCGTAGGAGTCCTCGACGAGTTCCCGGACCAGGCGGTCCGGGAGGCCGCCGTCGGCGGTGACCGTGTTCCAGTGCCGCTTGTTCATGTGGTAGCCGGGGACGATCAGGCCCGGGTGCTGCGCGCGGAGCCGCAGGGCGTCCTCCGGGTCGCACTTGAGGTTGACCGTGAGCGGGCGCGCGTCCAGGTCCGCCAGGGCGAACATCTTGCCCCGCACCTTGAAGACCGAGGTCCGGGGGCCGAAGGGGAAGTCCTCCACCGCGGCGTTGAAGGACAGGCAGTACGCGCGCAGCTCCTTCGGGCTCACTCCGCTTCCTTCTCCTCCTCCGGGGGCCTGGCCGGGCCCACCGGCTCCGCCAGCACGGTCACGATCTTGTTCCGGCGGCCGGCGGCGGCCTCCGCGGTCAGCCGCAGCTCCCGCCCGTCCGGCAGTTCCACCACGGACGACGCGCCGGCGATCGGGACCCGGCCGAGCGCCTTGGCGAGCAGGCCGCCGACGGTCTCCACGTCCTCGTCGTCGTAGGACTCCAGGCCGTACAGCTCGCCGAGGTCGCCGATGCCGAGGCGGGCGGTGACCCGGTAGCGGTCCTCGCCCAGTTCCTCGACGGGCGGGAGCTCCCGGTCGTACTCGTCGGTGATCTCGCCGACGATCTCCTCCAGGATGTCCTCGATGGTGACGATGCCGGCCGTGCCGCCGTACTCGTCGATGACGACGGCGACGTGGTTGCGCTCCTTCTGCATCTCGCGCAGCAGGTCGCCGGCGTTCTTGGTGTCGGGCACGAAGAACGCGGGCCGCATGGCGGTGGAGACCAGCTCGCTCTCCGCGTCGCGGCTGATGTGCGTCTTGCGGGCCAGGTCCTTCAGGTACACGATCCCGACGATGTCGTCCTCGCTCTCGCCGGTCACCGGGATGCGGGAGAAACCGGAGCGCAGCGCGAGGGTGAGGGCCTGGCGGATCGTCTTGAAGCGCTCGATGACCACCAGGTCGGTGCGCGGCACCATGACCTCCCGGACGAGGGTGTCGCCCAGCTCGAAGACCGAGTGCACCATGCGGCGCTCCTCCGCCTCGATCAGCGACTCCTTCTCCGCGAGGTCGACCAGCGCGCGCAGCTCCGCCTCGGAGGCGAAGGGGCCGTGGCGGAAGCCCTTGCCGGGGGTGAGCGCGTTGCCGATGAGGATCAGCAGGGAGGGGACGGGGCCCATGATCCTGGCCAGCGGCACCAGGGCGTACGCCGCCGCCGTCGCCGTGTTCAGCGGGTGCTGGCGGCCGATGGTGCGCGGGGAGACGCCGACGGCGACGTACGACACGAGGACCATGACCGCGATGGCGATCGCCAGGGCCTCGCCGGTGTGGTCGAACTCCCGCAGGCAGGCGTGGGTGACCAGCGCGGCGGCGGCCATCTCGCAGGCGACGCGGACCAGCAGCGCCACGTTGAGGTAGCGGGTCGGGTCGGCGGCGACCTGGGCGAGCTTGGCGCTGCCGCGCCGCCCGGAACGCACGGCTTCCTCGGCGCGGAAGCTGGAGACGCGCGCCAGACCCGCCTCCGCGCAGGCGGCGAGCCAGGCGACGACGACCAGGGCGACGGCGCCGGAGACGAGCGGGAGGCTCATGACACGGTCGGAGCCGGGGACGGGCCGGTCAGGCCCCTCTCCGCGCGCCAGCCGTCCACGATGGCCGCCTGCAGGCCGAACATCTCGGCCTTCTCGTCGGGTTCCTCGTGGTCGTAGCCGAGCAGGTGCAGCACACCGTGGACGGTGAGCAGCTGCAGCTCCTCGTCCATGGTGTGCCGCGTCGGCGCCTCGGCGCCCTGCCGGGCGGCGACCTCGGGACACAGCACGATGTCGCCGAGCAGCCCCTGCGGCGGTTCGTCGTCGTCCTTCGACGGCGGGCGCAGCTCGTCCATCGGGAAGGACATCACGTCCGTCGGGCCCGGCAGGTCCATCCACTGGACGTGGAGCTGCTCCATGGCGTCGGCGTCCACGATGATCACCGAGAGTTCGGAGAGCGGGTGGATGCGCATCCGGGCCAGCGCGTAGCGGGCGATGTCGAGGATCGCCTGCTCGTCGACCTCGGTTCCGGACTCGTTGTTGACGTCGATCGACATGTGCGGCGCTTGTCTACTTCCCCTTGTGCCCGGACTTGCCCCGGCCGCCCTTGGGGGCGCCGTTCTGGGTGCCGTGCCTGTTGTCGTACTGCTCGTACGCGTCGACGATACGGCCCACCAGCTTGTGCCGGACGACGTCGTGCGAGGACAGCCGGGAGAAGTGGACGTCCTCGACGCCCTCCAGGATCTCCTGGACCTGGCGCAGTCCGGACTTCTGGCCGTCGGGGAGGTCGACCTGCGTCACGTCGCCCGTGATCACGATCTTCGAGTCGAAGCCGAGGCGGGTGAGGAACATCTTCATCTGCTCGGGGCTCGTGTTCTGGGCCTCGTCGAGGATGATGAAGGCGTCGTTGAGCGTGCGGCCCCGCATGTAGGCGAGCGGCGCGACCTCGATCGTGCCCGCGGCCATGAGCCTCGGGATCGAGTCGGGGTCGAGCATGTCGTGCAGCGCGTCGTACAGCGGGCGCAGGTACGGGTCGATCTTCTCGTACAGCGTGCCGGGCAGGAAGCCGAGGCGTTCGCCCGCCTCGACCGCCGGGCGGGTCAGGATGATGCGGTTGACCTGCTTGGACTGCAGGGCCTGCACCGCCTTGGCCATCGCCAGGTACGTCTTGCCGGTACCGGCGGGGCCGATGCCGAAGACGATCGTGTGCTTGTCGATCGCGTCCACGTACCGCTTCTGGTTGAGGGTCTTGGGACGGATCGTGCGGCCGCGCGAGGACAGGATGTTCTGGGTGAGCACCTGGGCCGGGGTCTCCGGTCCGTCGCTCTCCCCGCTTCCGCTCGCCCTCAGCATGGCGATCGAACGTTCCACGGCGTCCTCCGTCATCGGCTGCCCGGTGCGGAGCACGAGCATCATCTCCTCGAACACGCGCGAGACGAGGGCGACCTCCGCCGGGTCGCCGACCGCGCTGATCTCGTTGCCCCGGACGTGGATGTCGGCCGCCGGGAAGGCCTTCTCGATCACGCGCAGGAGGGAGTCCCCGGAACCCAGCACGGTCACCATGGGGTGCTGGGCGGGAACGGTGAACTGCACTTTCGCCTGCCCCTGCGCGGGGGTGTGAGCTGTGGGTGTCTCAGTCATGGGCCGGCGCTTAAGGCCTGCGGTTCCTCCTCGTCACGGCCGCGTAGCTGAGGGCGGCCTCGCGCTACCAAGGGTACGACGGGGGCGTGACAACACCGTAGGACTTTTCGGGGCCGGGGTTCCGCGGAGGCCGGGCGGGCCGGACGGGCCGGGAGCGCCGGCGGGAGCCGCCCGGCCTGTCCCGGCCCGGGGCGCCGTGCCCGGGCCGGGACACTCCGTGTCCCGGCCGGTGCCGCGTCGCGCCGGGCGGGGCCGCACCGGACCCCGGCGGGGCCGGGTCACGCCGGGCGGCGGAAGCCGATCGTCGGGACCGCCCGCCGCAGCGGCCACGGCCCGACCGGGTCGTCCGGGACCAGGTCCGCCAGGAACGCGTACCGCCGCAGGGCGGCCGGGTCCTGGCCCGCCACCGACCGGACCCTGCGCCACCACCCCGCGATCTCCGACCAGCCCGGCGCCGACAGCGACCCGCCGAACTCCTGGACCGAGAGCGCGGCCGTCAGGCCCGCGAAGGCGAGGCGGTCGGCCAGCGGCCAGCCGGCCAGCGTGCCGGTGACGAAGCCGGCGACGAAGACGTCCCCGGCGCCGGTCGGGTCGAGGGCCTCGACGGCGATGGCGGGCACCTCGGCGGTCTCCCCCGTGCGCCGGTCCACGGCGTACGCGCCCTCCGCGCCCAGGGTGACCACGGCGAGCGGCACGTGCTCGGTGAGCGCGTGCGCGGCGGCGCGCGGGCAGTCGGCGCCGGTGTAGCGCATGGCCTCCTCGGCGTTCGGCAGGAACGCCTCGCAGTGGGCCAGGTCGGCGAGGCCCGCCAGGTCCCACACGCCGGTGTCGTCCCAGCCGACGTCGGCGAAGACGCGGGTGCCCCGGGCGGCGGCCTGCGCGATCCAGGGGGCCCGCCTGCCGGGCGTGAGGGAGGCGATGGCGGCACGCGCGCGGGGCGGGCGGTCGGGGGCGGGTTCCTCCGGGGGCGGTTCGTGGCCGTGGGAGACCATCGTGCGCTCCCCCTCGTAGGCCATCGAGACCGTCACCGGCGAGTGCCAGCCGGGCACCCTGCGCGACGGGGTCAGGTCGATGCCCTCGCCCTGCTCCAGGGCGTCCCAGCAGTAGTCGCCGTAGTGGTCGTCGCCGAACGCGGCGGCCAGGGAGGTCCGCAGGCCGAGGCGGGCCAGCGCGGTCGCCATGTTCGCCACGCCGCCCGGGCTCGACCCCATTCCGCGCGCCCAGGACTCGGTCCCGCGCACCGGGGCGGAGTCGAGCCCGGTGAAGACGATGTCGAGGAAGACGGTGCCCGTGAGGTAGACGTCCCAGGGCGGGTCGCCGGGCGCGCGCAGGGCGGCGAGCGGGTCGACCTGGGTCCGGCGGTGCTGTCCCTCTGCGGTGCGGTGCTGTCCCTCTCCGGTGCGGTGCCGTCCCTCTCCGGTGGGGACGACGGAGGCGGTGGACGGTGTCACGGTGCGCTCCCTGGCATGGTGCGGATCAGGCCAGTGTGCACCACGGCACCGGCATCGCGGCGGCCGTCACGCCGTCACCGCCCCGGGTGGCGCCGCCTGCCGTCAGGCCGTCGCGGACCCGGGGAGCGCGGTGCGGGCCGTGCCCGGCGGCGCCTGCGGCGCGGTGGCGCCGCGGGCCCCGGCCGGGCGTGCGCGGACCCGGTCGTTGCGTCCGCCGCCGCGCACCAGCAGCACGCTCAGCGCGGCGAGGAAGCCGACGACGGTCAGCCCGACCAGGCCGCCCCTGGTGGAGCCGGTGGCGTCCTCGATGAGCCCGAAGGCGGTGGGGGCGACGAATCCGCCGAGGTTGCCGATGGAGTTGATCAGCGCGATGCCGGGGGCGGCGGCGCGGGCGTCGAGGTAGCTCTGCGGGATCGTCCAGAACACCGGGGAGGCGGGCTTGAAGCCCATCGCGGCCAGGCACAGCGCGCCCAGGCCCGCCCAGGGCGAGACGAAGACGGCGAGCAGCGTGCCGCAGCCGCCGAGCACCAGCAGGACGGCCAGGACCGGGCGCCGCTTGCCGAGGCGGTCCGAGACCCGCCCGCTGACGTACACGGCGGCGATCGCGCACAGCCACGGCACCGAGGTCAGCAGTCCCACCTGGAAGTCGCCGAGTCCGCCGATGTCGTCCACGATCGACGGCAGCCAGAAGGTGACCGCGTACAGGGCGACGTTGATCGCGAAGTAGATCCACAGGAAGAGCAGCATCTGCGGGTCGGCGAGCAGCCTCCAGCGGGAGACGTGGGCGCCGGCGCCGCGCCGGGCGTCGCGTTCCTCCTGCTCGGCGTCGATGACCGCGACGAGACCGGTCTTCTCCTCCTCGGTGAGCCAGTCGGCGCTCTCGACGCCGGAGTCGAGGAAGCGGTAGACGACGAAGCCGAGCACGACGGAGAAGACGCCCTCGATGAAGAACATCCACTGCCAGCCGGCGTGGCCCCACACGCCGTGCATCTCCATCAGCGCTCCGGAGACCGGGCCGACGATGACGGTGGCGGTGCCGGAGCCCATCAGGAAGACCGAGGTGGCCCGGCCGCGGTGGGAGTCGGGCAGCCAGCGGGAGAAGTAGTAGATGACGGCCGGGAAGAAGCCCGCCTCCGCGACGCCGAGCAGGAAGCGCAGGGCGTAGAACATCTCCACGCTGTTCACGAAGGCCATGGCGGTGGCGACGACACCCCAGCTGATCATGATGCGGGTGAGCCACACCTTCGGCCCGTAGCGCTCCATCAGGATGTTGGAGGGGACCTCGAAGAGGGCGTACGCGAGGAAGAAGATGCCGGCCCCGAGGCCGAAGGCGGCGGCGGACAGGCCGACGTCGGCGCGGAGTTCGTCCTGGGCGAAGCCCAGGTTCACGCGGTCCATGTAGTTCGCGACGAACATGACGAAGAACAGCGGGACCACCCGGCGGAAGATCTTGCGGACGGCCGACCGGACGGCGGGCGAGTGCGCTTCGGGAGGGACTGCGGACACGAGCGGCTCCGATCGTGGCAGGTGGAGGGAGGGGGAGGCGCGGGGCCGGGCGGCACTGGCTCCCGGCCCCGCGCGCGGTCACCAGCGCGGGACCGCCGGTGTGACCCACGCGGGGTCGGCGACGCGCATCGCCGCCGCGTCGTCGCGGTCGCGGAGCGCGCCGTCGTCGTCGAGCCACCGCCGGTGCAGGAGGTCCAGCCGGTCGCGGTCGAGTTCGACGCCGAGGCCGGGCGTGTCGGGGACCCGTACGGTGCCGCCCTCGAAGGCGATCCGCTCGGTGAGGACGTCCTCGGACTGCCAGGGGTAGTGGGAGTCGCAGGCGTGGTGGAGGTCGGGGACGGTGGCCGCGACGTGGGTCATGGCGGCGAGGCTGATGCCCAGGTGGGTGTTGGAGTGCATGGACACCCCGACGCCGAAGGTGCGGCAGATCGCGGCGAGGTGCTGGGTGTTGCGCAGCCCGCCCCAGTAGTGGTGGTCGGAGAGGACGACCTGCACGGCGCCCCGGGTGAACGCCTCCTCGATCTCGGCGAAGGTCGTCACGCACATGTTGGTGGCGAGCGGCACGCCCGCCCGCCGCCCGCCGGCGCCCCGGCCCGGGGCGTCCCGCAGCCGGGCGGCGACCTCGGCCATGGCGGGCGTGCCCAGCGCCGGGTCCTCCAGGTACTCCAGGACGTCCCCGAGTTCCTCCGCCACCCTCAGCGAGGTCTCCACGGACCAGGCGCCGTTGGGGTCCAGCCGCAGGGGGTGCCCGGGGAACGCCTCGGCCAGGGCGCGTACGGCGGCGATCTCCTCGTCCGGCGGGAAGACCCCGCCCTTGAGCTTGAAGGAGCCGAAGCCGTACCGCTCCTTGAAGGCGCGGGCCTGCGCCACGATCCCGGCCGGGTCGAGGGCGGCGCCCCAGTCGTCCTTCTCGGCCGGCACGCCCTCGGGGTGGGCGGCCCACTTGTAGAACAGGTAGGCGCTGTACTCGACGGCGTCCCGCACCTTCCCGCCGAGCAGCGCGTGCACGGGCAGGCCGAGCGCCCTGCCGAGGGCGTCCAGGCAGGCGACCTCGAAGGCGGAGACCACGGACAGGCGCAGCTTGTCGGCGGTCTGCACGCCCCGCAGCCCGCCGACGTCGACCTGGCCGGAGACCCGGGAGGCGTCGACGGCGACCTCCTGCGCGACCGTGAACAGCCCGTTCAGGTCGCTCACCCGGCGGCCCACCAGCCGGTCGGCGAAGGGCCGGGCCAGCTCCAGGTACTTGGTGTCGCCGTAGGTCTCGCCGAGGCCGGTCGTGCCGTCGGCCGTCACCACCTCCACGATCAGGCGGGGCGTGTACGGCTGGTGGACACCCTGGGTGTTGAGCAGCGGCGGGTCGGCGACGAGGATCGGCGTCAGCCGGACCTCGGCGATGGTCAGGTCACGGGTCACAGGGCGGCTCCTACGAGGTCGAGTCCGGTGGCGAGCAGGGTCTTCAGGGCGGCCAGGTCGGCGGCCGAGGGGTCGGTGAGCGGGGCGCGCACGGGTCCCACCGGGCGGCCGCGCAGCCGGGCCGCCGCCTTCACCAGCGACACGGCGTATCCGGGGACGCGGTCGCGCAGTTCGACGAGGGGGAGGTAGAAGCCGCGCAGCAGCGTGGCGGCCGTGGCCTCGTCGCCGTCGCGCAGGGCGGCGAAGAAGGCGTCCGCGATCTCGGGGGCGAAGGCGTGGACGGCGGAGGAGTAGGCGGGGACGCCGACGGCGGCGTAGGCGCGGGCCTGGATCTCGGCGGTGGCGGCGCCGTTGAAGAACAGGAAGCCCTCGGGGGCGGCGAGGGTGAGGCGCTGGAGGCGGTCGAGGTCGCTGTGGCCGTCCTTGAGGCCGATGACGCCGGGGATCCGCGTGACGCGCCGGAACGCCTCGGCGCCGAAGGCGACCTGGCCGCGCTGGTAGGCGATGAGCGGCAGCCGGGTGCGGGCGGCGATCTCCTCCAGCTGGGCGACCAGGCCGTCCTGCGGGGCGGCGACGAGGTAGTGCGGCAGGACGAGCAGGGCGTCGGCGCCCGCGTCCTCGGCGATGCGGGCGAAGCGGACGGCCTGCGCCCAGCCGTAGCCGACGCCGGCCACGACCGGCGTCCGCCCGGCCGCCTCCTGGACGGCGATCGTGACGACGCGCCGGTACTCGTCCTCGTCCAGGGAGAAGAACTCGCCGGTGCCGCAGGCGGGGAAGAGGGCGCCGGGGCCGGTGGCGAGCTGGGCGGCGACGTAGTCGCGGTAGCCGTCGGGGTCGAGGGACCCGTCGGCGCGGAAGCTGGTCAGCGGGAACGACAGCACGCCGTCCGCCATGCCCTTCGCGAGCCGTGCCGCCACGGTGCCGGTGTCGAGACTCACCCTCGCCATCTCCCTATGTAGACGTCATCCACGTATGGAGATGGAGGTTAGATACGCGAACACGGCCCGTCAATGGTCCGGAGCCGGCGATTACGATCGGCTCATGCCGGGGACGGGGAGCGGGACAGGGAGCGCGGCGGGCGGCGTCCGCGAGGTGAAGTCCGCGGCGCGCACGGTGGAGCTGCTGGAACTGCTGGCCGCGCGCGGGGACCGCCCGGCACGGCTGCAGGAGCTCGCGGACGAGCTGGGCGTGCCGCGCAGTTCGATGTACGCGCTGCTGCAGACGCTGATCTCGCGCGGCTGGGTGCGCACCGACGTCACCGGCTCCCTGTACGGCATCGGCATCCACGCCCTGCTCACCGGCACCAGTTACCTCGACTCCGACCCCCGGGTGCGGGCGGTGCGGCCGTACCTCGACGAGGCGTCGGAGGCGCTCGGCGAGACGATCCACCTGGGGCGGCTGGACGGCCGGGACGTGGCCTACCTGGCGACGCGGGAGTCGCACGAGTACCTCAGGACGATCAGCCGCGTGGGGCGTCGGCTGCCGGCGCACGCGGGCGCGCTGGGCAAGGCGCTGCTGGCGGAGCGGCCCGACGAGCAGGTGCCCGAGGGGCCGTACGAGGCGCTGACGCCCCACACGCACACCGGCCGGGAGTCCCTGCTGGCCGATCTGGCGCGGGTGCGGGAGCGCGGCTACTCCGTGGACCGGGAGGAGGGCGTGCCCGGCATCGTCGGGTTCGGGTTCGCGCTGCGGTACGACACGCCCGCGCAGGACGCGATCAGCTGCTCGGTGCCGGTGGCGCGGCTGACGCCGGAGCACGAGCGGCGGATCGTCGCGGTGATGCGGGAGATCCGGACGAAGGCGGAGGCGTCGGTTCCGGCCGGGGGCGGGTCCGTCCACTGGCGGTGACGCGCTCGCCTACCCGGCCTCTCCCGCCGCAAACGCCCACGTGCTCAGCATCACACCCGCGCGCCTCCCTCAGCCCTGTCCCCGCTTGATACAAATTGCCCGCGCGTTCCTGTCCGTCGACGGGCGTCGCTCTCTCCCCCTCCGCCGAGCCGCTCCTTCCGCACGCCCTGGGAACGCCCGTGTCCGCCCCCCGCACCACCCCCCGGTCCCTCGTCGCCCTGTTCACGGCCGGGTACCTCGCCTCGTATCTGCTCCCCACCACCGTCGGCAGACTCGACGCCGGCCTTGCGCTCACCGCCACGCAGGCCGGCGCCGTCGGCAGCGCCCTGCTGCTGAGTTCGGCGTCGGCGGGTTTCCTGCTCGCCTCCCGGGTCGACCGGATCGGGCCGCGCGTCCTGGCGCGGCTCGGCCTCGGCCTCGCGGTCCTCGGCTACGGCGGCGCCGCGCTCACCACCGCCGTCCCGGCCGTCGTGGCCGGCGCGGTCGTCGGCGGCTTCGGCTCCGGCACCGCCACGACGGTCGCCGCGAGCGGGATCGCCGCCCAGCGGGACCCGCACCGCGCCTCCGCGCTGGGCCTGCTGACGGTCTCCGCGCTGGCGGGCGCGGTGTACCTGACCGTCCCGCACCTCGGCCCGGGGCACGGGCTGCCGCTGGCCGCGATCGCGCTCACCGCGCTCGCCGTGTGGCCGCTGACCGGGCGGCTGCCCGCCGCCGCGGCCGCCGCCCGCCACCGGGACCCCGGCGCCCCGCTCCCCCACCGCCGCCGCGGGCTGGTCCTCGCCGCCGCGATGCTCGGCTGGGCCCTCGCCCAGAACTCCCTGTGGGGCGTCAGCAGCCGGATCGGGCTGACCCAGGCGCGTCTCACCGAGGCCGCCCTCGGGGTGGTCCTCGCCGCGGCGCTCGGCGCGGGCCTGCTCGGGGTGCTCGGCGCGGGCGCGCTGGGGCCGCGGTTCGGGCGGGCGGTGCCGATCGGGGCGGGGACGGCGGTCATCGCCGGCTGCGTCGCGCTGAGCGCGTCCGCGACCGGCCCGGCGGGCTTCGCGGCCGGCGAGATCGCCTGGAACGCGCTCTACCCGGTCGTGCTGTCGTACGTGATCGGCCTCGCCGCCTCGCTGGACGCGCGCGGCCGGTGGGCCGTGCTGGTGGGCTCGGCGTCCTCGCTGGGCACGGCGGCGGGGCCGCTGGCCGGCAGCGTGCTGTCCGCGCGGGCCGGCTTCCCGGCCATGGGCGCGGTCCTCGGCCTCGTCCTGCTGGCGGTCGCCGTGCCGATGACCGCCGTCGCCCTGCGCGCCGACCGGCGCCGGCCGCCGGTCGTCGAGATCCCCGTGGACACCCCGGCCCTCCCCGCCCGCCGCGCCTACGACACGGCGGCGGCCGGCCCGGCCCCCGGGACCGGCTGACGGCCGGCGGCTGCCCGCGGGCGTGCGCCCCGCTACCCGAAGGCGTACGCCTCCACCTCGGCCAGGTACCGCGCCCGCCGCTCCTCGTCGTGCTCCAGGAAGGAGGCGAGGAAGGAGTTGCGGGCGAGTTCCCGCAGCCGCTCCTCGGTCAGGCCGAGCGTGTCGCGGACGGCGTCGAAGTTGTCCCCCGCGTAGCCGCCGAAGTAGGCCGGGTCGTCGGAGTTGACCGTGCACAGCAGGCCCGCGTCCAGCATCGCGGGCAGCGGGTGGTCGGCGAGGGTGTCCACCGTGCGCAGCCGCACGTTCGACAGCGGGCACAGCGTCAGCGGCACCCGCTCGCGCACCAGCCGCTCCACCAGGGCGGGGTCCTCCAGGCACCGCAGCCCGTGGTCGATCCGCTCGACGCCCAGCACGTCCAGGGCCTCGGCGATGTACTCCGGCGGCCCCTCCTCACCGGCGTGCGCCACCCGGCGCAGCCCGAGGGCGGCGGCGGCCTCGTACACCCGGCGGAACTTCGCCGGCGGGTGCCCGACCTCGGCGGAGTCCAGGCCGACGCCCGTGATCCGGTCGAGGTACGGCTCGGCGGCCCGCAGCGTCCCGAGCGCCGACTCGGCGGACTCGTCCCGCAGGAAGCACAGGATCAGCTGCGTGGACACGCCGTGGTTCTGCTCGCTCTTGCCCAGCGCCCGCCACAGCCCCTCGACGACCGTGCCCATGCCGACGCCGCGCGCCAGGTGCGCCTGCGGGTCGAAGAAGATCTCCGCGTGCCGCACGCCCTGCGCGGCGGCGCGGGCGAGGTAGGCGTTCGCGAGGTCCTCGAAGTCCTGCTCGGTGCGCAGGACGGTCATGAGCTCGTAGTACAGGTCCAGGAAGGACTGCAGGTCCTCGAACCGGTACGCCGCGCGCAGCGCGTCGGTGTCGGCGTACGGCAGCTCGACGCCGTTGCGCACGGCCAGGGCGAAGGCCAGCTCGGGCTCCAGCGTGCCTTCGATGTGAAGGTGCAGTTCGGCTTTGGGGAGGGGCATCGAAATATCGTACGGGTGTTTCACCGACGTTTCGGGACCGGCACCCGCTGCAGGTCCTGCGCCACGGTCAGCTCCCCCTCGAACCCGGCGGCCCGCGCCTGCCGTTCGAACTCGTCCGGGTCCGGGTAGCGCTGGCTGAAGTGGGTGAGCACCAGATGCCGTACGCCCGCGTCCCGCGCCGCCCGGGCCGCCTGCCCGGCGGTGAGGTGACCGTGCTCGGCGGCGAGCGCGGCGTCCTCGTCGAGGAAGGTGGACTCGATGACGAGCAGGTCGCAGCCCTCGGCGAGCGCGTGCACCCCGTCGCAGAGCCGGGTGTCCATGACGAACGCGAACCGCTGGCCGCGCCGCACCTCGCTGACGGCCTCCAGCGGGACGCCGTCCAGCACGCCCTCGCGCTGGATCCGGCCCACGTCCGGGCCCTTGATGCCGTGCGCGGCCAGCCGCTCGGGCAGCATCCGCCGCCCGTCGGGCTCGACCAGGCGGTAGCCGTACGACTCGACCGGGTGGGACAGCCGGTGCGCCTGCAGCGTGTAGGCGGGGGTGGCGGCGAGGACGCCGTCGGCGGCGACCGGCGCCTCGGTCAGCCGGACCGTCTCCCGGTAGGCGGTGGCGTACCGCAGCCGGTCGAAGAAACGCTGCCCGGAACGCGGGTAGTGCGCGGTGACGTCGTGCGGCACCTGGTCGAGGTTGATGCGCTGGATCACTCCGGCCAGGCCCAGGCAGTGGTCACCGTGGAAGTGCGTGACGCAGATCCGGTTCAGGTCGTGCGCGGCGACCCCGGCGCGCAGCATCTGGCGCTGCGTGCCCTCGCCGGGGTCGAACAGGATGCCCTCGCCGTCCCAGCGCAGCAGATAGCCGTTGTGGTTGCGGTGCCGGGTGGGAACCTGGCTGGCGGTGCCGAGGACGACCAGTTCACGTACGGACACGGCGGCTCACCCCGGGGGCCACTGCAGGCCGCGGCCGCCGAGGACGTGGGCGTGGGTGTGGAAGACGGTCTGGCCGGCGCCGGTGCCCGTGTTGAACACGATGCGGTAGCTGTCCAGCTTCTCGTCCTCCGCGACGGCCCCGGTCTCGCGCAGGACGTCCGCCGCGAGCTCCGGCGCGGCGGCGGCCAGGGCGGCGGCGTCCGGGTAGTGCGCCTTGGGGATCACCAGGACGTGGGTGGGCGCCTGGGGGTTGATGTCCCGGAACGCCACGGTCGTCTCCGTCTCGCGGACGATCGTCGCCGGGATCGTGCCCGCGACGATCTTGCAGAACAGGCAGTCGTCCTGCGGTTCCCCTGCCATGCGGTCTCCTCGGGAGGTGATCGGGTACGGGGGCATCGTAGCGAGCGGGGCGCGCCGGGCGTCCGGCGCGCCCGCGGTCACGGCAGCCGCGGCGGCGTCCTGGCGGGGGTGGTCTCCAGGGCCTGGAGGGCCAGCCGGATCGCCTCGTCCAGCTGGGTGTCGCGGCCCGCCGCGTGGTCCTGGGGCCGCTGGACCACCTCGACGTCGGGGTCGACGCCGTGGTTCTCCACGCCCCACTCGTACCCCTCCAGCCAGAACGCGTACTTCGGCTGGGTGACCAGCGTGCCGTCGACCAGGCGGTAGCGGCTGTCGATGCCGATGACGCCGCCCCAGGTGCGGGTGCCGACCACCGGGCCGAGGCCGAGCGCCTTGATCGCCGCGTTGACGATGTCGCCGTCGGAGCCGGAGAACTCGTTGGCGACCGCCACGACCGGGCCGCGCGGCGCGTCCTGCGGATAGCTGTAGGGCCGCATGCCGCGCGGCACGCCCCAGCCGACGACGCGCCGCGCCAGCTTCTCCACGACCAGCTGGGAGGTGTGCCCGCCGCGGTTCTCCCGCAGGTCCACGACCAGGCCCTCCCGGGCGACCTCTACCCGCAGGTCGCGGTGGATCTGGGCCCAGCCGGGCGCCTGCATGTCGGGCACGTGCAGATAGCCGAGCCGGCCGCCGGACCGCTCGTGGACGTGGGCCCGCCGGCCGGCGACCCAGGCGTGGTAGCGCAGCGGCTCCTCGTCGGCGACGGGGACGACCACGACGTGCCGCGGTTCGCCGCCGCCGGCCGGGAGGACCGTCAGCTCCACCGGCCTGCCCGCGGTGCCGACCAGCAGCGGGCCGGGCCCGGTGACCGGGTCGACGGGCCGGCCGGCGACCGCGACGATCGCGTCGCCGGGCCGCACCGCGACGCCGGGCGCGGCGAGCGGGGAGCGGGCGTCCGGGTCGGAGGTCTCCGAGGGCAGGATCCGGTCGACGCGCCAGCCGCCGTCCGCGTGGCGGGACAGGTCGGCGCCGAGCAGCCCCTGCCGGGCGCCGCCGTGCCCGCCGCGCGGCACGACGTACGCGTGCGAGGTGCCGAGCTCGCCCTGCACCTCCCACAACAGGTCCACCAGGTCGTCGTGGGTGGCGACGCGGTCCAGGACGGGCCGGTAGCGGTCCAGGACGCCGTCCCAGTCGACGCCGTTCATGTCGGGCCGCCAGAAGTGGTCCCGCATGACGCGGCCGGCCTCCTCGTACATCTGCCGCCACTCCGCCGCCGGGTCGACGGTCTGCCGCACCCGGCCGAGGTCGACGGTGACGTTGGTGTCGCTGTCGTCGTCGTTCGAGGCGCGCCGGTCGCTGGGGACCACCTTCAGCCGGCCGTCGGTCCACAGCAGGACCCGCTTGCCGTCGCCGCTGACCTCGAAGTGGTCGGCGTCGGCGGCCAGGTGCTCGACGCGCTGCTGGGCGAGGTCGTAGCGCTCCAGCTCGCTGCCGGGGTCGGGGGCGTCGGGCGCGGCCCGGGAGGCGCCGAGCACCCCGGTCACCGGGTGGCGCAGCCACAGCACGCCGTCCTTCGCGGCCCGCAGGCCGGAGTAGCGGGCGGCCTCGACGGGGAAGGGCACGATCCGGTCGGCGAGCCCTTCGAGGTCGATCCGGGTGGCGGGGACGCCCTCGCCGTCGGGGGTCTCGTCCCGGTCGGGCGTCTCGAAGGGGCGGCCGTGCCGCTGCGGCCCGAAGGGGGACGGGGTGGTCGCGGCGAGCGTGATCAGGTGCGGGCGGGCGCCCTCGACGAAGGCGAGGTCGAAGACGTGCTCGTCGTAGACGGGGTCGAAGGCGCGGGTGGACAGGAACGCGAGGTGCTTGCCGTCGAGGGTGAACGCCGGGGCGTAGTCCTGGAACCTGAGCGGGGTCGCCTCGGTGACCGACAGGTCGGTGGTGTGGGCGAGCTTCAGCTGGCTCAGGGGACGCGGGCCGGGGTGCGACCAGGCGAGCCAGGCGGAGTCGGGCGAGAAGACCAGCCCGGACACCTCCCCGTCCGCGCTGCGGTCCACCTCCCGGACCTCGCCCGTCTCCCGCTCGACGAGCAGCAGCCGCCCGTCGTGCGCGGCGACCGCGGCACGGCTGCCGTCGGGCGCCATGGCGAGTTCCAGCACCCGGCCGAGCCGTCCGGCGGCCAGGCGGCGCGGGGTGGCGCCGGGCGCCAGGCCGGTGGCGGGCGCGAACTCCAGCGCGTCGGCGCCCTCGGCGTCCGTCACCCACACCGCCCACTCCTCGCCGTCCACGCGGAAGGCGCGCGGCAGCCGGGCCCGTACGCCGGGCTCGGCGGCCAGCGCGCGGGCCGGCCCGGAGCGGTGGGTGACCCAGTGCACCGCGCCGCGGACGCCGACGGCGCTGCCGCGCGCGGTGTGGTCGGGGGCGGCGGAGCCCAGCCAGCGGGCGGCGTTCACCGGGTAGGGCTGGAGGTCGACGCGCGGCCCGCCGAGCCGGATGCCGAGGCGGCGCGGCTCGGCGCCGTCCAGGTCGTCCAGCAGCCACAGCTCACCGGCCGAGGAGTACACGACGCGGGTGCCGTCGGTGGCGGCGTGCCGGGCGTAGAAACCGCCGATCGGGGTGTGCCGGCGCAGGTCGGAGCCGTCGGCGAGGGAGGAGTACAGCGCTCCGGTGCCCTCGTGGTCGGAGAGGAAGGCGATGCGCTCCCCCACCCAGCACGGGCACTCGATGTTGCCGTCGATCCCCTCGTGGAGCCGTACGAACTCCCCGGCGTCCCCGGCGTCCGCCCCGTCGCGGGCGCCCCGGTCGATCCACAGCTTGCCCGCCGTGCCGCCCCGGTACCGCTTCCACCAGGCGGCCTCGCGGCTCATCGTCGCGGACAGCAGCACCGTGGCCGGTCCGAACGCCACGTCGCCGACGGGCCCGTGGGGCAGGGTGTCGGCGGGGCCGCCGTCGAGCGGGACGGCGCGGGCCCAGGTGCGGCGCAGGCCGGCCCGGCCGTGGGCGCTGAGGGCCAGCACCCGGCCGTCCGGGGTCCAGCCGCGTACCCGTGTCTGCCCGTTGCCCCAGTACGTCAGGCGCCGGGCGGGGCCGCCGTCGACCGGGGCGACGTGCACCTCGGGGGCGCCGTCGCGGGTGGAGGTCCAGGCGAGGGCGGTGCCGTCGGGCGACAGGCGCGGGTGGGTCACCGGCATGTTGTCGGCGCTGACCCGCCAGGCCCGCCCGCCGTCGAGGGGCGCGAGCCACACGTCGTCCTCGGCCGTGAAGGTGACCAACTCGCCGTGCAGGTGCGGAAAACGGAGGTACCCCGGGGAGCCGGCGGGGGCGGAGGAGGTCGCGGACTGTGTCACCCGATCACCCTACGCAGGGGCGGCGTCACGGAACAGGGGTTGCGGACGCCCGCCGGGCGCCTCACCGGCCGCTCGCCCGCCCCGGTCACTTGCCCTGCGGCCAGCATCCGGGGTCCTCCCGGCACCAGACGGTCCTGGTGACGGTCACCGTCGTGGTGGGGCCGGGCTGCCCGGCGGTGGGGCCGCCGACGGGCGGGGCGCCGGTGGCGTCGCAGTTCCCGAGCCCGTCGACGCGGAACACCACCTTGCCGTCCACCTTCGCGGTGAGGTCGCCGCGCACGCAGGCGCCGTCCACGGCGTGGGTGATCCTCCCGGTGACGGTGATCTCCCCGCCGTCGTCGGTCTCGCCCGCGCAGTCGACGGTGGCGACGGTGTCCTCGCTCGCGGACGGCGACGCGCCGCCGCCGTCGTCTCCGTAGGAGGCGGTGCACGTGAGCCAGCGCACGTTCGCCTTCCGCCGGTCGAGTTCCTCCGTCACGGCCTCGTCGGTCGTGTACGCCACGGACGCCGAGCTCAACGCGCCCGGCTCGCAGGCCACGACTCCGCCCACGGCGACGACCGCGAGCCCCGCCACGGCCGCCGCCCTCGTCCCGCGCCGTCCCCGCCGCCGACCGGTGATCCGCCTCAACGCCCCCATGGACGGCAGCCTGCCACCGACGCGGGCGGCGCGGTAGAGCGCATACGGACAGTCGGCGCGCCGCGGGTCAGCCGCGCGGGACGGCCGTTGCCGGAGTGCCGCCGGGTCTCCCCGGGGTCAGGACCAGCGGCCGGTGCGGCCGAGCAGCAGGGCGGCGGCCGCCGTGCCGGCGGTCGACGTGCGCAGCACGGTACGGCCGAGCACGTAGGCCCGCGCGCCCGCCTCCTCGAACAGCGCCAGCTCCTCGGGGGCGACCCCGCCCTCGGGGCCGACGACGAGCACGATGTCGCCCTCGGCGGGCAGTCCGGCCGTCGCCAGCGGCTCCTCGCCGCTCTCGTGGAGCACGGCGGCGAAGTCGGCCCGGGCGAGAAGTGCGGCGACCTGCCTGGTGGTCGCCGCGTCCGCGACCTCGGGGAAGCGGACCCGGCGGGACTGCTTGCCGGCCTCCCGGGCCGTGGCCCGCCACTTGGCGAGGGACTTCAGCCCCCGGTCGCCGCGCCACTGCGTGACGCAGCGCCCCGCCTGCCACGGCACGATCGCGTCGACGCCGACCTCGGTCATCGTCTCGACGGCGAGTTCGCCCCGGTCGCCCTTGGGCAGCGCCTGGACGACGGTGATACGGGGCTGCTCCGGCGGCTCCTCGCGCACCGAGTCGAGCCGGACGATCAGCCGGTCCTTGCCCTCGGCGCCGAGCACCACGCAGTCCGCCCGGCGTCCGGCCCCGTCGGTGAGGACCACGTCCTCGCCGGGCCGCAGCCGCTTCACGGAGACGGCGTGCCGCCCCTCCGGGCCGTCGAGCACGTACCGTCCGCCGTCGTCCGCGTCGAAGTGCTCCACGACGAACACCGGCGCGGTCATCGGCCCGCACCCCCCGCCGCGGCTCCCGACAGCGCTGTCCTGGCGGCGGCGAGCTCGTCCGCCAGCACCTCCACCAGCCGTCCCGCGGGCAGCTCGCGCGCCATGCGGTGTCCCTGCCCGGCCCACAGCGCCATGCCCTGCGCGTCGTCCGCCCGGGCGGCGGCCCTGCGCAGCGGCGCGGTCAGGTGGTGGACCTCCGGGTAGGCGGCGGGCGCGTAGGGGCCGTGCTCCCGCAGGAAGCGGTTGACCAGGCCGCGGGCCGGGCGTCCGGAGAAGGCGCGGGTCAGCTCCGTACGGACGAACAGCGGGTTGGTCAGCGCCTGCTTGTGCAGGGCGTGGGCGCCGGACTCGTGGGTGGCGAGGAACGCCGTGCCCAGCTGGGCCGCGTCGGCGCCGGCCGCGAGCACGGCGGCGATCTGGCCGCCGCGCATGATGCCCCCGGCGGCGACGACCGGCAGGCTCACCGCCTCACGGACCTGGGCGACCAGCGACAGCAGGCCGGTCCCGCGGCCGTCCGTCTCCGGGAGGTCCCGGTGGGTGCCCTGGTGGCCGCCCGCCTCGACGCCCTGCGCGATCACCGCGTCCGCGCCCGCCCGCTCCACGGCCACGGCCTCCTCGGGGGTGGTCGCGGTGGCGAGCGTGAAGGTGCCGACGCGGTGCAGGGAGTCGATCACCTCGCGGGTGGGCACGCCGAAGTGGAAGGAGACCACCGGCACCGGGTCGTCGAGCAGGACGGCCAGCTTGGCGTCGTAACCGTCGTCACGGCCGCCGTCGGGGTCGCCGAGCTCGGTCTCGTACCAGCAGGCCTCGCCGGCCAGCTGGTGGGCGTAGAGGTCGACGGCGGCCGCGTGGGAGGCCGCCCCGCCGGCCGTCCCGGTGGCGCCCGTGCCGGCACCGGGGTGCTCGGGCTGCGGCATGAACACGTTGACGCCGAAGGGCCTGCCGGTCAGGCTCCGCAGCTGTTCGATCTCCCGGTACATGCCGTCGGCGGTCTTGTACCCGGCGGCGAGGAAACCGAGCCCGCCCGCCTCGCACACGGCGGCGGCGAGCTGCGGCACGGAGACGCCGCCCGCCATCGGGGCCTGCACGATCGGATGCGGGAAGAGATCGGTCAGTGCGGAGGACATGACCGCATGGTGTCACGTCCTCCGACCGAGTCCGAATCCGGCCTTCCGGCGGGCGCGGACCGGCGGCGCACCCGGCGCCGCGGCCCCGGAACGCTCGCGTCAGCGCCCGTTGAACGCGTCCTTCAGCCGCGAGAAGAGGCCCTGCTGGCCGGGCTGGAACTGCCCCTGCGGGCGCTCCTCGCCGCGCAGCTTGGCCAGCTCCCGCAGCAGCCGCTCCTGCTCCGGGTCGAGCTTCGTCGGCGTCTGCACCTCGACGTGCACCACCAGGTCGCCCCGGCCGCCGCCGCGCAGGTGGGTGACGCCGCGGCCGTGCAGCGGGATCGACTGCCCGGACTGGGTGCCGGGGCGGATGTCGACCTCCTCCGTGCCGTCCAGCGTCTCCAGCGGCACCTTGGTGCCCAGGGCCGCCGCCGTCATCGGGATCGTCACCGTGCAGTGCAGGTCGTCGCCGCGCCGCTGGAACGTCGGGTGCGGCAGCTCGTGGATCTCGACGTAGAGGTCGCCGGCCGGGCCGCCGCCGGGGCCGACCTCGCCCTCGCCGGCGAGCTGGATGCGGGTGCCGTTGTCGACACCGGCCGGGATCTTGACGGTGAGGGTGCGGCGGGACCGCACGCGGCCGTCGCCGGCGCACTCCGGGCACGGCGTGGGCACGACCGTGCCGAAGCCCTGGCACTGCGGGCAGGGGCGGGAGGTCATGACCTGGCCCAGGAAGGACCGCGTGACCTGCGAGACCTCACCGCGGCCCCGGCACATGTCGCACGTCTGCGCCGAGGTGCCCGGCGCCGCGCCCTCGCCGTTGCAGGTGGTGCACACGACGGCCGTGTCGACCTGGAGGTCCTTCGTCGTGCCGAAGGCGGCCTCGTCGAGCTCGACCTCGATGCGGATCATCGCGTCCTGGCCGCGGCGGGTGCGCGAGCGCGGCCCGCGCTGCGACGCCGTGCCGAAGAACGCGTCCATGATGTCGGAGAAGTTCCCGAAGCCGCCGGCCCCGAAGCCGCCCGCGCCGGCGCCGCCGGACTGCGAGAGCGGGTCGCCGCCGAGGTCGTAGACCTGCTTCTTCTGCGGGTCCGACAGCACCTCGTAGGCGGCGTTGATCTCCTTGAACCGCTCCTGGGTCTTCGGATCGGGGTTGACGTCCGGATGCAGCTCGCGCGCGAGCCGCCGGAAGGCCTTCTTGATCTCTTCCTGCGACGCGTCGCGGCGCACGCCGAGTACGGCGTAGTAGTCCGTGGCCACCTACGACTCCGCCAGGATCTGTCCGACGTACCGTGCCACTGCGCGTACCGCTCCCATCGTTCCCGGGTAGTCCATGCGGGTCGGTCCGACCACGCCGAGCTTGGCGACAGCCTCGCCGCCCGAACCGTAGCCGACCGACACGACGGACGTGGAGTTGAGTCCTTCGTGGGCGTTCTCGTGACCGATGCGGACGGTCACTCCCGGATCCTTGGCCTCGCCGAGCAGTTTCAGGAGGACGACCTGCTCCTCCAGCGCCTCCAGCACCGGCCGGATCGTGAGGGGGAAGTCGTGCGCGAAGCGGGTCAGGTTGGCGGTGCCGCCGATCATCAGCCGCTCCTCGTTCTCCTCGACGAGTGTCTCCAGGAGAGTGGAGAGCACCGTCGAGACCGTACCGCGGTCCTCGACCTCGAAGGCCTCGGGCAGGTCCTCCACCAGGCTCGGCACGTCCGTGAAACGGCGGCCCGCGACCCGGCTGTTGAGCCGTGCGCGCAGGTCCGCCAGCGACGTCTCGCCGAAGGGCGCCGGGCAGTCGATCACACGCTGCTCGACCCGCCCGGTGTCCGTGATCAGGACGAGCATCACGCGCGCGGGAGCGAGCGAGAGCAGTTCCACATGGCGCACCGTCGACCGGGTCAGCGACGGGTACTGGACGACGGCGACCTGCCGGGTCAGCTGCGCGAGCAGCCGCACGGTGCGCGCCACCACGTCGTCGAGGTCGACGGCGCCCTCGAGGAAGTTCTGGATCGCGCGCCGCTCGGGCGGGCTCATCGGCTTCACGCCGGCCAGCTTGTCCACGAACAGGCGGTAGCCCTTGTCGGTGGGGATGCGCCCGGCGCTGGTGTGCGGCTGGGCGATGTACCCCTCCTCCTCCAGGGCCGCCATGTCGTTGCGGACGGTGGCCGGGGAGACGCCGAGGTTGTGCCGCTCGGTGAGCGCCTTCGAACCGACGGGCTCCTCGGTGCCGACGTAGTCCTGGACGATGGCGCGCAACACCTGAAGCCTGCGTTCACTGAGCATCCGCGCACACCTCCAGAAGTCGTCCGACCGCTCGGTCCTCTTCCCTGGTCCCTGGCACTCGGCGCGTGCGAGTGCCAGACTCCCCCGGCCAAGTGTACGGCCGTGGGGTACGCCCCGGGCAAGGCCGGGCGCGTACCGCCGTGCCGGGAGGGCACGCCACCGCTAGCGTCGCCGTATGACGGTGACTTGGGAAGAGGCGGGGTGGGAGCGGGTGGCCGCCGGGGTGGGGCGGCGCCGGCTGCCGGTGTGGGACTGCACCGCGGGGCTCGTCGTCGGCGCGGACGCGGTCCTGCTGATCGACGCCGGGTCGAGCCTGGCGGAGGGGGCGCGGCTGCGGGCCGAGGCGCGGCGGCTCGCCGGGCGGGATGTGACGCATCTCGCGCTGACCCACCCCCATTTCGACCATGTCTTCGGGGCGGCGGCGTTCGCGGGCGCGGAGGTGTTCGCGGCGGCCGGCGCGGACGGGGCGCTCACGCGCCGGCGCGGCCGCGAGGAGCTGCGCGCGGACGCGGTCCGCAACGGCCTGGACGCCCGGTCGGCCGAGGAGGCGGCGGAGCTGCTGGCCGCGCCGCGCCACCCGGTGCGCGGGGAGCGGGTCCTCGACCTGGGCGGCGGCCGCCGGGCGGTGCTGGCGGACGTGGGACCGGGGCACACCGCGCACGACCTGGCCGTGCTGGTGCCGGGCGACCCGGGGGTGGTGTTCTGCGGCGACCTGGTGGAGGAGTCCGGCGAGCCCCAGGCGGGCCCGGACGCCGTGCCGTCCCGGTGGCCCGCCGCCCTCGACCGGCTGCTGGCCCTGGGCGGCGAGGACGCGCGGTACGTGCCCGGTCACGGAGCGGTGGTGGACGCGGCGTTCGTCCGGGCGCAGCGGGACGCGCTGGCGGCGCGGTTCGGCGTGTCCGCGTGATCGCCCGCCGGCTTCTCCTATCGTCGTTCGAATGCGACAGTACTCGCCCGATCTGACCCCGCCGTGGAAGAAGTCGCAGCCGGTCCTGGAGGTCCCCGCGGAGCCCGGCCTGGTCGTCGAGGAGGCGGGCACCGGTTTCTGCGGCGCGGTGATCCGCTGCGAGGCGGGCACGGTGACGCTGGAGGACCGTTTCGGCAAGCACCGCGTGTTCCCGCTGCAGCCGCGCGGCTTCCTGCTGGAGGGCCGGGTGGTGACGCTGGTCCGGCCGGCCGCGAAGGCGCCGGCCCGGCCCGCCCGCACCGCCTCCGGCTCGGTGGCCGTCCCCGGCGCCCGCGCGCGCGTGGCCCGGGCCGGGCGGATCTACGTGGAGGGCCGGCACGACGCGGAGCTGGTCGAGAAGGTCTGGGGCGACGACCTGCGCGTCGAGGGCGTGGTCGTGGAGTACCTGGAGGGCGTGGACGACCTGCCGTCGGTCGTGGAGTCCTTCGCGCCGGGGCCGGACGCGCGGCTGGGCGTGCTCGTGGACCATCTCGTGCCGGGCACGAAGGAGTGGCGCATCGCGGAGTCGGTGACGAGCGAGCACGCCCTGGTGGTGGGCCACCCGTTCGTGGACGTCTGGGCGGCGGTGAAACCCTCGTCGCTCGGCATCGGGGCGTGGCCGCGGGTGCCGCGCGGGCAGGACTGGAAGACGGGGGTGTGCCGGGCGCTGGGGTGGCCGGAGAACACCGGGGCCGCCTGGCAGCGGATCCTGGGGCGGGTGCGGTCCTACAAGGACCTGGAGCCGGAGCTGCTGGGGCGGGTGGAGGAGCTGATCGACTTCGTCACGGCGCGGCCGTGAGCGCCGGCAGCCTGCGGACCGGGCCGGGGACCGGACCGGCCTCCCGCAGCGGTCCACCCGCCGGAGTGATCAGTCCACCAGGTCCCTGACCACCGCGTCCGCGAGCAGCCGCCCCCGCAGGGTCAGCGCCGCGCGTCCCTCCTCGTACGGCC
Source organism: Streptomyces glaucus (assembly GCF_039533365.1). NCBI lineage: Bacteria > Bacillati > Actinomycetota > Actinomycetes > Kitasatosporales > Streptomycetaceae > Streptomyces > Streptomyces glaucus. The sequence continues at coordinate 110,114 of NZ_BAAATK010000010.1, forward strand.
CCCGCCGCAGGAGCCCGTCCGCCAGCGCCCTGCGGGACGCGGCCAGGCCCTCCTCGCGCAGCAGGTCCAGCGGGACGCCCTCGCGCAGCCGCAGCTCCAGCAGGATCCGCTCCACCCGGCGGTCCTCCTCGCTCAGCAGCTCCCGGCCGGCGCCCGGCGACCGGCCCGCCGCCAGCGCCGCCGCGTACGCGCCCGGGTGCTTGACGTTCCACCAGCGCACCCCGCCGACGTGGCTGTGCGCGCCGGGGCCCGCGCCCCACCAGTCGGCGCCGCGCCAGTACAGCTCGTTGTGCAGGCAGCGGCCCGCGTCGGAGGTGGCCCAGTTGGACACCTCGTACCAGGCGAAGCCCGCCGCCGCAAGGGTCTCCTCGGCGATCAGGTAGCGGTCGGCGTGGACGTCGTCGTCGGTCATGGGGATCTCGCCGCGCCGGATGCGGCGGGCGAGCTGCGTGCCCTCCTCGACGATCAGGGCGTAGGCGCTGACGTGGTCCGGGCCGGCGCCGAGGGCCGCGTCCAGCGAGGCCCGCCAGTCGTCGTCGGACTCGCCGGGGGTGCCGTAGATCAGGTCCAGGTTGACGTGGTCGAAGCCGGCCGCGCGGGCCTCGGCCACGCACGCCTCGGGGCGGCCCGGCGTGTGCGTGCGGTCGAGCACCTTCAGCACGTGCTGCTTCGCGCTCTGCATGCCGAAGGAGATCCGGTTGAAGCCGCCCGCCCGCAGTGCCGCCAGGTAGGCCGGGTCGACCGACTCCGGGTTGGCCTCCGTGGTGACCTCCGCGTCCGGGGCCAGCCCGAACTCGTCGCGGATCGCGCGCACCATCCGGACCAGGTCGTCGGCGGCCAGCAGCGTCGGCGTGCCGCCGCCGACGAACACCGTGCGGACCTCGCGCGGGTCGTCGCCGAGGACCTTGCGGGCGAGGCGGATCTCGTCGATCAGCGTGTCGGCGTAGTTGTCGCGGGAGGCGAGCACGCCGCCGGTGCCGCGCAGCTCGGTCGCGGTGTAGGTGTTGAAGTCGCAGTAGCCGCAGCGGGTCGCGCAGTACGGAACGTGCAGGTAGAACCCGAGGGGGCGGTCCGCGGCCCCGGCGAGCGCGGACGCGGGCAGCGCGCCGTCGGCGGGGACGGGTTCGCCGTCGGGAAGAGCGGAAGGCATGTCCTCCATTGTCCAGCACCCGCGCGGACGGCTACTCCGCCTGGAGCACCAGCAGCGCCAGGTCGTCCTCGGGGGGCCGCTCCCCGAACTCGTGGACGAGGCGGGTGATGCGCTCCGCGACCCCGTCCGCGGCCAGTCCCGCGCATCCGGCGAGCGCCGTCGCGAGCCCGTCCCCGTCGTCGAACTGGCGGGAGCCGGAGCGCCGCTCGGTCACCCCGTCCGTGACGCACAGCAGGGTGTCGCCGGGCCGCAGCTCGAAGGTCTCGCTGGCGTACGTCTCGTCCTCGACGACGCCGAGCAGGGTCTGCGGCCGGGCGGCGGCGCGGACGTCGCCGCCGGAGCCGAGGAGCAGCGGCAGGGGGTGTCCGGCGCAGGCGAGGGTGCAGCGGACGCCGCCGTCGAAGGGGACCAGCTCGCCGTACAGGAGGGACAGGAAGCGGGTCTGCGGGCCGTCGCCGGGGCCGAGGGGGGCGACCAGCGCGCGGGCCGCCGCGTCCGCGGCCTCGATGGCGTCGTCGAGGAGGAGCTGGTTGAGGCGGTCGAGGACGTCGGCGACGCCGTACCCCTCGCGGGCCAGCAGCCGCAGCCAGGGCCGGGCCAGGCCGATGACGACGGCGGCCTCCGGGCCCTTGCCCTGGACGTCGCCGACGGCGAAGCACCAGCGGCCGGCGCCGGCCGGGAACAGGTCGTAGAAGTCGCCGCTGGGCCCGCCCTGGTCGCACGGCTCGTAGACCAGGGCGCTGCGCATGCCGGGGATCTCGGCGACGGCCCCGGGCAGCAGGCCGCGCTGGAGGATCGCGCTGATGGTGGCCTGCCGGGCGTACTGGCGGGCGGCGCCGATGGCGAGCGCGACCCGGCGGCCGAGGTCCTCGACGAGGCCGGTGACCTCGTCGGGGAAGCGGGGCGTGCCGGCCCGTCCGATGACCAGCGTGCCCAGCGGGCGGCCGCCCGCGACCAGCCGGTAGGCGAGCGCCGCGCCGGGCTCCTCGTCCGGCAGGCCGGGATAGGGGTGGGCGACGGGCCCGGTGTCCAGCGGGTCGGCCGGGTGCGGCGGGTCCTTCTCCAGGGCCCGGCGCAGGTCCTCGATGCGGCTCTCGCTGCCGTGCCAGACGCGGGCGAGGCGCGGCCCGGGCGTCCCGGCGGGCGCGCTCCGGCCTCCCCCGCTCCCGGCCCCCCAGCGGCCCATCGCCTCGTCCTCCAGCCACACCCCGCACCAGTCGGCGAGCCGGGGCACGATCAGCTGCCCGGTGAGCGCGGCGACCAGGTCCTCGTCGAGCTGCCCGGCCAGCAGGTCGGACGCCTCGGCCAGGAAGGACAGGGCACCGCGGCCCAGCCAGTCCCGGTCGCCCCCGGCGCGGCGGGACTCCCCCCGCCCGAGCGCGTTCGACGGCGGGAAGGGCTCCGGCGCGAGCATCCCGGCCAGCCGGAGCCCGCGCCCCAGGGTGCCCTCCCCGGCGTACGCCGCCGTCTCCTCGCCGGGCGGGCGGCCCACGACGGGCAGCCGGGCCCACACCGTCTTGGTGCCCGTGCGGTACGTGATGCCCCAGGCCTCCGACAGCGCGGCGACCAGCCGCAGGCCGCGCCCGTACTCCGGCGTGCCGTGGGGCGGCTCGGGGTCGCCGCCGCGGGGGGCGCGCGAGGGGTGGTGGTCGGCGACCTCGACGAGGAGCGCGCCGCTCGCCTCCAGCCGGCAGGTCAGCTCGACGTCGGTGCCGGCGTGGACGACGGCGTTGGTGACGAGTTCGCTGGCGACCAGCAGGGCGTCGTCGGCGAGGCGTTCGGTGAGGTGTTCGGCGCCGGGCAGGCCGCGGCCGGTCCAGTCGGCGAGGGAGTCCCGCACCAGCGCGCGGGCGGCGCCGGGGGCGTGGGGGCCGCCGGTGAGGGTGGTGGTGTGCGCGCAGGCGTGCGCCGGCGCGGGGGCACCGGGCGCTCCCGGCGCGGCTCCCTCCGGCTCGGGTGCCGGCGCGAAGGCCCCCGGCGCGGGCTCCGGCACCTCGGCGGCACGGGAAGGCGTCTCCCGTTGCGTCGGAATGGCCCTCATGGACAGCTCCCCGGGCAGTTCGTACGGATACGCCGCAGTCGATGCCGACAGGGTGACAGACCGGCCACGTCCATGAGCACCGAGTTACCGAAGTGAGCCGCGATAAGTGAGAACAGTGGTACACATGTGCTCGAAGATGGTCAGAAAGAGTGACAGGTTCGAGCATTTGGCCGGTGTCCCCCGCTCACCGCGACGATCGCCGTCCCTGACGGCGACTTCCCGAGGGGGCCGGAAACAGGCCCTGGAAGCGGGGCCGGACGCACCGCGGGCCGCCACCGGGCCGACCCGGTGACGGCCCCTGCGCGCGAGCCGGACCGCGCGGAGGCCCGGCCGGGGCCTGTACGGGGACGGCCGGGCGGGGCGGGTACCGGGCGGGCAGTGGGCGCTCGCCCACGGGCGGCGGCGCCCCGCGCCGTTCCACCGGATCCCGCCCCTGCCGGACCGGCGCCCGCGCCGCCGCCGACGGGTCCGCCCGCTCCCTACGCCTCGCGCGTGCCCTCGTACATCTCCTCGATCAGGTGCTCGTACTCCCGCTCGACGACGGGCCGCTTCAGCTTCAGGCTCGGCGTGATCTCGCCGTGCTCGACGTCGAGGTCCCGCGGCAGCAACCGGAACTTCTTGATCGTCTGCCACCGCTGCAGCCCGGCGTTGAGCTGCTGCACGTACCCGTCGACCATCTCGACCGTGGCCGGCGCGGCCACGATCTCCGCGTACGGCCTGCCCTCCAGCCCGTTCTCCTTCGCCCACTCGGCGATCGCCGCCTCGTCGAGCGCGATGAGCGCGGTGCAGTAGTTCCGGTCGGCCCCGTGCACCAGGATGTTGGACACGTACGGGCAGATCGCCTTGAACCGGCCCTCGACCTCGGCGGGCGCGACGTACTTGCCGCCGGACGTCTTGATCAGGTCCTTCTTGCGGTCGGTGATGCGCAGATAGCCGTCGGGCGACAGCTCGCCGATGTCCCCGGTGTGGAACCAGCCGTCCGGTTCCAGCACCTCGGCGGTCTTGTCGGGCAGCTTGTGGTAGCCCTGCATGATGCCGGGCCCGCGCAGCAGGATCTCCCCGTCGTCCGCGATGCGCACCTCCGTGCCGGGCAGCGGCTTGCCGACCGTGCCGGTGCGGTAGGCCTCGCCGGGGTTCACGAAGGACGCCGCGGAGGACTCGGTCAGGCCGTAGCCCTCCAGGATGTGGACCCCGGCGCCCGCGAAGAAGTACCCGATCTCCGGCGCGAGGGCGGCCGAGCCGGAGATGCAGGCGCGCAGCCGGCCGCCGAACGCCTCGCGGATCTTGGAGTAGACGAGGGCGTCGGCGACCTTGTGCTTGGCGGAGAGGCCGAAGGGCGCGGTGCGGTTGCCGGTGCGGCGGAAGTTGTCCTGGGTGACCTTGGCGTACTCGCGGGCGACCTCGGCGGCCCACTGGAAGATCTTGTACTTGGCGGCGCCGCCGGCCTTCGCCTTGGCCGCGACCCCGTTGTAGACCTTCTCGAAGATGCGCGGCACGGCGGCCATGTACGTCGGCCGCACGACCGGCAGATTCTCGATGATCTTGTCGACGCGGCCGTCGACGGCGGTGACGTGCCCGACCTCGATCTGGCCGGAGGTGAGCACCTTGCCGAACACGTGCGCGAGCGGCAGCCACAGGTACTGCACGTCCTCACCGGTGACCAGCCCGGTCGCGGCGATCGCCTTCGCCATGTACGACCAGCTGTCGTGCGGCAGGCGCACGCCCTTGGGGCGGCCGGTGGTGCCGGAGGTGTAGATGAGGGTGGCCAGCTGGTCCTTGGCGATGGCGCCGACCCGCTCCCCGATCAGGCCGGGGTCCTTCTCCAGCCGGGCCGCGCCCCGGCTCTCCAGCTCGGCCAGGGTGAGCACCCGGTCGCCGGTCTCGGCCCCGGCCGGGTCGATGACCACGACGTGCGTGAGGTCGGGCAGCCCGGCGCGCTTCTCCTGCACCTTGGCCAGCTGCTCGGCGTTCTCCGCGATGAGCACCCGGCTCCCGGAGTCGGAGAGGATGTACGCCGACTCGTCGGCGTTGGTCTGCGGGTAGACCGTCGTGGTGGCCGCGCCCGCGCACAGGATGCCCAGGTCGGCGAGGATCCACTCGACCCGCGTCGCGGAGGCCAGCGCCACCCGCTCCTCCGGCCGCACGCCCAGCTCGATCAGGCCGGCCGCGATCGCGCCGACCCGCTCGGCGGTCTGCGCCCAGGTCAGCGTCTTCCACTCGTCGGGGCCCTGCCCCGAGGCCGGGGGGACGGGATAGCGGTATGCCTCGGCGTCCGGGGTGGCCGCCACGCGCTCCAGGAAGAGGGCCGCCACGGACGGCGGTCGATTCTCGATCAGTGTCTGCGTGTCGCTCACGACATCCTCCGGGGCCCGCGACGGTGCGGCTGACTCAGTTGCGGCTGACGGTTCCTGCTGTGGTGTCGCTCAGGGGCGGCTGTTTAACTCACGAGTAACTAGCGAGTGGAGATCAGGGTAGAGCGCGACCGGTCCGCGCGTAAGGGGCCGCGTCCTGTCACTTCCTACAGAGCGCGGGCGCCCGCACGCGCAGGGGCCCGCCGTACTTTGGTACGGCGGGCCCCTGTTCCACCCGGTTCGCCGGGTAACCGCCGGTAAGGCGGTACTGCCGGGCGACTACTTCTTGGCCTTGCCCGACCCCGCGCTGTCATCGCTGGAGAGCACGGCGATGAACGCCTCCTGCGGAACCTCCACGGACCCCACCATCTTCATCCGCTTCTTGCCTTCCTTCTGCTTCTCCAGCAGCTTCCGCTTACGGGAGATGTCACCGCCGTAGCACTTGGCGAGGACGTCCTTGCGGATGGCGCGGATGGTCTCGCGGGCGATCACCCGGGAGCCGATGGCGGCCTGCACCGGCACCTCGAAGTTCTGCCGCGGGATCAGCTCCTTGAGCTTGGCGACCAGGCGGACGCCGTACGCGTACGCCTGGTCCTTGTGGGTGATCGCCGAGAAGGCGTCGACCTTGTCGCCGTGCAGCAGGATGTCGACCTTGACCAGCGAGCTGCTCTGCTCGCCGGTCGGCTCGTAGTCCAGCGAGGCGTAGCCCCGGGTCTTGGACTTCAGCTGGTCGAAGAAGTCGAAGACGATCTCGGCGAGCGGCAGGGTGTACCGGATCTCCACCCGGTCCTCGGAGAGGTAGTCCATGCCGAGCAGGGTGCCGCGCCGGGTCTGGCACAGCTCCATGATCGCACCGATGAACTCGGTGGGCGCGAGGATCGTGGCCCGGACCACCGGCTCGTACACCTCGGCGATCTTCCCCTCGGGGAACTCGCTGGGGTTGGTGACGGTGTGCTCGGTGCCGTCCTCCATGATCACCCGGTAGACCACGTTGGGCGCGGTGGCGATCAGGTCGAGCCCGAACTCGCGCTCCAGCCGCTCCCGGATCACGTCCAGGTGCAGCAGGCCGAGGAAGCCGACGCGGAAGCCGAAGCCGAGGGCCGCGGAGGTCTCCGGCTCGTAGACCAGGGCGGCGTCGTTGAGCTGGAGCTTGTCGAGCGCCTCGCGCAGCTCGGGGTAGTCCGACCCGTCGAGCGGGTACAGCCCGGAGAACACCATCGGCTTGGGGTCCTTGTACCCGCCGAGCGCCTCCGTGGCCCCCTTCTGCTGGCTGGTGACGGTGTCACCGACCTTGGACTGACGGACGTCCTTCACACCGGTGATCAGGTAGCCCACCTCGCCCACGCCGAGACCGTCCGCGCCGATCATCTCGGGCGAGTTGACGCCGATCTCCAGCAGCTCGTGGGTCGCGCCCGTGGACATCATCCGGATCCGCTCACGCTTGTTGAGCTGCCCGTCGATGACCCGGACGTACGTCACGACACCGCGGTAGGAGTCGTAGACGGAGTCGAAGATCATCGCGCGGGCGGGGGCGTCCGCGACGCCGACCGGCGCGGGAATCTCGGCGACGACCTTGTCCAGCAGCGCCTCGACGCCCAGGCCCGTCTTGGCGGACACCTTGAGCACGTCGTCGGGCTCGCACCCGACGAGGTTGGCGAGCTCCTCGGCGAACTTCTCGGGCTGGGCCGCGGGAAGGTCGATCTTGTTCAGCACGGGGATGATCGTGAGGTCGTTCTCCATCGCCAGGTAGAGGTTGGCGAGGGTCTGCGCCTCGATGCCCTGGGCGGCGTCGACCAGGAGGATGGTCCCCTCGCAGGCGGCGAGCGACCGCGAGACCTCGTAGGTGAAGTCGACGTGCCCCGGGGTGTCGATCATGTTGAGGATGTGCGTGTTGCCCGGGTCGTGGGTGGGGGCCCACGGCAGACGCACCGCCTGGGACTTGATCGTGATGCCGCGCTCGCGCTCGATGTCCATGCGGTCGAGGTACTGAGCGCGCATCTGCCGCTGCTCGACCACACCGGTCAGCTGGAGCATCCGGTCGGCGAGCGTGGACTTGCCGTGGTCGATGTGCGCGATGATGCAGAAATTGCGGATCAGAGCCGGGTCGGTACGGCTCGGCTCGGGCACATGGCTAGGGATCGCGGGCACGCAGGGTCCTGATTCTTGAGGCGTCCGCAGTGTCTGCGGTCTCGGGTCGGATCGATACGTAGGTTCCATGGTCCCACGGGTGGGGAGCATGGACGGGTTTGGGCTGCGAATGGGCCCGCTGGTAGTCTGAGTGGCTGTGTCTCATGCCCTCTCCGCAGGAGGCACACCTCCAAGAAATCACCGGTGCGGGACCCTGTGCGGCCCCGTGCCAGAACCTGTAGAGGCTCATTCGTGGCGAACATCAAGTCCCAGATCAAGCGGATCAAGACCAACGAGAAGGCCCGGCTGCGCAACAAGGCCGTCAAGTCCTCCCTGAAGACCGCGATCCGCAAGGCCCGTGAGGCTGCCGCCGCGGGTGACGTCGAGAAGGCCGTCGAGTACCAGCGCGCTGCCGCGCGCCAGCTCGACAAGGCCGTCTCCAAGGGCGTCATCCACAAGAACCAGGCCGCCAACAAGAAGTCGGCGCTGGCTCAGAAGGTCGCCGCGCTCAAGGGCTGAACCCCTTCTTGATCTGAGCGGATCCGCGCGTACCCGTACGCACGGATCCGGCCGCTGGAAGGACCAGGGCGGGCCCTCTCTCATCCGCCCCCGACCGGCACCCCCGAGTTCGTCCGCGGCCTGCGTTCGCCACGCGGGGACGGGCTCACCAGCTCGAACCGAAGGCCCCGCCTTCCGCTCTTCCCCAGGGCGGTGGGCGGGGCCTTCGGCGTGGGCGGAGTCCTTCCGCTTCCCCTACCGGGAGGATCCCGGGTCCTACGAGGGGAGCGGGAGGCGTACGAGGGGGTCCCGGAGGCGTGGGGGAGGGCCCGGACGCCGTGACGGAGGCCCCGGAGCCCGTACGGGGGGATCCGGGGTCATGACCAGAAGTCGTTGCTGTGGTCGATGTCCTCGACGCACTCGTCGAGATCCGTGACCTTGTCGCCGACGACCCGGAAGACGATGCACCCCATCTGGTCCAGGCGCTTGCCCTGGCGTTCGGCCGTCAAGCGGCTCACGCCGACCACGTGGCCCCGGCCGTCGGCGCAGACGCTGCTCAGATCGACGCGCATCGTCCCGTTCGTCTCCTCGGCGAGTCGCCGGTAGAAGTCGATGATCGCGTCCTGGCCCTTGTGGTCACCCGCCAGCGGATGAGTGCCGGGCACGTGCTGCGTCGCGTCCATCGCGAGCAGTGCGCGCAGGGCGTCCATGTCACCGCGGGAGAAAGCCTCGTAGCCCCTGCGGACCAGCGTCGCGTGCGGATGTTCAGCCATGATCGTCGCCACCTTTCCCTGTCTGGCGATCCGGGCTGACAGATCCGATTCTCCTCCGTACGGCGGCCCTGGCCACTGGATCACGGTCCCGCCGGGCCACCGAACCCGGCCGGGGACCGGTGCCGGTCCCCGGCGCACGTGCCCCGCCGTGCCGCCGGCGGCTCATGCGACTCGCGGCGCCGTCCCCCGGCTCGCGGAGCTACCCGCGCCCCCGCGACCGCGCCGCCCGCGCGATGGTGACGACCGCCTTCTCCAAGGCGTACTCGGGATCGTCGCCGCCGCCCTTCACGCCCGCGTCGGCCTCGGCCACCGCGCGCAGGGCGACGGCCACCCCGTCCGGCGTCCAGCCCCGCATCTGCTGCCGCACCCGGTCGATCTTCCACGGCGGCATCCCCAGCTCACGGGCGAGGTCGGCGGGCCGGCCCCCACGCGCCGACGACAGCTTCCCGATCGCCCGCACGCCCTGCGCGAGCGCACTGGTGATCATCACCGGCGCCACCCCGGTGGCCAGCGACCACCGCAGCGCCTCCAGCGCCTCCGCCGCCCGTCCCTCGACCGCGCGGTCGGCGACCGTGAAGCTGGAGGCCTCGGCCCGCCCGGTGTAGTACCGCCCGACGACCGCCTCGTCGATCGTCCCCTCGACGTCCGCGACCAGTTGGGAGACCGCCGAGGCCAGCTCCCGCAGATCGCTCCCGATCGCGTCGACCAGCGCCTGGCAGGCCTCGGGCGTGGCCGACCGCCCGGCGGTCCGGAACTCCGCCCGGACGAAGGCCAGCCGGTCCGCCGGCTTCGTCGTCTTCGGGCACGCCACCTCCCGCGCCCCCGCCTTGCGCACGGCGTCCAGCAGGCCCTTGCCCTTGGCCCCGCCCGCGTGCAGCAGCACCAGGACGATCTCCTCGGCGGGCGCCGCGAGATACGCCTTGACGTCCTTGATCGTGTCGGCCGAGAGGTCCTGCGCGTTGCGCACCACCACGACCTTGCGCTCCGCGAACAGCGACGGGCTGGTCAGCTCGGCGAGCGTGCCGGGCTGCAGCTGGTCGGGGGTCAGGTCACGTACGTCCGTGTCGGCGTCGGCGGCCTTCGCGGCGGCCACCACCTCCTGCACGGCACGGTCGAGCAGGAGGTCCTCCTGGCCCACGGCGAGGGTCACCGGGGCGAGGGGGTCGTCGTTCGCAGTCTTCCTGGCCATCGCGACAAGCATCCCACGGGCCGCCGACAACGGGGACGGGGTCCGTCCGCTCCCGGGGCGGCCGCCGATGCGTGGAACCGGGTCCGCCCGGCTCAGGCCCGCCCCGGCGGCGCTACGGCTCCTCCCGCCATCCGTCCCACTCCGCGGCGAACTCGTCCAGTTCACCGGCGTCCAGCCGTTCCTCCTCGTCCCGCAGGACGAGGAGCCACTGCGCGTCCTCGGCGTCGTCCTCGCCGGCCAGCGCGTCCCGGACGAGCCGCGGTTCCTCGTCGATCCCGAACCGCTCCCCCAACGCCCGCGCCGCCTCCTCCGCGGCATCGCGGTCGGGCAGCACCAGCACATGTCTCACATCGCTCACGGAGCCATTGTCCGGCACCCGCCGGTACGGCCGGCCGGCCCGGTCCCCGGGCACGGCTCGCCTCCCGGGACCGGCCCCGGGGACGGTCCCGCCACCGCGACGCCCCGGCCGGCATCGCCTTCCGACGGGCCGTGAGAGTCTCGCCGGCGCGACCGGCGACGGCCCGGAGGGCCCGGAGGCAGTGCTGCTGACGCGGTTTCACGAGCGGAGCGCCGACGGCGCCGACGCGGTCCGCGTCGTCCGTTCCGGTCCGGATGCCGCACCGGCGCCGCCGGCGACGCCGCGCCGGGTCCGACGCCGACCGGTCCCGGTACGCCGCGGGCGCCCCCTCGTCCGGCGCCCCCGGCACGATCCCTCTCCGGGACGGGCGGACGGATTCCCGAACGGCACGGTCCGCACATGCCGCAGGCGCAGCGCGCGCAGCGCCTCGCCGGCCGGCCGCGCCGGGTGCTCGGCCCCGGGCGGCAAAGACCGGCGTCCACCTGCGCGGGCTCCCTGCCCTCAGCCTCCCGCCACCCGCAGCTCCTCCGCCGTGCCCGCGACCGCGAGGGCCCCGTCCCGGTCCGTGCGCAGCACCGTCGCGCCCCCGGCGCGCAGTGCCGCGACCGTGCCGGGTGCCGGATGCCCGTACGGGTTGTCCTCACCCGCGGAGATCAGCGCCAGCCTCGGGGCCGCACGGCGTATCAGGTCCGGGTCCTGGTACGCCGAGCCGTGGTGGGCCACCTTGAGCACGTCCACCCCGGACAGCGCCGCCGCGGCCGGGGACCTCGCCAGCGCCCGCTGGGCCGGGGGTTCGAGGTCCCCGAGCAGCAGCAGACGCAGCCCGGCCGTGCGGACCAGCAGGGTGACGCTGGCGTCGTTCGGCCCCTCCGGCTCCGGCGCCGGGCCGGGTGCAGGTGCCGTTCCGCTCACGCCGGGCCGGGGCGTCGACGGAGGCCACAGCACCTGCCAGGACAGCTCCCCGGCGCGCCGCTGTTCCCCGGCGCCGGCCCGCGTCACCGGAACGCGCCGGGCGGCGGCCTCCCTCCGCACGAATGCGGCCTGGTCCGCGGGCTCCTCGAAACCGGTCGTCTCGATCGCGCCCACCGACCGTCCGCGCAGCACGCCGGGCAGACCCGCCACGTGGTCGGCGTGGAAGTGGGTCAGGACGACCAGCGGGACCCTGGTGATGCCGAGCGAGCGCAGACAGCGGTCGACGAGCACGGGATCGGGTCCGGCGTCCACGACCACACCGGCCCCCTCGCCGGCCGCGAGGACCATCGCGTCGCCCTGCCCGACGTCGCACATCACCAGTCGCCAGTTCGGCGGCGGCCAGCCCGTGACCACCCTGGTCAGCGGTGGCGGCTGCACCACCGCCAGCACCAGCAGCACCCCGCAGGCCCCGCACCACCAGGGATGCCCCAGCAGCCGCCGGCCGGCCAGCAGCACCGCCACCGTGACCAGGGCGAGCAGCGCCGCCCCGGTCCAGCTGCCCGGCCAGTCCACCCCCGCGCCGGGCAGCGCCGCCCCCGTACGTGCCACACCCGCGAGCCACTCGGCGGGCCAACTCGCGGCCCGTGCGAGCGCCTCGGCCACCGGCATCGCCGCCGGAGCCGTCGCCAGCGCCGCGAAGCCCAGCACCGTGGCCGGGGCGACCGCGAACTCCGCGAGGAGATTGCACGGCACCGCGACCAGGCTCACCCGCGCCGACAGCACGGCGACGACCGGTGCGCACACCGCCTGCGCGGCGGCCGCGGCGGCCAGCGCCTCGGCCGCCCGGGGCGGAACCCCGCGCCGCCGCAACGCGATGCTCCAGCGCGGCGCGAGCGTGAGGAGGGCGCCGGTGGCCAGGACGGAGAGCAAGAAGCCGTGACTGCGGGCCAGCCACGGGTCGTACAGCACCAGCAGCAGGACGGCCGTCGCCAGCGCCGGGATCAGCGACCGCCGGCGTCCGGTGAAGAGTGCCAGCAGTGCGACGGCTCCGCAGGCCGCGGCCCGCAGCACGCTGGGGTCCGGTCGGCACACGACGACGAATCCGAGCGCCAGCACACCGCCGAGCAGTGCGGTGGTCCGCAGGGAGACGCCCAGGCGGGGCGCCAGACCGCGGCGCTCGCTGTGCTGGGCCAGGCCCGGCGGCCCGAGGAGCAGCGCGAGGATGATCGTGAGGTTGCTTCCGGAGACGGCCAGCGTGTGCGCGAGGTCGGTCTCCTTGAACGCCTCGTCCAGCTCCGGGGTGACGCGTGAGGTGTCCCCCACGACCAGCCCCGGCAGCAGCGCCCGCGCGTCCGCCGGCAGGCCGTCGGTGGCCTCCCGCAACCCGGCCCGCAACCGCCCCGCCAGCCGCTGCGCCCCCGACGGCCCCGCCACCACGGCCGGCACGCCCTGGTCCCGCACTCGCAGCACCGCAGCGATCCGGTCCCCGCCCGTCAGCGCGGGCGCCGAGCGCGCGGTCACCCGCAGCCGGGTGGACGGCAGCAGACCGAGCCAGGGCGAGCTTCGCGGCCGGCCCGCGTGGGCCGGCGCGCCGCCATCAGCCGTACCGCGGGCCGGTGGGCCGGCGGATGCCCCGTCAGAAACCGCCGGCCCTGCCGACGCCCTGTCAGGGCCCGTAGCGCGGGCCGGCGTCCTCCCGGAACCACGGCCGGCCGTCGCCGTGCCCACGTCCACGATCATCAGCACGGGCGTCCGCGTGGTCACCGCCGTCCCGTCCGCCCGCTCGACCCGCCGTACGTCCGCCTCGATCAGCACGGCGGCCGGGGCCGCGTGCTCCCCCGCGGTCCGGGGACGGGTGAGCCGGGGATCGGAAGTGACCTCGACCTCGGCGGTCACGGCGGCGTACCGCCGTGCCAGTTCCGGCACGGGCCCGCGCCGCAGGTCCGCTCCGTGCAGCCCCGCGGAGGCGGCGGCCGCGGCGACGCCGAGCAGCACGGCGGCCCCGGCGAGCCGCGGCCACGCCCACCGCACCGGCCCGCCGGACCGGCCGCCCGGCGATCGGCTCCACCGCGCCGACAGCGACACGCCGGCCACGGCCAGACAGACGGCCACGACGCCGGCGACCCGTCCGGGCGGGGCGTCCACCATGAGTGCCGCCGTGGCCCAGGCGGCGAGCGCGGGCGGCACCAGGCGGAGGTCCGTCGGCCCCTCCTGCCGGGGGCGGGCCGCGCCGAGCCGCTTCCCGGAGGCGGCGTGAACCGGCCGCCGGGCACCGGCCGCGGGAGCGCCCGTGCCCGGACCGGCCGGGGTGACGCGCCCCGGCGGATCAGCGACGCGCCTCATGGCCGTACGAGGTTGCGCAGGTCGGCGAAGCGGCGCTCGCCGATGCCGTTGACCTCGCGCAGTTCGTCCACGGAGCGGAAGCCGCCGTGCTGCGTGCGGTAGTCGATGATGTGCCGGGCCAGCACCGGGCCGACCCCGGGCAGCGTGTCGAGCTGTTCCGCGGTGGCCGTGTTGAGGGAGATCGGCGCGGCAGGTGCCGCTCCCGCCACACCGCCCCCGCCGCCGGCGGCCGGTCCGCCGGCGGACCCGGCGACCGCGCCGCCCGGGCCGGCACCCGCACCGGGGGCGGGAGCGCCGACGATCACCTGTTCGCCGTCCACCAGGAAACGGGCGCGGTTCAGCCCGTCGGTGTTCGTGCCGGGCCGGACCCCGCCCGCCGCCCGCAACGCGTCCGCGACCCGCGAACCGGCCGGCAGGCGATGGATCCCGGGCTCGCGGACCTTGCCGCTGACGTCCACGACGATCTCGGCACCGGACGTCCCCCCGGCCTTCGGCACGCCGGTGGCGGACCTCGGCGCGGGTCCCTCACCGGTCTCCTGCGCGTGCTGCGGTCCCCGCTCGCCGTAGGGCGCCGCCACCACCTCGGGCGCCGGCACGGGCTGGGTCCGGCCGGCCCAGAAGTGCTGCACGGCGAAGGCCGCGGCGACCACCAGCACCACCGCGAGCGCGAGTACGCTCCGCCGTTCCAGACCGCACCTCGCCTGCAGCCACACCGGCATCCGCTCCCGCAGCGCGAGCCCGGCCCGCTCCCGCCAGGCCCCCGCGCTCCGGTCGGCTCCGGCGTCCGCCACGGCGGCGACACCGCCAAGCCCGCCTTCCCGGCCCCCGCCCTCACCGGCCGGCTCCGCCTCCGGCGGGGACGCGGGAACGGGAGGCGCGTCGCGGCGTTCCCCCGCGGGCGGTCCCTTTCCCGACTCCCGCTCTTCCCCGGCCCGCTCGGCGAAGATCACCTGTGCGCGTCGGCGCAGTTCCTCCGCCGACGCATGACGGTGCCGCGGCCGGCCGTGGGCGGGGGGCCGTCGGCGGTGACGGGTACGGCCGTCGGACGCGGGTCCGCGGCCCGGACCGCTGGTCGCAGCCGCCATGTGGGAACGTGATCGAAGTGCCATGCCACGAGGATCGGGCACATCGGCACACTCGCGATGATCTTGCTCGGTTCCCGGGGATCACCGCCCGGTTGTGGACAACTCCGTCACCCGTACGAGTGCACCGTGCCCGCACACCGGCCCACGACGCCCGCACACCGGCCCACGACCCTGCACCGCCCCACGACGCCTGCCGTCACCCGCGACGCCTCGCACCGGCCCGCCCCACCGGCCCGTCCCGCGCCCGCAGCGCCTGTGCCCACGGCCCGGCGCCCGCCCCCCGGCGCCCACGGCCCACGCGGCCACACGCACCGCTCCCGGACCGGGCCTCACCGCGGCGAGACCACCACTCCCAGCAGTCCGGGCCCGGTGTGCGCCCCGATCACCGCTCCGACCTCGCTCACGTGCAGTTCGGCCAGTCCGGGCACCCGTGCCCGCAGCCGGTCCGCCAGGGCCGCCGCCCGGTCCGGAGCGGCGAGATGGTGGACCGCGATGTCCACCGGGGCGCCGCCCGCCCGGTCGGCCGCGATCTCCTCGAGGCGGGCGATCGCCCGCGACGCGGTCCGCACCTTCTCCAGCGGCTCGATCCGGCCACCGCTCAGCTGCAGCAGCGGCTTCACGGCGAGCGCGGACCCGAGCAGGGCCTGTGCGGCGCCGATCCGGCCGCCGCGGCGCAGGAAGTCGAGGGTGTCGACGTAGAAGTAGGCGGCCGTGCCCGCGGCCCGCTTCTCCGCGGCCGTGACGGCCTCGTCGACCGTGCCGCCCGTGTCCGCCGCCTCCGCCGCGGCGAGCGCGCAGAACCCGAGTGCCATGGCGACCATCCCGGTGTCCACGACGCGCACCGGCACCGGCGCCCGGCGCGCCGCGAGGGCCGCCGCGTCGTAGGTGCCCGAGAGCTCCGCGGACAGGTGCAGGGAGACGATGCCGGTGGCACCGGACTCGGCGACCTTGCGGTAGGTCTCGGCGAAGAGCTCGGGGCTGGGACGGGAGGTGGTGACCGGTCGTCGCTTCTGCAAGGCCTGGGCCAGCGAACGAGTCGAGATCTCGGTGCCCTCTTCCAGTGCCCGGTCGCCGAAGACCACGGTCAGGGGCACCGTCGTGATGCCGTGGCGCTCCGTCGTCCGGGCCGGCAGGTAGGCCGTTGAATCGGTGACGATCGCGACATGGCGGGACATGAGCTGGAGGTTACCTGCCGTGACGCCCGTGCGGCAGCCCGGCTCCGTCGGCCGGGCCGCCGGGGGGGCTCAAGTCGTGCTCTCAGGGCGGGTCTTCTTCTGCCAGGGGTGGGCGGGGCGCGGATCGGGCGGTGTGAGGGCGGGCCGCGTCGGCTCCTCCGCCGCGGACGGCTCCGGGGTCTGCGGCCGGGTCCGCCGGGCGGCCGGGCCGTCGGCGGCCGGGGCCTCGGGCCACGGGGGTGGCGTGGCCGGCTGGTCCGTCTCCGTCCAGTGCCTGAGGGCGCCCGCCTCGACGTCGATCTGCGCGCTCAGCGTGTCCAGGTCGTCGTCGGCGAAGCGGCGGGCCCGGTCGCGGGCCGCCCAGCGCAGGGAGTCCGCCGACCGGACGATGCGCTCGGTCCGCTCCCGCAGTCCGGGCAGGCGCTCGGCGAGCGCGGCCCGGTCCGGTTCGGACTCCAGGCGCCTGAGTTCGCCGTCCAGGTCGTGCCCGTGCGCGCTGAGCCGCTCGAAGAGGGCCAGGGACTCCTTGAGGGACTCGTCCTCGGTCACCCGCGCGTGCAACGCGTCCTGGGTGGCGCGCATCGACGTCCGCAGCTTGAGCCGCAGCTGGGCGATCTCGCCCGCCGGGCCGGGCTGGGCGAAGGACTTGGCCCGCAGGGTGTGGTCCTCGACCGTGCGGCGGGCCTGCGTGAGCGTGCGGTCCACGCCGCGCTTGGCGGCGCCGACCGCCTTCACCGTGGCGTACCCGCCGAGCGCGAGAAAGAGCAGGAAAAGCAGGGTGAAGACGGTGATCGCTGCTTCCACGAGGCTCCTCCTCCGGCCCTTGGGCCCGTCGCGGCGCCCGTCGCGCCGCTCCTCCACGGTAAACGCGGCAGGCAGGTCCGGAGTTCCAGAAAAACCCCGAACCTGCCCGTAGGGGACCACCCCGACCGCGGACCCCGGAGGACCGGCGCCGCCCCGCGTCTACGCCGGAACGATGTTCACCAGCTTCGGCGCCCGCACGATCACCTTGCGGATCCCGGCTCCGCCCAGCGCGGCGACGACCTTCTCGTCGGCCAGCGCCACCTTCTCCAGCTCCTCCTCGGAGATGGCCGGGGGGACCTCCAGCCGCGCCTTGACCTTGCCCTTGATCTGCACCACGCAGGTCACGGTCTCGTCGACCACGTACGCCGGGTCGGCCACCGGGAAGTCCTGGTGGACGACGGAGTCGGTGTGGCCCAGCCTGCGCCACAGCTCCTCGGCGATGTGCGGGGCCAGCGGCGCGATCAGCAGCACCAGCGCCTCCGCGACCGACCGCGGCACCGGTCCGCCCGTCTTGGTCAGGTGGTTGTTCAGCTCGGTGACCTTGGCGATGGCGGTGTTGAACCGCATGCCCTCCAGGTCCGCGCGCACCCCGTCGATCGCCTTGTGCAGGGCACGCAGCGTCTCCTCCGCCGGCTCGGCGTCGACGACCGTCACCTCGCCGGTCGCCTCGTCGACGATGTTGCGCCACAGCCGCTGCAGCAGCCGGAACTGTCCCACCACCGCGCGCGTGTCCCACGGCCGGGACACGTCCAGCGGGCCCATGGCCATCTCGTACAGGCGCAGCGTGTCGGCCCCGTACTCGGCGCAGATCTCGTCCGGGGTGACCGCGTTCTTCAGGGACTTGCCCATCTTGCCCAGCAGGCGGGTGACCTTCTCGCCCTGGTACCAGTACGCGCCGTCGCGTTCCTCCACCTCGGCGGCCGGCACCGCGATGCCCCGGCTGTCGCGGTAGACGTAGGCCTGGATCATGCCCTGGTTGTACAGCTTGTGGAACGGCTCGGCCGACGAGACGTGCCCCAGGTCGTACAGCACCTTGGACCAGAAGCGCGCGTACAGCAGGTGCAGCACGGCGTGCTCGGCGCCGCCGACGTACAGGTCGACGCCGCCGTGCGGCAGGCCCTCGCGCGGGCCCATCCAGTACCGCTCGATCTCCGGGTCGACCAGCTTGTCGCCGTTGCGCGGGTCCAGGTAGCGCAGCTCGTACCAGCAGGAACCGGCCCAGTTGGGCATGGTGTTGGTCTCGCGGCGGTACTTCTTCGGCCCGTCGCCCAGGTCCAGGGTGACGTTGACCCAGTCCTCGTTGCGCGACAGCGGCGTCTCGGGCTGGGTGTCGGCGTCGTCGGGGTCGAAGGTGCGCGGCGAGTAGTCCTCGACCTCGGGCAGTTCCAGCGGCAGCATCGACTCGGGCAGGGCGTGGGCGACGCCGTCCTCGTCGTAGACGATCGGGAAGGGCTCGCCCCAGTAGCGCTGGCGGCTGAACAGCCAGTCGCGCAGCCGGTAGTTGACGGTGCCCTCGCCGATGCCCGTGGACTCCAGCCATGCGGTGATGCGCGCCTTGGCCTCGGTGACGCCCAGGCCGTCCAGGCTGATCCGGTCGTTGGCGGAGTTGACGATCTTCGCGTCGTACGACGCGAAGGCGTCCTCCCAGGTCGAGGTGTCGGTGCCGCGGCCGTCGGCCGGCTCGACCACGCAGGTGATCGGCAGTTCGAAGGCGCGCGCGAAGGCGAAGTCGCGGCTGTCGTGCGCCGGGACGGCCATGATCGCGCCGGTGCCGTAGCCCATCAGGACGTAGTCGGCGATGAAGACGGGGATCTTCTCGCCGTTGACCGGGTTGGTGGCGTACGCGCCGGTGAAGACGCCGGTCTTGTCCTTGGCCTCGGCCTGCCGCTCCACGTCGGACTTGGCGGCGGCCTGCGCGCGGTAGGCGGCGACGGCCTCCGTCGGGGTGGCGTGGCCGCCGGTCCACACCTCGTGGGTGCCCTCGGGCCAGGCGGCCGGGGTGACCTTCTCGACCAGCGGGTGCTCGGGCGCCAGCACCATGTAGGTGGCGCCGAACAGGGTGTCCGGGCGCGTGGTGAAGACGGTGATGTGTTCGCCGTCCACGGGGAAGTCGACGCGGGCGCCCTCGGAGCGGCCGATCCAGTTGCGCTGCTGCAGCTTGATGGCCTCGGGCCAGTCCAGCTCCTCCAGGTCCTCCAGCAGCCGGTCGGCGTAGGCGGTGATCCGCATGTTCCACTGGCGCAGCTTGGCCTTGAAGACCGGGAAGTTGCCGCGCTCGGAGCGGCCCTCGGCGGTGACCTCCTCGTTGGCCAGGACGGTGCCCAGGCCGGGGCACCAGTTGACCGGCGCGTCGGAGGCGTACGCCAGGCGGAACTCGCCCAGGACGTCGGCCCGCTCGGCGGCGCTCAGCTCGCTCCACGCCCGGGTGTGCCCGGGCACGGGGCGCTCACCGGACTCGAACTGGGCGATCAGCTCGGAGATCGGGCGGGCCTTCCGCGCCTCGGGGTCGTACCAGGAGTTGAAGATCTGCAGGAAGATCCACTGGGTCCACTTGTAGTACTCCGGCTCGATCGTGGCGAACGACCGGCGCTTGTCGTGTCCCAGGCCCAGCCGGCGCAGCTGGGACTTCATGTTCTCGATGTTGGCCTCGGTGGACACGCGCGGATGCGTGCCGGTCTGCACGGCGTACTGCTCGGCGGGCAGGCCGAAGGCGTCGAAGCCCAGGGTGTGCAGGACGTTGTGGCCGGTCATCCGCTGGAACCGGGCGAACACGTCGGTGGCGATGTAGCCCAGGGGGTGGCCGACGTGCAGACCCGCGCCGGAGGGGTACGGGAACATGTCCATGATGAACTTCTTGGGCTTGGCGACCTGCTCGGCGTCGCCCGCCAGGTCACCGCTCGGGTTGGGCGCCTCGTAGACGCCCTCCGCGTCCCAGAAGTCCTGCCAGCGTGCCTCGATCTCGGCTGCCATGGCGGCCGTGTAGCGGTGCGGCGCTGCTGCCTCGGCGGCGGCAGCGGGGTTCGTCTCGCTCATGATCCTCAAAGCTCCATCGATCGTCTCTGCCAGCGGCTGCGCCGTTTCGGAAATGAAAAATCCCCTCGCACAGGAGGGGACGCCGCGCCGATTCCGGCCACCCGATGCGCGGGGGTCGGGACTGTTCAGCGCGGCCCGCTAAGCAGAAGGCGTACGGCACGCATGGCGCTAGGGTACCGCAGGCCCCGAGCGCCCGGCGACGCGCTTCCGGCGGGCGTGCTCTGCCTCGTCTCGCTCAGCTGCCCGGTGATCCGGGGTCCGGTCGCGCAGGACCGGATCGCCCTCACCGCGCGCCGGCGGATCCCCGGGCGGGCGGTCCACCGGACGACCGCGGCCGCCCCGCTCGCGTTCCCGCTGCCGCACATCACCACCAGGATCGTGCTCGACCGCACCGAGCCGGTCGCCGCGGCGGTCCCCTTCTCGCTCGGCGTCACCGGCGGCGCGGGCCTGATCGGCCTCGGTTCCCTGGCCGGCCTGCTCATGCTCTTCGTGGGCGTCACGGGCCCGCGGCCGCCGCGCCCTGGGCCGCCGAGCGCTCCCCGGTGACGGACCATCCTGCCCGGGTGGCCCGCCGTCCCGGGGCGTACGCGCACGCCCCGGGACACGTCGAAGGCGGGCCATCCGATCGGATGACCCGCCTTCGATTTCTGTGGAGCTAAGGAGAATTGAACTCCTGACCTCCTGCATGCCATGCAGGCGCTCTACCAACTGAGCTATAGCCCCTTGCGGTCAGGCGGTTGAACCGCCTGTCGACCTTGCCTTCCGGTTTCCCCGGCGGCGACGCCAACATTACACGGTCCACGGGGTCCAACACCAAATCGTTTCCGTTCCGTCCGGATTCGCCCTTGATGTCGTTTCGCGGTGTCCCGGTCAGGCCGTGACGAACGAGTAGAAGCGTTTGAGGGTGCAGTGCTCCTCGAGGAGCCGGCCGTAGATCGGCTCGCCCTCCAGCTCGCGGTACGTCTCGATGGGGTCGCCCTTTATGATCAGCGCCCGCGCGCACTCCTCGCACCAGTACTGGTAGTCGGGATTGATCGGCTCCATGTCGCGGACGATCGGCGTGCCGCTGCCGCACCAGTCGCACTTCCGCCTGTGTGCACCCATCGGTCAGCTCCAGTTGTGGCCGCAGGCCGTGCACACGTAGGAGATCCCGCCGTTGTCGCCGAGGACCTGGGCCACATGGGCGGAACCGCAGGAAGGGCAGCTGAGACGGGTGAAGGCGTCCTGTTCCAACGCTGCGTCGAGGAGGTGATCGACCTCCTGTGGGATGCTCGCAGGCATCGCTACTCCCTCCCGTCGGGCCGCGCCCCCTTCCGGCCGTTTGATTCTGCCACGGCCGGACCGACACGGTCAGCGACGTCTCCGTACCGGTCCGGACACGGCTCCGGCCGCGACCGGACCGGCCGGCGCGCACGTGCGCGCCGGCAACGCCTCCGCGGAGGTGTACGCCGGAAAGACCCCGACCGGTTCGAGCCGGTTCGGAACAGTGTGCCGGACACCGCGACGCCGGCCGGCCGGCCGAACCGGGTGACGGTGGCGAGCGGACCGCCGTCGTCCGCCGCGCCCTCGGGCCGGACCGTCTCGCCGGGCGAGCCGGTGCGCGCCGGACGACGAGGGGGCGGCGCGGCGCACGGCCTTCCTCGGGGAGCGGCGGGAGGGGCCGTGGCCGCCGGCCGCGACGGCCGGCGTGGCGATGGACGCGGTCACGAAAAATCCCGCCCCCTGGGGGACGGGATCATCGAACAATCTCCACGATCGCACGCTCTCCGGCACTTCGACGAAGTGCCGATCCGTGGACCTGAGTGGAGCTAAGGAGAATTGAACTCCTGACCTCCTGCATGCCATGCAGGCGCTCTACCAACTGAGCTATAGCCCCTTGTGTTCTTCCCGCTCGGCGGGGCGAACAAGAAGAACTTTAGCCTGCGACCTGCCGGAAAGTGAAATCCGGGTCCGGGTCCGCCGCGTCGCTCAGTCGTCGTCGCCGAGCACGGGCTCCGGCAGGGTGCCGGCGTTGTGCTCCAGCAGACGCCAGCCGCGGGCGCCCTCGCCGAGGACGGACCAGCAGCAGTTGGTGAGGCCGCCGAGGCTCTCCCAGTTGTGGGGTTCCAGGCCGAGGAGGCGGCCGATGGTGGTGCGGATCGTGCCGCCGTGGCTGACCACGACGAGGGTGCCGTCCTCGGGGAGCTTCTCGGCGTGCCGGAGCACCACGGGGGCGGCGCGGTCGGCGACCTCGGTCTCCAGTTCGCCGCCGCCGCGGCGCACCGGCTCGCCGCGTTTCCACGTGGCGTACTCCTCGCCGTGGCGGGCGATGATCTCCTCGTGCGTCAGCCCCTGCCAGACGCCCGCGTAGGTCTCCCGCAGGCCCTCGTCGAGGGTGACGTCCAGGCCGGTGACCGCGGCGAGCTCGGCGGCCGTGTCCGCGGCCCGCTGCAGGTCCGAGGCGACGATGGCGTCGGGCCGGAGGCCGGCGAGCAGCCGGGCGGCGCGGCGGGCCTGGGCGACGCCGGTCTCCGTGAGCGGGACGTCCGTGGTGCCCTGGAAACGGCGCTCGACGTTCCAGGAGGTCTGGCCGTGCCGCCACAGGATGATGCGGCGGCCCCGGCCCCGCTTCCCGGGGGTCACCTCGCCGGTGGCGCTCACCGCCACTCCCCGCCCAGGTCCGCGGCCTCCTCGGCGGCCTGCAGCTTGGCGTGCTCCTCGGCCTTGCCGCGGGTCGCCCGGGCGTCGGCGGGCAGCTCGATCTCGGGGCAGTCCTTCCACAGCCGTTCCAGGGCGTAGAAGACCCGCTCCTCGCTGTGCTGGACGTGGACGACGATGTCGACGTAGTCGAGCAGGACCCAGCGGGCCTCCCGGTCGCCCTCGCGGCGCACCGGCTTGGCGCCGAGTTCCTTCAGGAGCCGTTCCTCGATCTCGTCGACGATCGCCTTGACCTGGCGGTCGTTGGGTGCGGAGGCCAGCAGGAAGGCGTCCGTGATCGACAGCACGTCGCTGACGTCGTAGGCGATGACGTCGTGCGCGAGCTTGTCGGCGGCCGCCTGGGCGGCGGTGTTGATCAGCTGGAGGGAGCGGTCGGTTGCGGTCACTACAAGGCTTTCGGTCGGAGGTCACTTGTCTTCAAGGGTCTCACGACCGCCGCGAAGGCCCCAGGTGATTACGGGGGCGCGCGGCGTGGACCGCGTCACGCGCGCGTGACGCGGTCCACGCCGCGGCCCGGGCGCCGCTCGGCGCGGGCCCGTCAGGACGAGGGCTCGTAGTCCTGGCCGAGGACCACCGCGACGTTCGCGTTCGCGGAGATCTCGCCCTGGGTGACGGAGCCGGCGGGCAGGCCCAGGGTCTTGGCGACCTCGGTGGCGTTCTCCTTGTCGGCCTCGTCGGCGTAGGTGACCCGGGACGTGGCCTGGGCGGCGGAGGCGGTGCCGCCCTCCAGGAAGGTGTAGCCGCCGTTGAGGAGCACGACGCGGGCCTTTTCGGTGTTGTCCTTCACACCGCTGGCGTTCCGCACGGAGACCCGGACGGCCGCGTCCTGGTCGGGGCTGTGGGCGGTGCCGCCGAGGACGTCCTTGACGATGCCGTCGCCGGCCTCGGCGCTGAGCGTGCCGTCGTCCTGGACGGGCAGCAGGGCCGTCCGGTAGTCGCCGCCCTTGGCGAGGTCGGCGAGGCCGGCGAGGAAGGTGCCGAGGTCCTTGTCGGTCAGTGACGGGTCGAGGATCTGCCCGAGCGTCTGGACGGTGGTCGTCGCGGCGCCCGGGTCGGAGGTCATCTTGCGCAGCACGCCCTGCATGACCTGGCCGAACCGCTCCAGCTGGGCGTTCGGCGCCTCGCCGGGGGCGCGGTAGGTGGCGTAGGCGACGGCCATCTTGCCGCTGAGGGTCTGGTTCTCGCCCTTGTTCACCAGGGGCGCCTCGCCCTTCTTCCCGGCGTCCGGGTCGGGCACGTCGGCGTCGGTGTCGATGTCGATGTTGCCGACGAGGTCGACGAGGTTCTGCAGGTAGGGCGTGTCCAGTCGCCAGGTGCCCTGGATGTCGGTGCCGAGGACCGAGTCGAGCGCGTCGCGGGTGCCGTCGGAGCCGTCGTCCTCGACCGACTCGGCGAGTGTGGTGGTGGTGCCGTCGTCGCTGGTCAGAGCGAGGGAATTGGGCAGCAGGACGGTGGTGCCCCGCTTGGTGGTGGTGTTGTCGACGAGCAGCGCGGTGGAGGTGCCGCCCCGCTTGGTGTCGTGCAGGTGGACGACGATCACGTCGCGTTTCTGGGCGCCCGCGGCGGTCGCGGTGCCCGTCCGGGCGCCGGAGGACGAGCCGGGCAGCTTCCCGGCGTACCAGAGGTAGCCGACGCCGCCGGCCGCGGCCAGGGCGAGGACGACGACGAGGGAGACGAGCCGGGTGCGGGCGCGGCGCCGGGCCTCCTCGCGCCGCTCGGTGCGGTTCTCGGTGAACTTCAGCCAGTCGATGACGTCCTCGGAGTCGCCGTCCGGCTCCTCGACGAAGGCGAACTGCTCGGTGCGGTAGTCCGCCCCGGTGGGGTGCTCCGCCTCGGCCCGGTCGGCGCTCCCCGGCTGCTCGGGCGGACCGGCCTGCTGCGGGATGTGGGCGGTCCGCTCGGCGGTCCGGGGCTGCGGGCCGTCGGCCGCGGTCTCTCCGTAGGGGTCGTACGGGGGCGCCGCCGCGCCGCCCGCGTGCGTGCCGGCGGCGCCCGGGGCGTAGGGGTCGTACGAGCCGTAGGACGGGTCGTACGGCTGTTCCTGGCCGGTGGTGTCGTAGGGAGCGTACGGCTGGGCGGGCTGCGGGACGCCCGTGGTGTACGGGTCGTACGCGTATCCCTGCTGCCCCTGCTGTACCTGCTGTGCGTACGGGTCGTACGCCTGGGTCGGGGGCTGCTGTGCCGGGACCTGCCGGTACACCGGCCGGCCGTACTCGTCGTAGCCGACGAGTTCGTACTGGTCGCCCCCGTACCCCGCGTCGTATCGGTCGTTCACCGGTGCCCCTCTCGGCTCACTCGCCGCGGTACAGCTCGCGCTTGTCGATGTAGCGCACGACTCCGTCCGGCACCAGGTACCAGACGGGTTCGCCCTTGGCGACTCTCGCACGGCAGTCCGTGGAGGAGATGGCCAGCGCGGGGACCTCGACCAGGGAGACGCCGCCCTCCGGCAGGCCGGCGTCGGTCAGGTGGTGCCCGGGACGGGTCACGCCGATGAAGTGCGCGAGGGAGAACAGTTCCTCCGAGTCGCGCCAGGTGAGGATCTGGGCGAGGGCGTCGGCGCCGGTGATGAAGAACAGGTCCGTGTCCGGGTTGAGGGCGCGCAGGTCGCGCAGGGTGTCCACGGTGTAGGTGGGGCCGCCGCGGTCGATGTCGATGCGGCTCACCGAGAACTGCGGGTTCTCGGCGGTCGCGATCACCGTCATCAGGTAGCGGTCCTCGGCCGGGGAGACGTCGCGGTGGCTCTTCTGCCACGGCTGCCCGGTCGGGACGAACACCACCTCGTCGAGGTGGAACTGCGCGGCGACCTCGCTGGCCGCCACCAGGTGCCCGTGGTGGATCGGGTCGAAGGTGCCGCCCATGACGCCGAGGCGGCGCCTGCCCGGCGTCGCGGGGCTCCTGCCCGGACCGGTGGCGCGGGCGGGCGCCGGGTGGTGCCGTGTGTCGCTCGGCGTTTCGTTCGCCATGTCGTTCGCCGGACCGGTAGGCATGTCCTGCTCTCCCATGCGTGCAGACCCTACCGGCCCGGCCCGGGGGCTTCGGCCGCCAGTTCCCCTCGGGGCGCCCCCGGAAGGGTGCCCGGGGGGATTCAGCGGTCGCGGTTGAAGCGGGTGGTGATCCACAGCATGAGCAGCAGGACGACGAGCGCGCCGCCGCCGGTGAGGTAGGGGTTGAGGCTCTCGTGGTTGCCGCCGTGCTCCTGGCCCTCGGCGGCGAGGGTGACCAGCTGGGCAGCGGTGCTGTGGAAGCTCATCTTCGGCAGGACCTATCGCGTGTGGGCGGGATAAAGACGTCGGCTCATCGTATGCGGGGCTCGCGCGGGCGATCACGCCGACTCCGCCGTTGGCCGGCCGGCGCCCGGGGCGCTCCGGTCGTCCGGTGGCCGGGATCCCGGCCGCCGGGGAACTTTCCGGTCGCGTCAGTCGTCCTTCCGGCTGTAGCCCCGCAGCAGGAACCACGCGGTGAGCACGCAGCCCAGCACCATCACGATCAGGACGACCCGGAGCAGGTTCCCCGGCCCTTGCTGTCCGGCGGCGCTCGCCGCCTCGGCGAGCCAGGCGGCGGGGGGATGGTGCTCCATGGCGCGGTCTCCTTCGGTGTACTGCCCGTCCACCGTATCCCCGCCCGGGCCCGGGCTCCGCTCCGGGGGTGCGAAGGGCCGCACGGGAAACCGCAGAGGATCACTCACGCACCTGGGGGAAGACATGTCCGACGGCCACGAGCACACCGGGCGGGGGCACGCGCCGGGCAGGCGGCGCAGGCGCTTCCCCGGGATCTCCTCGCGTGCCTACGAGCATCCGGCCGACCGCTCCGCCCTGGTGGCGCTGCGCAGGCTGAGCGGCTTCGACACGGTGTTCAAGGCCCTGAGCGGTCTGCTGCCCGAGCGCAGTCTGCGGCTGCTGTTCCTGTCCGACTCGGTGCGCGTCTCGGACCAGCAGTTCGCCCACCTGAACGACATGCTCCGGGACGCCTGCTACATCCTGGACCTGGAGAAGGTCCCCCCGATGTACGTCAGCCAGGACCCGCAGCCGAACGCGATGTGCATCGGCCTGGACGAGCCGATCATCGTGGTGACCACGGGCCTCGTCGAACTGCTCGACGAGGACGAGATGCGGGCGGTCGTCGGGCACGAGGTGGGGCACGCGCTGTCCGGGCACGCGGTCTACCGGACGATCCTGCTGTTCCTGACCAGCCTCGCCGTCCGGGTCGCCTGGATCCCCCTCGGCAACCTCGCCGTCATGGCCGTCGTGACGGCGCTGCGCGAGTGGTTCCGCAAGTCGGAGCTGTCCGCGGACCGCGCGGGCCTGCTGGTCGGCCAGGACCTGCAGGCCTCCCTGCGCGCGCTGATGAAGATCGCGGGCGGGGACCACCTGCACGAGATGAACGTGGACGCGTTCCTGGCGCAGGCCGAGGAGTACGAGGCCGGGGGCGACCTGCGCGACTCCGTGCTGAAGATCCTCAACGTGCTGCCGCGCTCGCACCCGTTCACCACCGTGCGGGCGGCGGAGCTGAGCAGATGGGCCGCCTCCCGCGACCACCAGCGGATCATGGACGGTCACTACGCGCGGCGCGCGGAGGACAAGGACACCTCGGTCAGGGACGCCTTCCGGGAGTCGGCGAACAGCTACACCACCCACGTCAGGAACTCCAAGGACCCGCTGATGAAGCTGGTCAGCGACCTGGCCGGCGGGGCCGGGGACCTCGGGGACCGGGTACGGCGCGGCTTCGGCGGTTTCGGCGGTTTCGGCGGCTCCACGGGTGCGGGCCCGGGCTCGGACCCGGCTCCCGAGCCGCCGGACGGGCCGGACGCGCCGAACGGGCCGGACGCGTCGGACGGGCCGGAGGGTCCGGACACGCCGGGCGGCCGGCCGACGGGGGACGGCGCCTGACCGCACCCGTGCGCCCGTCTCCCCGGGCCGCAGGGCCCGAGCGGCCGACGGGCTCGCGCTCCTTCGGCCCCGGCACGGACCTCGGCCCGGACCGCACGCCCCGGCGCCGGCCGGCGCTCCGGCGCCGGCTCACACCCTCGGCTGGGCGTTCGGGGCCAGGGCGCCGCACAGGGCCGTGACGCCGTCCGCGGCATAGGGGTCGGTGCCGGCGGGGCCGCCCGCCTCGGCGGTCTGGTGCGCGAGCAGGGGCCGCAGGTGGTTCGCGGAGTCCTCGGCGCAGGAGAGCGGCCCGGCCCGGACGTGGGAGAGGACGAGCTGGGCCTGGTGCAGGCGCAGGTCGGTGCGGTCGAAGCGGAAGTGCAGCTCGCGCCGGACGGTGAACAGCGACGACTCCGCCTCGTCGTCGCCGGCGGGCCGGAGCGCGTACACGAAGGTGTGGTCGGCGGTGACCTCGAGGGTGGACGAGTCGCTCTCGGCGACCCGCAGCGTGCCGTCGGCGCGGATCTCGCCGTCGGCCAGTTCGGCGCGGGAGGGATCGAAGCGGACCAGCCACCCGGTGGGTGCGTGCCGCCCGTCGGCGGCGGGACGCTCGAAGCTCCGGTCGAACTGGTCGAGCTGGTCGGGGTCGAGGAGGACCCGGACGGAGCGGACCTCGCCGCCGGTGAGCACCTCCGGATCGAGCGCGGACCGGACGATGTAGTCCTTGGCGGTGGTCAGCGCGGTGAGCACCTGATCGCCCGAGAAGTGCGCGGTGCGCCGCGCGGCGGGCAGCGGTACGCCCTCGGCGCCGACGCGGAACCGCGCGGCGGGGCTGTGCGCGTACAGGTACTCGGCATCGGCGGCGCCGGGGACCGTGTCCCGGGGGGCGAGCGGGACGACCGTCATCCGCAGGGGTCCGACGGGTTCCCGGGCGGCGGGGCTCTGGTAGGGGTTGCGTACGCCCATGTAGATCGCGGTGACGAAGGCGAGGGCGATCAGCAGGAACAGGACCAGCGCCTGCCGGGACAGCCCCCGGCGCAGGGGCGGACGGCGGCGCACGGCGGGAGCGTGGTCGGCCATGCGCTCCTGGGCGGAGTACTCCTGGAGGCGGGCAGCGCGGACGAACGACTCGTCGAAGACGACGGATCGGTACTCGTCCTCTCCACCTGAGGGGGCGCCCTCGGGTGTCCCCTCGGGCGGGTCTCCAGGCCCTCCCATGTCTTCAGAGTAGGTCCCCGGCGGCTCCGGTAAACGCCCTGGTGCACGCCAAGTTCCGACGGGCCCCACCGGGTTCGCGGGCCGGCGCGGCGGTTCCGGTCAGGGGCTGCGGGGGATGACGGAGACGGCCGGCTGGGAGTAGTCGGCGGAGGCCGAGGGGGCCGCCCCGGTGCCCTGCTCCAGGCCGGTCGAGGCGGGCGCCGGGACCTGGTCCCGGCTGTTGCCCGAGGAGGCGCCGCGGTAGACGGCCGCGAAGGCCAGCGCGACCATG
The DNA here is from genome assembly GCF_039533365.1 of Streptomyces glaucus. Classification (NCBI taxonomy): domain Bacteria; kingdom Bacillati; phylum Actinomycetota; class Actinomycetes; order Kitasatosporales; family Streptomycetaceae; genus Streptomyces; species Streptomyces glaucus. The sequence goes on from NZ_BAAATK010000010.1 coordinate 139,004, forward strand.
CCGATGCCCATCACGAGCGCCAGCATCCAGGCGACGGGGCGGTGCCAGCGGACCGGCCTGCCGTACGGGCCCGGGGCGCCGCGGTGGTCGTCGAGGAGGTCGGGGTCGTCCAGGTCGTCGTCGGGGTCACGGCCGAAAGCGCCGCACCCGTCGTCGTACCGCTCGCCTCTGCCGTGCGTCCGGCGGGCCTCCGCCTCGGCTGCCTCGGCTCTGGCCTGGGCCGCGGCCAGGAGGCGTTCGACGGCGGTCGGCTCGTGGACCGCGGCCGCGCGTACGAAGGCCTCGTCGAAGACCACGGAGGCGAACTCTTCGTCCGACACCCCGCGGTCGTGGTCGTCGTCGGGCATCCAACCGTCAGGGAACGGCGTGCCCCCCACGTCCTCCGGCACGGATCCAGAGTAGACCTGGGGGGTCATTTTGGGCAGACGGTATGGAAATTCATCCGCCTGATGAGACGGTTTTCCCGCGGCCCGCCACGCCCCCGGCCCGTCCCCGCGGCCGCCGTCCCGGCCGTCTCAGCGCCGTACGTGCCCGTCCCCGGTGACGATGTACTTCGTGCTGGTCAGTTCCGGCAGGCCCATCGGCCCCCGGGCGTGCAGTTTCTGCGTGGAGATGCCGATCTCGGCGCCGAAGCCGAACTGGCCGCCGTCGGTGAAGCGGGTGGAGGCGTTCACGGCGACCGTGGTGGAGTCGACCAGCTGGGTGAAGCGGCGGGCGGCCTGCTGCGAGCGGGTCACGATGGCCTCGGTGTGGCCGGAGGTCCACAGCCGGATGTGCTCCACGGCCTTGTCGAGCGAGTCGACGACCGCGGCGGCGATGTCGTACGACAGGTACTCGGTCTCCCAGTCCTCCGGCACCGCCGCCACGACGGTCGCCCTGGAGTCCTTGGCGTACGCCATCACCCGCTCGTCGGCGTGCACGGTAACCCCGGCGTCGGCGAGGGCGTCCAGGGCGCGGGGCAGGAACTCCGGGGCGATGTCCTGGTGGACGAGGAGCGTCTCGGCGGCGTTGCAGACGCTCACCCGCTGCGCCTTGGAGTTGATCAGGATGTCGACCGCCATGTCGAGGTCGGCGTCGGCGTCGACGTAGACGTGGCAGTTGCCGGTGCCGGTCTCGATGACCGGGACCGTGGACTCCTGGACGACCGTGTTGATCAGCGAGGCGCCGCCGCGCGGGATCAGCACGTCGACCAGGCCGCGGGCGCGCATCAGCTCGCGCACGCTGTCGCGGCTCTCCCCGGGGACGAGCTGGACCGCGTCGGCGGGCAGCCCGGCACCGCCGACGGCGTCCCGCACCACCCGTACGAGCGCGGTGTTCGACCGGTACGCCGAGGACGAGCCGCGCAGCAGCACCGCGTTGCCGGACTTCAGGCACAGGGCGGCGGCGTCGACGGTGACGTTCGGGCGGCCCTCGTAGACGATGCCGACGACGCCGAGCGGGACGCGGACCTGGCGCAGGTCGATGCCGTTGGGGAGGGTGGAGCCGCGGACCACCTCGCCGACCGGGTCGGGCAGCGCGACGACGTCCCGGACGTCGGAGGCGATGGCGCGCACCCGCTCCGGGGTGAGCGTCAGCCGGTCGACGACGGCCTCGCCGGTGCCGGCCTCGCGGGCCTTGGCGACGTCCTCGGCGTTGGCCTCGACGATCTCGCTCGTCCGTACCTCCAGGGCGTCCGCGACGGCGAGCAGCGCGTCGTCCTTCTGCGCCCGGGACAGCGGCGCGAGGGAGGCCGCGGCGGCCTTGGCACGGTAGGCGGCACGGGTGACCGGGGACATGGAGTCGTGCGGCAGGAGCGTGGTCATGAGGGAAGGGTAGTGCGCCGGAGAAGCGCGTCCAGCGGTCGTCCCACACCCCGAGACGAGCGCCGCGGAGCCGCCGCACACCCGGACGGGCCGCCCGTATCGGGACCGGGCACCACCGAAGCCCCGGACCCCCTCAAAAGGGGTGGACGCCCACGGGTGTCGCCGGCGAGGGGCAGCACCCCTCGGCGACGCGCTGGTGGTAGGTCGCGCGGTCGACGACCTCCAGGCCGACGATCTCCCAGGGCGGCAGTCCCGCGGTCCGGCGGTGCTCGCCCCACAGGCGCAGGGCGACGGCGGCGGCGTCGTGCAGGTCGCGGGCCTCCTCCCAGTAGCGGATCTCCGCGTGGTCGCCCGCGTACCTGCTGGTCAGCAGGAAGGGATGGTCGTGCGCGAGCTGTTCCAGGGCCCGCCGGACCTCCGCGAGCGGGGCCCTGCGGCCGGAGACGCTGAGCGTGACGTGCCACAGGCGCGGGGTGTCCGCGGAGCCGCCGGGCCGCCGGTCCTCGGCGCCGTCCGCCTCGGCGCCGTCACCGCGCTCGAACCGGTTCCCGGCCGCGACGCTCGTCAGCGCGCGCTCCTCGCCGGCCGCGCGGAAGCCGGTACCACCGCGGGACGCTGGCGCCCCAGGGTGCACTCGTCTCACGACGGCCTCCTTTACGCACAGGCCGACCCAAGGGGTCGGTCGGATCGTGTCCCTGTGACAAAGTTGAGCAGGCCGCGCGCAGTCGCGGGGCGGTTTTGCGGAACGTCCACCACCGGTGCGGGGACGTTTCGGTCCATTACGGGTGCAGGATCACCAGGTCGTCCCTGTGTACGACCTCGCGTTCGTACGCGGGGCCCAGCTCGCGGGCCAGCTCCCGGGTCGAGCGGCCGATCAGCCGGGGGATCTCCTTGGCGTCGAAGCCGACGAGCCCGCGGGCCACCGCGCGCCCCCGTCCGTCCCGCAGCTCGACCGGGTCCCCGGCGGCGAAGTCGCCCTGCACGGCGGCGATCCCGGCCGGCAGCAGCGACTTGCGGCGCTCCACGACCGCCCGTACGGCGCCGTCGTCCAGGGTCAGCGACCCCTGCGGGGTGGACGCGTGCTGGAGCCACAGCAGCCGGTCGGCGGACCGCTTGCCGGTGGGGTGGAAGTAGGTGCCGGTGTCCTTGCCGGTCAGGGCGTCGGCGGCGTGGACCGCGCTGGTCAGCACCACGGGGATGCCGGCGGCGGCCGCGATGCGGGCCGCCTCGACCTTGGTGACCATGCCGCCGGTGCCGACGCCGGCCTTGCCGGCGCTGCCGATCTCCACGCCGGCGAGGTCCGCGGGCCCTCGCACCTGGGCGATCCGGGACGTGCCCGGCCTGCCGGGGTCGCCGTCGTACACGCCGTCCACGTCGGACAGCAGCACCAGCAGGTCGGCGTGGACGAGGTGGGCGACGAGGGCGGCGAGCCGGTCGTTGTCGCCGAAGCGGATCTCGTCGGTGGCGACGGTGTCGTTCTCGTTGACGACCGGGAGGGCTCCCATCGCGAGCAGCTTGTCGAGGGTGCGCGAGGCGTTGCGGTGGTGGGCGCGGCGGCTCATGTCGTCGGAGGTGAGCAGCACCTGGCCGACGCGGACGCCGTAGCGGGCGAAGGAGGCGGTGTAGCGGGCGACGAGCAGGCCCTGGCCGACGCTGGCGGCGGCCTGCTGGCGGGCCAGGTCCCGGGGGCGGCGGCGCAGGCCGAGCGGGGCGAGCCCCGCGGCGATCGCGCCGGAGGAGACCAGGACGATCTCCTTCTCCCCGCCGCCGCGGACCTTGGCGAGGACGTCGACGAGCGCGTCCACGCGGTCGGCGTCCAGGCCGCCCGACGCGGTGGTCAGCGACGAGGAGCCGACCTTGACGACGATCCTGCGCGCCTCGTTCACGGCCTGCCGTGCCCCTGCCACCTGTGCTCTTTCCCCTCATGTCCGTATGCGTCGCCCCGTCCGCAATCTACGCGAGGGGGACCGTGGGCCGCGCGTCGGTCCAGTCCCCGGACACCCGGACCGTCATCGTCCGTTCACGCTTCGCGTACGGCAAAAAGGTTGTACTGGTTGCTTATAGAAATCAAAGTCCGCACAAACTTATGTTGAATACCGTGCCACCCAAAGATCATCACGTTCGCCGCGCGCGGTCTCCGAAGCGCGTCCTCCTCCGGTCGGGGAAGAGCCCTTACGACGTCGTGCCCGTGGAGCAGGCCCTCCACCGGGACGTCATCGCCACCAACTCCGGCAACCTGATCTTCAGTGACGCCGCTCACAAGATCCTGGAGACACCGGGCACCGAGGTCGTCTCGAACGGGATCCGGACGAACGTGGCCGCGGCGGGCCGGATCAACGAGGAGTACGACGCCTTCGTCGTGCCGCTCGCCAACGCGTTCCGGCCGTCGTTCGAGCCGCAGCTGAAGCGGCTGACCCAGCTCATCGGCAAGCTGCGGATCCCGGTGATCGTGCTGGGGACCGGCGCGCAGACCGGGCTGAACTACGACCCGGCGCGGCTGAAGCCGATCGAGCCCACCGTGCGCGCCTTCGTCTCGGCGGTGCTGGACCGCAGCGCGTCGATCGGGGTGCGGGGCGAGTTCACCGAGAAGTACCTGAAGGACATGGGCTTCCGGGACGTCGAGATCATCGGCTGTCCGTCGCTGTTCCTGTACGGCAGGGAACTGGCCGTGCACAAGCGGCTGCCGGAGCTGACCGCGAACGCGCGGATCGCGATCAACGGCTCGCACAACGCGGTGCAGAAGCAGGGCCTGGACCGGGTGATCGCACGCACCCACGAGCGCTACCCGAACCTGCGCTTCATCGGCCAGAACCTCAGCGACGCCCGGCAGCTGCACTGGCGCGACCTGTCCGACCCCAACGGTCGCGTCACGGCGATGCCGACGCACCCGGACCACCCGATGTACCGGGAGGACAAGGTCCGCGTCTACATCGACCCGATCACCTGGATCGACGACCTGCGCGACTTCGACTTCTCCTTCGGCTCCCGCATCCACGGCAACATCGCGGCGCTGCTGGCGGGCACGCCCGCGACCGTGCTGTGCGGGGACTCGCGGACGCTGGAGCTGTGCCGGTACTTCGAGATCCCGCACCGGCGGATCGACGGGCTGCCCGAGGACGTCGACCCGGCGCGGCTGTACGAGGAGGCCGACTTCGGCGCGCTGACGGGCAACCACCAGGAGCGGTTCGAGCGGTTCACGGCCTTCCTGGACAAGAACGGGCTGGAGAACACCTTCACGCACGGCGACGGGGGCGCGGCCTTCGACAAGCGCATGCGGTCGCTGTCCTTCCCGCCGGGCATCCGCCCCTGGATCGACAACGACCCCGCCTCGCTCGGCGCGCGCTTCGGCTGGCTGCACAGCCAGATCACCCAGCTCTCCGCGGACAACGCCAAGCTGAAGCGGGAGCTGGCGCGGGCCAGGACCGCCGACAGGGCGAGCGCGCCCGGACCGGTCTCGGTGTACCGCCGGGCCAGGCGGGCGGTGGGGCGGCCGCTGCGGCGGGCGCTGCGGGCGAAACGGGGATAGCGGACTTCGGCGCGAAGGGGCCCGCCGGCGGCGGGCTGCCTCCGGTGGCACGGTCCGGTCGCTCCAGGGTTCCGGGACACGCGCGTGTCGTCCGGAGGTCGCCGGGCGTTAACCCGGGCGCCTGTTCTGCGACAACCCTGGAGCGACCGCAGTGCCCGTACCCCTCCCCCACCGGCGCTTCCCGGCGAGGCGCCGCCGCCAGCCCGTACCGGCTCCCGTCGGCGAACCGCCCGCGGCGGGCCGCACCGCGCCGCCGGCCGCGCCGGGGCGGTGCGCCCCGCGTCCCTCGCCCGACGTCCCGGCGAAGGCGCCCGGTCCGCGGCCGTTCCGCGGGCGGGACCTCGGGCGGGACCTCGGGCGGGCGCTCGCCCTGGCGGTGCCGGCGGCCGCCTGCGCCGGGCAGGCCGTGGGGGCGCTCGTCCCGCACCTGCCGCTGCTGCTGGCCGCGACCGCCTGCTCCCTGGCCGCCGAGGGCGTGCTGCACCGGTGGCAGCGCGGCGTGCTGGCGCTGTTCGCCAAGGCGCACGCCGACATCACGGTCCGGCACGTGCTGCGCGACCTGCTGCTCGTCATCGGCCTGCTGCGGCTCGGCGAACACGACCGGGAGCGGGCGTACGCGCCGCTGGTCGCCGCGCTGCTCGCCTGCTACGCGCTGCACTGCGCGATCCAGGCGGTCTGGGTCCTGGTCCGCCGCACCCGCACCCTGCCGGTGGTGACCCGGAACATCGACGCCTCGGCGCTGCGCCTGTCCCCCGCCCCGCCCGTCCTGCTGCGCCGCCCCGGGCACCGGCTGCTGGTGTTCGGCCTGCCCGCGACGGCCGGGCTGCTGGCCACGGCGGCGACCGGGGCGCCGCGGTACGGCGCCCTGGGCCTCGCCCTCTCCCTCCTCCTCGCGCTGACCGGCCTGGGCGCGCTGCTGCTGCGCCTGCTGCCGGGCCGCCGCCCGGCGGGGGAGCGCGAGGTCCTCGACTGGTTCGACGCGTGGCTGGCCGAGTACCGGCCGACCGTGGGCCTGTACTTCTCCGGCGGGACCTCCTCCGCGTACCAGGCGAACATGTGGCTGGAGCCGCTCGCCGGGCTGGACGCCCGGCCGGTCGTCGTCCTGCGGGAGCGCTTCATGGTGCAGCGGATCGCCGCGACCGACATCCCGGTCGTCTGCCTGCCGAAGGTGTCCACCCTGATGCGGCTGGAGCACTCCACGCTCCAGGTCCTCATCCACCCGTCGAACTCCGGCAAGACCTCGCAGGTGCTGCGCATCCCCACGATCAAGCACGCCTTCGTCAACCACGGCGAGAGCGACAAGCTGTCCTCCTGCAACCCGTACGCGAAGGCCTACGACCAGGTGTGGGTGGCCGGTCCGGCGGCGCGCGAGCGGTACGCGCTGGCCGAGGTGGGCGTCGAGGACAAGGACGTGGTGGAGATCGGCCGGCCGCAGCTGGACGCCGTGCGGCCGTACGCGGGCCCGCCGGCCGGCCCGTACACCACGGTGCTGTACGCGCCGACCTGGGAGGGCTGGGACGGCAACCCCGGCAACACCTCGCTGATCGCGGCCGGCGAGAACCTGGTCCGGGCGCTGCTCGCCGACCCGGGCGTACGGCTGCTGTACAAGCCGCATCCGCTGACCGGGTCGGTGGACCCGCGGGCCGGGGCGGCCGATCTGCGCGTCCGGGAGCTGATCCGGGCGGCGAACCGGGAGCGGGCGGGGACCCGGCCGGACGACGGCGGGGAACTGGCCCGGCGCACGGCGGAGCTGGACCGGCTCACCACGGCCGTCTTCCGGGCCGGCGCCGACCAGGCGGAGCGGATGCTGCTGCAGTCGGCGCCGGAGCCGGGGCGGGCCGAGGCGGTGGCGCGGGCGACGGCCGCCTGGGAGGAGGCGTACTGGGCCTCGCTGCCGGCGGGCGAGCACCAGATCGTCACGGACGCCCGGCCCGCGCTGTACTCCTGCTTCAACCAGGCCGACCTGCTGATCAGCGACGTCTCCAGCGTGATCAGCGACTTCCTGGCGAGCGGGAAGCCGTACGCGGTGGCCAACACCAGCGGCCTGGCGGAGGAGGTGTTCCGCGAGACCTTCCCGACGGTGGCGGCGGCGACCGTGCTGACCCCGGACGCGGCCGGGGTGGCCCGGCTGCTGGAGACGGTCCGGCACCCGGAGCGGGACCGGCTCGCCGCGGCGCGGGCCGAGCTGGCGCGCCGTCTGCTGGGACCGGCCGAGCCGCCGTCCCAGCAGCGCTTCGGGCAGGCCGTGCGGGCCCTGTGCGCGGCGGCCCGGGAGCACCGGGCGCGGACGGCGAGGCGGCCGGCCTCGGAGATCCCGGGCCAGCGCCAGGAGACGGGCACGCCGCAGCACCGGTAGGCGGCGGCCGGAGCCGCCGGCGGGGACCGGCCGCCCGCGTCCGCGGGCGCCGCCGTCACGCCGCCGCGGCCCGGCCTCCCGGTGTGCCGGCGCGGGACGGCAGTGCGCGGCGGGCCCTGCGGACCGCGCGGCGCAGGAAGGAGTCGACCGGGGTCTCGCGGTAGCCCGGGAAGGCGCGGGCCTCGCGGGGTCCGGCGAGGTAGACCGAGTCGGGGACGCCCGCCGACCGGTCGCGGAAGTGGGGGTAGACGAGGTAGAGGCGGCGGCCGCCCTTCTCCAGCAGGGCGGGGGCCTGCTTCTTGGCCCGGACGAACTCCACGACGTCCTCCAGGAGGTCGGCCCGCTGCTCGGCCACCAGGTGCAGCCGCAGCCGCTCGTGCACCTTCAGGCGGCGGGCGACGCCCTCGGACCAGTAGGCGGCCATCAGCGGCTTCGCCAGTTCGAGCTTGTGCCGCCGGACCGCCTCGTCGTCCTTGAGGTACCGGGGCCCGAACTGCGGCAGCAGCGTGACGACGAAGGGCCGCACCATGAGCAGGTCGCGCCGGTCCCCGGCGGGGACGTGCTCGGCGATCAGCTCCATCAGGGCGCGCGCGGAGTCGAAGCGCAGGGTGTAACTCCCGCTCTTCGTCACGTGCTTGCCGTCGTCGCGGCCCACCAGGTAGTAGCAGGTGTGGTCGGCGATCACGGAGACGCCGTTCGCCCGCAGGTACGCCTCCATGGTGAACAGCGCGTCCTCGCCGGTGAACAGCGACTCGTCGAACCGCATGCCGTGCCGGGTGAGCAGTTCGCGGCGGAACAGCTTCTGCGCGCTGAGCGTGAACTTGATGTTGGAGGAGAAGACGTCGGTGCGCTCCAGCGTCCTGCCCCACATCGACTTCGGCGCGCTGCGGTTGACGCCCTCGACCCGGCCCAGGACCACGTCCGTGCCGGCCCGGTCGGCCATGGCGACCATCCGCTCCAGCGCCTCGGGGCCGAGCCGGTCGTCGGCGTCGAGGAAGAACACGTAGCGTCCCGCCGCCTTGTCCAGGCCGACGTTGCGCGGCCCGCTGGGGCCGCCGGAGTTCTCCTGCCGGACCACCGTGACCGGCATGGGCGCGCGGGCGGCGAACTCCTCCAGATACTCCCCCGTCCCGTCGGTCGATCCGTCGTCCACCGCGATGACCTCGATGCGCGTCGGGTCGATGGTCTGCGCCTCGACGGACGCCAGGCACTCGACCAGGTACGGCATCGCCTCGTACGCCCCGATGACCACGGAGACATCAGGCTGCGTCACGGTCACGTTTCCCCCTCGTCACGGGGAATTCCCCCCGTATCTCCTTGTTCGCTATTCGTTCAGACAGATGATCGAAGGAAGAGGTTGCCTCAAACACACGATTCCGTGATTCACCTCACACGGGGCGTGGTCCGGCACGGGAAAGGGCCCGGCCCCCGGGAGTGATCCTCGGGGGCCGGGCCCTGGGCGGTGCGGGCGGTTCAGCCCGCGGCGACTCCGTCCGCGTCGCCGATCCCCGACGTCCGCTGCCCGGGCAGCGCGTCCGCCAGCTCGACGTCCGGGCCGCCGGCCGTGATCCGGGACTGCTGGCCGAGGTTGCGGGTCTCGGCCTTCAGCGCGAGGTTCGCGACCGCGGTGTTGAACTGGTCGATGGACTTCGGCTCGTCCGGGCCGAGCAGGTAGCGCTTCAGCTCCTTGCGGTCCCCGGCCAGCGGGTCGGCGGCGGGGTCGCGGACCGCGGCGAGCAGTCCGCCCAGTTCGGCCGCGCTGTTGGTGAGGATCACCGCGGCGCGCACCGCCGTGTTCTGCCGCTTGAACTCCTCCTCGCCCAGCTCCGCGGAGTCCGTGACCGCGTAGGGCTTGCCGCTCGCGATGAAGTCGGAGACCACGCTGGAGATGTCGGAGACCATCGCGTCGGAGACGTTGAAGCAGTCGTACAGCCGCGGCTCGGCGCCGGTGATGACGCGGTGCTCCCAGCTGGGGAAGGAGCGCCAGTACGCGGTGTTCCACTCGGCGCGCAGCCGGGCGATCTCCTCGTGCCGCCGGACGTCGACGATGCCGTCGCGGGTGAGCTCGGCCTCGTCGCGGCCCTTGTCGCCCACGCCGACCAGTTCGGCGATCCGCGCCTCGATGCGGGTGAGCTCCGCCCTGGCCGCGGCCTGGGCGGCGGCGTCGGCGGTGAAGCGGGGGTCGGCGGCGCGCTCGGCGGCGGCCTTCTCCACCAGGGCGGTGATCCGCTGGTGGGCGGCCTTGGCCTGGGGGCTGCGGGTGCCGGTGAAGGGGTGCGGCTTGTACAGGACGCGCACCGGCGGGTCGGCCGTCACCAGGCGGCGGACGATGTTCTCGCCGGCCAGCAGGATCGAGGTGTTGCCGGGGTTGTCGTCCCAGCCCTCCCAGGTGGGGGCGTACAGGACCGTCGGGATGCGGCCTTCGGGCACGCCCTGCCAGGTCCGGATCGGCGCCAGCTGCGGGCGGCCGACCTCGACGATGTCGTCGTCGCGCACGCCGACGTCGGCGATGGCGTAGCGGTCGCGGCCCGCGCGGCCGGCGGTCCACACCTCGTCGTAGACCTTGCTGAACGGGTTGACGCTGGCGAGCTTGTCGCTGTCGCCGTGGCCGATGAAGACGTGCTTCATGGTGGGCACGCGCAGCAGGTGGATGTTCTTGCCGACGTTCGCCGCGTACAGCGCGACGCGCACCGTGGACAGGTCCATGTTCATCAGGTGCACCCCTCCGGGCACGCAGATGACGGGGACCGTGGTGGGCGCCAGGTTGTTCAGGATGACCCGCTCGCGCAGGATGATCAGCGGCCGGGTGTCCAGCTGCTCCATGGTCTCCAGCCACATGTTGACCTGGTAGGCGGAGTCCTTGGAGCCGGAGAAGTACAGCACCGTCTCCGGCCGGTACTCGCGCAGCCAGTCGTCGACGGCGGCCAGGACCGTCTCGGCCCTCGGCGGGATCCTGCGGCCGCGCACGTACGGCGTCAGCGCCAGCACGTACAGCCCGCCGAGGACCAGCGTGACGCCGATGCCGGCGAAGCCGGCGACGGCCGAGCCGGTGGCCGCGGAGACCAGGACGCCGGCGACCGCCGCGAGGTCGAGGTGCAGCATCTTCTCGGCGGAGCGGTGCAGCAGCCGGCGCGGCGGGGCGTCGGGGATGCGGATGCGCGACTTGAGGTCGACGTTGCGGGTGGCGACCGGCATCCGGCGGCGGTTGCGGATCAGGGTGACCAGCGCGCCGTGCGGGGCCTGCAGGCCGTAGAAGGCGATGAAGCAGGCGATCGCCCCGTAGGAGATCAGGTCGTCCGCGAGGGAGAGGCGGGCCAGCAGCAGGATGAGCAGCAGCTGCCGGATCAGGAAGCGGATCGACAGGCCGGCCCGCACCTTGCTGAGGCGGTTGATCAGGTAGCTGCCCTTGCGGTGCAGATAGTGGTCCGCCAGGTACGTCACGGCGGCCGCGGCCGCGAAGGCGGGAACGCTCGGGACGAGCGCGGCCAGCATGAGGCAGGGGAAGCCCAGCATCATGAGGACCGCCGCGGCCAGCTCGGCCGCGCTGCCCACCCGGGCGACGCGAATAGCGGTGGATATCACGGAGAACCTGCTCGTCGGAGGGGATTGCCGGTTTTGTTGTGGAATGCGGCTGCTTTGTGAACGATCTGCGGATGTACGGATTCAGGCCCCGGCGAACACCCGGTTAACGGGTGAACGCAGAGGCCTGAATTACGGAGGTCTAATTACCGTCTTACCGTCGATATTACATGCCGTTCTGACGGTCCAGCACCGAGGCCAGCGCCTGCTCGAAACCGGAGGCCTTGCCGGCGGCGGCGGTCGGGTCCTGCTGGCGGACGTCGATGACATGGCCGGTCAGCTCGGACAGCAGCACGTCCAGCGAGGTGCGGGCCACGGCCTCGGAGGACAGCAGCGTGCCCGCGGGCTCCTGGCCGAAGGCCTTGGTGCGCATCGGGGTGGCGGTCCGCTCGGGGTTGATGCAGTTGACGCGGATGCCGTCGGCGGCCCACTCGTCGGACAGGGCCTGGGTGAGATTCACCATCGCGGCCTTGGTCGAGGAGTACAGGCTGTACTCGGCGCGGCCGCGGGTGTAGCTGCTGGAGGTGTACAGCAGCAGCTGGCCCTTGGTCTCGGCCAGGTACTTGTAGGAGGAACGCGCGATCTGCACCGGGGCCAGGTAGTTGACCTTCAGCGCCTCCTCGATGGTGGCGTTGTCGGTCTCGGCCAGCTTGCCGATGCGCAGCACGCCGGCGGTGTTGACGACGTAGTCGATGCGCCCGGTCTCGGCGTACGCCTTGGACAGCGCGTCGTCGACCTCCTCCGGGTTCTCCACGTGGGTGCCGGTGGTGGAGCGGCCCAGCGCGTACACGGTGGCGCCGTAGGACTCGGCGAGTTCGGCGATGTCCTTGCCGATGCCGTACGAGCCGCCGAAGACCACCAGGGTCTTGCCGGTGAGCAGCTCGCGGTAGGCCTCCTCGCCGTTCTGCTCGGGCGCGGCGGTGGAGGCGAGCTGGAAGAGCTTGTCGGCGATGAAGACGTCGACGGGCTGGGTGACCTTCATGTTGTACTCGTCGCCCGCCACCACGTGGATCGGCACGTCCGGCAGGTACCTGAGCACGACCGAGCAGTCGTCGGTGGCCTGGAAGTTGGGGTCGCCGGAGGCGACCTGGTACGCCCTGCGGATCGTGGACAGCTTGAAGGCCTGCGGGGTCTGGCCGCGGCGCAGGCGGGAGCGGTCCGGGATCTCGGTGATGAACTCGCCGTCCTCGCCGTGGGTGCGGGTGACGATGATGGTGTCCGCGGACGGGATCGCCACGTCGACGGCCTGGTAGCGCTCCAGCGCCGCCACGCAGTCGTCGATGACGCGCTGCGACAGCAGGGGGCGCACGGCGTCGTGGAAGAGGACGTTGAGGTCCTCGCCCTCGGCCAGGCCCTCGCCGAGGGCGGCGATGGCGCGCTCGGTGGTCTCGTTGCGGGTGGCGCCGCCCTCGATGATCCGCGAGACCTTCTTGAACCCGGCCTTCGCGACGATCTTCTCGACGTCCGGCACGTAGCCCGGTGCCATCAGCACGATGACGTCGTCGATCGAGTCGGCCTTCTCGAAGGTGGTCAGGGTGTGCTCGATGACTGCCTTGCCGGCGATCTTCAGCAGCTGCTTGGGGATCGACAGACCCACGCGCTGACCGGTACCGCCGGCCAGGATCACTGCGGTGGTACGGGGCTTGGCTATGTGCTGGGACACAGGTGACCTACCTTGGGGCGACAGGGAACCTGGAAATGGTCCCACTTGTGGTTACCGCAGTGCAAGGTGAGCGTCCTCCGCCGCATATGTGCGCGCAACCTGCCATTCACCTTGGTTCCCGGTGACCGGTGAGCCGGTTCCGGGAACGCCCCGCTGATTGCTGTGAGTAAATCCACAGGAATCCGGCATTGCCGAGCGTGACATGAGGACGGCTCAGCGCCGCCGCAGCCGCTTCAGACAGCGGTGGCCGAGCACCTTGACCAGTTCCCTGGACGGCGTCCGGTGAACGCCGCGCGTCCCGGCGGGTCCGGCCGCCGCCGCGGCCAGCGCCCCGTACAGCGCGCGGGCGGCCGCCTCGGGGGCGAGGCGCGCCCGGCCGGGCGCCGGGTCGGCGGGCGGCGGGGCGAGGGACAGCAGTCCCAGGTCGCCGACGACGCGTACGCCCGTGCCGCCGATCCGCGCGGCCGTCCGGGCGCCGATCGCCGCGGCGGCCTCGACGGCCCAGGCGGGCGTGCCGATCCGCGCGTCCTGCGGCGACGGGGCGCACGTGTTCTTCAGGTGCGGAACCGCGCCCTTGCGCACGAGCGCGGAATACAGTTCGTCCGGCAGGCCGTTGCCGCGGAATTCCCGGTTGAGATTCCGCAGCATTTCGGCCTCGGCGTAAGTGAGGGAACGGTTCGCCGTGTCGGGGACGGGCTGCAGGAGGCCCCCGGGCAGTCCGAGCAGCGCCTCGAAGGTGCGCATCAGGGCGTCCCGGTCGCGGTCGTCGACCACGACGACGGTGACCCGGTCCGGGCCGACGGCCCGGGCCCACCGCTCGATGAGCCGGTCGTGCCGGTGACGGTGCCAGAAGGTGGGGGTGGGCTTCTCGTACGGGGGTTTTCGGAGCATGTGCTCCAGCCACTCCTCGTAGCCCATGCGCAGCCCGTTCTGCACGTACTGCTGCCACTGGGAGGGCATGATCCGCGTCAGCGGCCGCAGGGTGACCAGGACGTGCACCCGGTCGCCGCCGAGCTGCCCGACGATCCGCGCGACGGTCGCCCCGTCCCCGGCGTCGGCGAAGAACTCGCTGCTGACCACCGAGGTGCGTTCGCCGGTGGCCGCCACCTGGTCGAGCAGCCGCTTCCAGTGCCGGCCGGTCGGCACGGTGTCGCCCATCATCGCGGGCCGGGCACAGGCGGCCAGCGCGGCCTCCATGGGGTGCCTGCTGTGCGCCGGGAACTCCACGCCGTACGCCGGCATCCGGTCCCTGGCCGCGAACAGCGCGCCCTGGACGGCGGTGGTCCCGGTCTTGTGCGGGCCGATGTGCAGCAGCCGGGTGCCGGCGGGCAGCGGGGCGCTCACCGGCGCTTCGTCTCTCGTGCGGTCCGTCTCCATGGTCACGGGACGGTAGGAGACGTCGCTGAGGAAGCGCTGAGAGGAGCCTGGGACGCGGATGAGTCCCAGGCTCCCCCGCGCGAGGTCGTCCGGACCGCGCCCGCGTCAGACGAGTTCGACGCCGGGCCGGCCCGCCTCCACCCGCAGCCGGGCCAGCGTGCTCGGCGTCGCCGTCGGCCGCCGCACCGTGTCCACGATCCGCACCTGGGCGTCGATGCCGTCCCGGCGGACGTCGAAGAGGTGGTAGCCGCGGTGGGCGTCGAGCAGCTTCCAGTGCGGGTTGTCCGCCCTGCGCGGGTCCCACTCCCTGCGGAAGGCGTCCTGGTCCTGGTCGCCGTTGCTGGAGATGGAGGTGCCGACGAACTCGGCGCCGACGACGGCGGAGTCCGGGTCGGCGAAGTCCTCCTTCAGGTCGCTGATCATCGTCAGGTGGCGGTCGCCGGTGAGCACGACCGGGTTGCGGACCTGCTTGAACTCCTCGAGGAACTGGTTGCGTTCGACCTGGTAGCCGTCCCAGGCGTCGTAGAACCACTGCTTGCCCTCGCCGACCAGCAGATCGGTCTCGGCCATCATGATCTGCGAGGCGACCAGGTTCCAGCGGGCGGGCGAGCGGCGCAGTCCGTCCAGCAGCCACTGCTTCTGCCGGGCGCCGAGCATGGTGAGCTTCGGGTCCTGGGCGCCGGCCTGGCTGGTGGCCTGGTCGCTGCGGTACTGCCGGGTGTCGAGGACGTTGAGCCGGGCCAGGCGGCCGAACTCCAGGCGGCGGTACATCCGGATGTGCGGGCCGTTCGGGACGGCGGTGGCGCGGACCGGCATGTGCTCGTAGTACGCCTGGTAGGCCGCGGTCAGCCGGGCCGTGAACGCGTCGTGCGGC
The DNA here is from genome assembly GCF_039533365.1 of Streptomyces glaucus. Lineage (NCBI taxonomy): Bacteria > Bacillati > Actinomycetota > Actinomycetes > Kitasatosporales > Streptomycetaceae > Streptomyces > Streptomyces glaucus. The sequence goes on from NZ_BAAATK010000010.1 coordinate 154,181, forward strand.
TGCTTGTCGGGGTCCTGCGGGATCTCGCCGGCGAAGTCGTTGTCGACCTCGTGGTCGTCGAAGGTGACGACGAAGGGCGCGTTCGCGTGCATCGCCGCCAGGTCCGGGTCGGTGCGGTACTGGGCGTACCGGTTGCGGTACTGGGCCAGGGAGTACGGCTCGCCGGTGCCCTCGTGGCGGCGCACGGCCGTCGCCGACGGGGCGGACTCGTAGATGTAGTCGCCGACGAACAGCACGATGTCCGGGTCCTGGTCCAGCATGTCGGCGTACGGCGTGAACCAGCCGTGCTGCCAGTTCTGGCAGGAGGCGAGCGCGACCCGCAGGGTGCCGCCGGAGCGGTGCGGGTGGGGCGCGGTGCGGGTGCGGCCGACGGGCGAGAGCTGCCCGCCGGTGCGGAAGCGGTACCAGTACGTACGGCCCGGGCGCAGGCCGCGCGCGTCCACGTGCACGCTGTGCCCGTACTCGGGCCGGGCCTGGGCGGTGCCCCGGCGGACGACCTTCCGGAACCGGGCGTCCTCGGCGACCTGCCACTCCACCGGCACGGCCCGGTCGGGCATGCCGCCGCCGTTCAGCGGGTCGGGGGCGAGTCTGGTCCACAGCACGACACCGTCCGGCAGCGGGTCGCCGGAGGCGACACCGAGGCTGAACACGCCGTCGGGCAGCGGGGTTTCGGCGGCGCGGGCGGCGTTCGGCAGCCACAGCTGGGCGGAGGCCGCGGCCCCGACCACCGCGGCACCGGCGGTCAGAAAGCGGCGACGGTCGGGCGATACGGCCCCGTTCTCTCCGGTCATCGGCGAACTCCCTTGCCTCGCTGGCCTCTTGCGAACACTGCGAAGCTCGCCGCCCGGACGGTCCGCCCGCTGAACACCGACCCTCGCGTGCATGACAAGTAGGCAGACAACAGGAGACCCGTTGCGGCACGGGAACAGCACGACGAACGGGTTCTTGCCGCAACGGGTCCTACGGACCCTCAGTGTCCGCCCGAGACGGAGCCGTTCAGTAGGCGAATCCCAGCCCGAGCCGCGCGCCGGTCCCGGCGGCGCCGAGGACGGTGCGGCCGGGGACCGCCGTCCCTGCCCCGGACGTCACCACCGCCGCGGGACCGGAGCGGAAGGTCCGCACGGACCCCGCACCGGCGTTCTCCCCCGGCGCGCCGACGGCCAGGTCGGCGCGTCCGTCGCGGTTCGTGTCACCGAGGCGGGTGCCGCGGCCGGACAGGTCGCCCTTCTGGGCGGTGCCCGGCACGCCGGGGGTGTTCTGGCTGAAGGCCTGCCGGGTCCTCGTCCGCAGCCCGCTCGGCAAGCCGTGCACCACGGCGACGCACCCGGCGCCCTTCCGGCCGCCGACGGTCGCGGCGGGCGCGGCCGCGGCGAGGCCGGCGCAGCCGTCGCCGTCGAAGTCCGGCCGCGATCCCGCCGGGGCGGCCTCGGCCCGGGCGGGCAGCGCGGCGGCCAGCGCGGCGAGCGCGGCGAGCAGCGCCGTGGCGGCGACGAGCGCCGCGCGGCGCGTTCCCGGCAGCGGGGACCGGAACGGGCGGGACACGTCTGATCCGGGGATCGGCACGGCAGTCGACCGCGGGGAGGAGCAGGATCCTCCTCCCCGCCGCCCGATGCGACTCCCCGGAGAACCGGCTGGTCGCCCTGGCGTGCGCCGGGCCTTCCCCGGCGTCAACCGACGTGTCCGGCGCCGGCGCGCCGCTCGCCCGGTGTCCGTCAGAACGGCTCGAAGCCGTCGAACTCCCGCTCCACCTCGTCCCGTTCGGCCTGCCGGTCCCGGCGCCGCTGCGCCGCGGGGCGGGGCGCCTCGAACCGGTGGTCCTCGCCGCGCCGGCCCAGCATCTCCGCGCCGGCCGTCACGGACGGCTCCCAGTCGAAGACGACGGCGTTCTCCTCGGGCCCGATCGCGACCCCGTCGCCGGCCCGGGCGCCCGCCTTCATCAGCTCCTCCTCGACACCGAGCCGGTTGAGCCGGTCCGCGAGGTAGCCGACGGCCTCGTCGTTGTTGAAGTCGGTCTGCCGCACCCACCGCTCGGGCTTCTCGCCGCGCACCCGGAACAGCGGCTCGCCGCCGGCCTCCTCGCGCGTCACCGTGAAGCCCGCGTCGTCGACGGCCTTGGGCCGGATCACGATCCGCGTGGCCTCTTCCCTCGGCTTGGCGGCCCGCGCCTTCGCCACCAGTTCGGCCAGCGCGTACGACAGTTCCTTCAGCCCGATGTGCGCCACCGCCGAGACCTCGAAGACGCGGTAGCCCCGGGCCTGGAGGTCGGGCCGCACCATGTCGGCCAGGTCCTTGCCGTCCGGTACGTCGATCTTGTTCAGGACCACGATCCGCGGCCGGTCGTCGAGGCCGCCGTACTGCCGCAGCTCCTCCTCGATCACGTCGAGGTCGGAGACGGGGTCGCGGTCGGACTCCAGCGTGGCGGTGTCCAGCACGTGCACGAGCACGCTGCACCGTTCCACGTGCCGCAGGAACTCCAGGCCCAGGCCCTTGCCCTGGCTGGCGCCCGGGATCAGCCCCGGCACGTCCGCGATCGTGTACACGGTCGAGCCGGCCGTCACCACGCCCAGGTTCGGCACGAGGGTGGTGAACGGGTAGTCGGCGATCTTCGGCTTGGCGGCGGACAGCACGGAGATCAGGGACGACTTGCCCGCGCTCGGGTAGCCGACCAGCGCCACGTCGGCGACGGTCTTCAGCTCCAGGACGATGTCCCGCACGTCACCCGGCTCGCCGAGCAGCGCGAATCCGGGCGCCTTGCGCCGCGCGGAGGCCAGCGCCGCGTTGCCGAGCCCGCCCCGGCCGCCCTGGGCGGCGACGTACGACGTGCCGTGGCCGACCAGGTCGGCGAGGACGTTGCCCGCCCGGTCGAGGACGACGGTGCCGTCCGGCACGGGCAGGACGAGGTCCTGGCCGTCCTTGCCGGAGCGGTTGCCGCCCTCGCCGGGCTTGCCGTTGGTGGCCTTGCGGTGCGGGGAGTGGTGGTAGTCGAGCAGGGTGGTCACGGACTGGTCGACGGTGAGGATCACATCGCCGCCGCGGCCGCCGTTGCCGCCGTCCGGGCCGCCGAGCGGCTTGAACTTCTCCCGGTGCACGGAGGCACAGCCGTGGCCTCCGTTACCCGCGGCGACATGGAGCTCGACGCGGTCCACGAAGGTGGTCATGGTTCGGTGCCTCCAGTTGGATACGGGGTGTCTCTTCGGTAACACGCGAAAGGCGGACCTGCTTCCCGTACGGGAAGTGAGGTCCGCCTCGCGAGACGTTCGGTCAGGCGACCGGAACGATGTTCACGACCTTGCGGCCGCGGTTGGTGCCGAACTGCACCGCACCGGCCTGCAGCGCGAACAGCGTGTCGTCGCCGCCGCGACCGACGCCGGCGCCCGGGTGGAAGTGGGTGCCGCGCTGGCGGACGAGGATCTCACCGGCGTTGACGACCTGACCGCCGAAGCGCTTCACGCCGAGCCGCTGGGCGTTGGAGTCGCGACCGTTCCGGGTGGACGATGCGCCCTTCTTGTGTGCCATCTGTTCTCAGTCCCTTACTTCGCAGCCGTGGGGATCTCAGTGACCTTGATCGCCGTGTACTGCTGGCGGTGGCCCTGACGACGACGGTAGCCGGTCTTGTTCTTGTAGCGCAGAATGTCGATCTTCTGGCCCTTGTGGTGGTCCACGACCTCGGCCCGGACCTTGATGCCGGCCAGCACCCACGGGTCGCTGGTCACGGAGTCGCCGTCGACAACGAGCAGGGTCGAGAGCTCGACCGTGTCGCCGACCTTGGCGGTGGAAATCTTGTCAACCTCGACGATGTCGCCGACAGCAACCTTGTGCTGGCGACCACCGCTGCGCACGATCGCGTACACGCGGAACTCACTCTCTCGCTCGTGGGAACGGCACCCCCGCAGGCCAGCCGCCCGGCACAGCGGACGGCCTCTCCCGGCCAACCCTGTGCCCGGGAGGAAGAGGTTTACGGGGATGTGGCGTGTCAGGGGACACGCCGACGGTCAAGGGTACGGGCCCGCTGCCGAAGGGGTCAAACCGGGCCCGGGGGTGTGCGGCCGGTCACGCCGAACGGGGTCCGGGGTGCCGGGCGCCACCGGGGTCCGGGGCGCACGCGCCGCTCGCGTGCGCCCCGGTGGGGGTCAGGCCTCGTCGCCGGGGGCCGAGACGGAGGACAGCGTCTGCTCCGCCGCCGCGGCCTTCTTCGACGTGGTCTTCTTGGCGGCCGTCTTGGCGGTCTTCGCCGTCTTCTTGGCCGTCGTCTTCTTGGCGGCGGCCGCCTTCTTGGCCGTCGTCTTCTTGGCGGCCGTCGTCTTGGCGGCCGCCGTCTTCTTGGTGGCGGCCTTCTTCGCCGTGGCCTTCTTGGCCGTCTTGCGGGCCGTCTTCTTGGCCGGGGGCGCCTCCTCGGCCGCCTCGGCGGCCTCCGGGGCCCCGGCCGCCTCGGCGGCCTGCTCCACGACGGGGGCCTCCTGGGCAGGAACCTCCTGAGCGGGGGCCCCCTGAGCGGCCGGCGTCTCCGGGGCGGAGGGCTCCTGGGCGGCGGGAGCCTCCGGGGCGGCCGGGAGGACCACGACGGCCGCCTCCTCGGGCGCGGTGGACACGGTGGGCTTGCGCACGGCGCGGCGGCGCGGACGAGCCGGGGCGGCGCTCTCCGCCGCGGCCGCCTCGGACCGCTCCGCCGGAGCCGCCGGGGTCTCCGGAACCGGCGTCGCCGTCCCGGCCTGCGGCTCGGCCTCCGGGGCCGCCGCGGGCGCGGCCTCGGGGACCGTCACCACGGCCGCCTCGGCCCCCGCGGGGGAACCGGCCGGCGCGGACGCCCTGCGGGTCGCCCGCCGGCGCGTACGGCCCTTGGGCGCGGCCTCCTCGGCCGCCGGGGCCGCGTCCTGCGGCGCACCGACGACCGCGTCCTCGACGGCGGCGGGCTCGGCCAGCGCCTCGGCGGCCGACTCGGGCTGCACCGGACGCCCGGCCTCCTCCTCGGCGCTGACGTCCTGGGCCGTCGGCACCGTCTCGGCCTGCGCGGTCCGCGCCGCGGGCGCGCCCGTCGGGGCGGACGCCCGCCGGCTCGTCCGGCGCCGCGTGCGCCCGCGCCGGACCGCGGCCTCCGCCTCGGCGACGCTGCTGTACAGCTCCTCGTCCGGCGCGAAGGCGGGCTCCGGCAGGGCCGCCGGCTCGGCGGTCTCCGCGGCGACCGGGGCCTCGGCCTCGGCGTCCGCCTCCTGCTCGGCGGTCTCGGCGGGCTCGACGGCGGCCGCGGCCTCGTGCTCGTGCGGCTGCTCGGCCCCGCCGGCCCGCGCGCGCTTCTTGCGCTTGCCGCCGCCCCCGGCGGAGGCGGCCTGGTCCAGGTGGACGATGACACCGCGGCCGTTGCAGTGGACGCAGGTCTCGGAGAACGACTCCAGCAGTCCCTGTCCGACCCGCTTGCGGGTCATCTGCACCAGCCCCAGCGAGGTCACCTCGGCGACCTGGTGCTTCGTACGGTCGCGGCCCAGGCACTCCAGCAGGCGGCGCAGCACCAGATCGCGGTTGGACTCCAGGACCATGTCGATGAAGTCGATGACGATGATGCCGCCGAGGTCGCGCAGCCTCAGCTGGCGGACGATCTCCTCGGCCGCCTCCAGGTTGTTCCTGGTGACGGTCTCCTCCAGGTTGCCGCCCTGGCCGGTGAACTTGCCGGTGTTGACGTCGATGACGACCATCGCCTCGGTCCGGTCGATCACCAGCGAGCCGCCGCTGGGCAGCCAGACCTTGCGGTCCAGCGCCTTGGCGAGCTGCTCGTCGATCCGGTAGGTGGCGAAGACGTCCACCTCGCTGGTCCACCTCTGCAGGCGGCCGGCGAGATCCGGCGCGACGTGCGAGACGTACCCGTGGATGGTCTGCCAGGCGTCGTCGCCGCTGACGATGACCTTGGAGAAGTCCTCGTTGAAGATGTCGCGCACGACCCGGACGGTCATGTCCGGCTCGCCGTACAGCAGCGTCGGCGCGTTGCCGTTCCTGGCCTTCTTCTGGATGTCCTCCCACTGCGCCTGCAGCCGCTCGACGTCCCGGCGCAGCTCCTCCTCGCTCGCGCCCTCCGCGGCCGTACGGACGATGACGCCCGCGTCCTCGGGGACGATCCTCTTGAGGATGGTCTTCAGCCGGGACCGCTCGGTGTCGGGCAGCTTGCGGCTGATGCCGGTCATCGAGCCCTCGGGCACGTACACGAGGTAGCGGCCCGGCAGGGAGACCTGGCTGGTCAGACGGGCGCCCTTGTGGCCGATCGGGTCCTTGGTGACCTGCACGAGGACCGACTGGCCCGACTTCAGGGCGGACTCGATGCGGCGCGGGCCGCCCGCCATGCCGAGGGCCTCGAAGTTGACCTCACCGGCGTACAGGACGGCGTTGCGGCCCTTGCCGATGTCGATGAAGGCGGCCTCCATCGACGGCAGCACGTTCTGCACCTTGCCGAGGTAGACGTTCCCGACGTACGAGACCGCCTGCTCCTTGTTGACGTAGTGCTCGACGAGCACGCCGTCCTCCAGGACGCCGATCTGCGTGCGGTCGCCGTGCTGGCGGACGACCATGACACGCTCGACGGCCTCGCGCCGGGCCAGGAACTCGGCCTCGGTGATGATCGGAACGCGGCGACGGCCCTGCTCACGGCCCTCGCGGCGGCGCTGCTTCTTGGCCTCCAGCCGGGTCGAGCCCTTGATGGACTGCACCTCGTCGGACGGCTCGGCGGGCTTGCGGGGCTCGCGGACCTTGACGACGGTGCGCTCGGGGTCGCCGACGGCGGGCTCGACGTCCACGGACGTGTCACCGGCACGCCGGCGACGGCGGCGCCGACGACGGCTGCTGGTGGAGCCGGCCGCGCCGGCCGACGGTTCCTCGCCGTCCTCCGCCTGCTCGGCGGTGTCCTCGGCGTCCTCCTCCACCTGCTCGGCGGTGTCCTCGGCGTCCTGGGCGGCCTGCTCGGCGGCGAGCTGCTCGGCGTCGCCGTCCGCGGACTCGCCGGACTCGGCCTCGGCGGACTCGCCCCGGCGGCGGCGACGGCCGCCCCGGCGACGGCGACGGCGCGAGCCGTTCTCCTCGGTCTCCTCGCCCTCGGCGTGGTCCTCGGCCGTCTCCTCGTCCTCCTCGCCCTCGTCGGGCTCGTCGGACTGGTCCTGGTGGGCGCTCCCGGCGCCCCGGTCCCCGGGTTCCTCGCCCTGCCCGGCGTCCCGGCGCCGACGGCGGCGGCGCGACCCGGCGGGCTGCTCCTGCGGGAACTCCTCGGTCTCCTCCTCCGCCTCGGCGGTGACCCCGGCGGCCTCGGCGGCCGCTTCGGCGGCGGCCCGCTCCGGCGTCTGGAACCGGGGCTCGGTGAACACGGGCGGCTGGAACAGCGCGACGGCGGGCCGCGCGGGCCGCGGCGGAGCGTCGTTCTCGGCGGCCGGGGTCTCGGGCCGGGCGGGCTCGGCGAACCCGGTGGCGGCCTTGCGCACCACGCGACGGCGGGCGCGGCGGGGAGCGGGGGCCTCGGCGGTCTCGGCGGCCTGAGGGGCGGGAGCAGCCGCGGCGGGCTCGGGGGCCGTGGTGGCGGGGGTCCCGGCGGCCGGCACGGCCTCGGCGCCCCGGGCGGCTTCGTCCGTCCCGGCGGCACCGGCCGGCGCCCCGGTGGGCGCGGACACGCGGCGCGTCGCACGACGGCGCACCCGACGC
>NZ_BAAATK010000010.1:161946-188502 GCF_039533365.1 Streptomyces glaucus
CCCCGGTGGGCGCGGACACGCGGCGCGTCGCACGACGGCGCACCCGACGCGGAGCGGCCTCCTCACCGGTCTCGGCGGGCTCCGCCTGCTCGGCGGCCCCGGCGGGCTCCGCCTCCTCGGCGGCCTCGGCGCTCCCGGCGGTCGCCGTCGCCGGGGAGGTGCCGGCGGCCTCCGCCGGCACGGACGGGGCGGTGGGCGAGGCCACCTCGCGCGTCACCCGGCGGCGAGCACGCCGCGGAGCGGCGCTCTCGGCCTCCTGGCCGGACGCGGTCCCGTCGGGAGCCTCGGTCCGCTCCTCCGCCCCGGCGCCGGAGGTGCTGTCCGCACCGGACGCGACGGGCGCGGCGGACGCGGCGGGCGTCGCCGGTACGACGGTCTCGGCCGCCGTCGACGCCAAAGACCCGGCGGGCGCGGACGCCCGGCGGACCACCCGGCGGCGCCTGCGCCCGGCAGGCGCGGCTTCCTCGCCGCCGGAGACGGCGGCACCGGTCTGCGCCGCCCCCGTGTCTTCCTTCTCCTCGGCAGCCGCTACGGTTTCTTCCGCACCGGCGGCCGCTTCGGTCGCCGCGGTCGCCTGGCCTTCGGCGTTCCCGGCGCCTTCGGCGGCAACCGCCGCTTCCTCCTCCTCGGCCTGTGCCGCGAGGTCGGAGGGCTCGGCGGCCGGTATGGCCGGCGTGACGGTCTCCGCCGGCGTGTCGGAGGCGGTGGCCGGCGGGCCCGCCGGGCGGGAGGCGGCACGGCGTCGCCTGCGCGGCGGCAGCGTGTCGCTGGGAGTCTTCAGTTCGGAACCCTCGGTGGGTTCGGTCGGCTTGAGCATGCGGGCGTATCTCCCGTCAGGCTCCCGGGCGCCGCACCTGGTCCGGCGATGCCGGTGACGTCCGCGGCTCGCGCGGTGCGCGGTGTCCGCCGTCCGGGGCGCGGGCGCCGCACGGGAGCTCTCTGTGTCCTGTCTCGCCGGTTCCGTAAGCCATGTCGCGTACGGCCTGGCGAAAGTCTTCTGGTCGGTGCGCTGCCCGACCCAGGTGGCTCCCGAGTTCGAGGGCGGCGCTTCGACGTCCGTCCCTGTGCGGGACCTTCCTTACGCCGGTGCCTTCGCGGCGGCAGTCGCGCCGGCCGGGTGCGGCTCGGGCGCTGCTGCCTCGCGGTCGGGCGCGAGCGGGTCGGTCACCGTCCCGGTCTCTTCATCGAACAGCCCCTGCGCCAGCCTGGTCACCGCTGCGGGGACCGGCGGCGCCAGGTCGGCCACGGCGCTGAGACCGGACAGGACGTCGTCGGGTCGTACGGCAGGCGTCACGTGCCGAACAACCAGCCGCAGTATCGCACAGGGCTGGTCGCTCGGCCTATCAGCCTGCGAACCGTGTGTTTCCACACTCTCCAGGCTCACGACCGCGGAACGGGCGTCGAAGGTGCGGACGCCGTTCTTGGTCAGCCGCTGGACCTCGACGGTGTCGGCCGCGTTGAAGGCCTCCACCGCGCGCCGGGCCTCGGCCGGGTCCACGCCGTCCAGCCGCAGCTCCCAGACGGAAGCCGTGAGCCGGTCGGCGAGTCCGCCGGTCCGGGCCTCGACCGCCTCGACGATGTCGAGCCCGGCGGGCAGCGACTCGTCGAGGAGGAGCCTGAGCTGCTCCGGGTCGCGCGCCTGGGTGAGCGCGATCTCCAGATACTCCGCCTCACTGCCCGTGCCGGTGGGTGCGGCATTGGCGTACGACACCTTCGGGTGCGGTGTGAACCCCGCCGAGTAGGCCATGGGCACCTCGGCGCGGCGCAACGCACGCTCGAAGGCGCGCTGGAAGTCACGGTGGCTGGTGAACCGGAGGCGGCCGCGCTTGGTGTAGCGCAGTCGGATGCGCTGCACCGCGGGTAGGGGCGGCGGGCCTTCGGGCTGTCGCTTGCCCAGTGTCGTTCAGTCCTTCGTGAGAGCGGTCGTACTGCTACCAAGAGTACGTGCCTCGGCCGCCGAAGGTTCCCGGCGGTCCGCCGCCCGCCCTCGCCGGGGCTCCCCGAACAGCGTCCGGCGGACGTCGGCGCGGGCCTGCCGCACGGCCCGCCCCGCACCGCGCACGGCTTCGGCGGCGGGCCGCACAACGGCGTCCCGCACCAGGTGCCCGACGGGGGTCAGCACGCCGCGGTACACCCACCGCACCGGTTCGAGGAGGATCCACCGGAAAAGGGTCGCGAGGAACCGTCCGACGGCGAGCGAGAGGTGCCCGGCGATCCGCCAGGCGTGCCCGAGGGCGGCCCGCGCCTCCCGTCCGACGACGGCGAGGACACGGCCGGCGGGGGCGAGGATCCAGCGCCACACGGCGCGGACGGGCAGGACGACGAGGATCCGCACGATCCCGTACAGGGCCGCGCCGACCCCGGTGACGATCGTGCTCCCCAGCCGCACCAGCCCCTTGGCGCACCAGGCGACGGCGTGCCCGAGCGGGGTGAGGACCCGGGCGTACAGCCACCGGGCGGGCGCGACGACGAGGTACCGCACGAGCCGGACGACCACGGCGTACCCCCCGGCCCCGAGGACCGCGAGCACGGCCCCGATCCCCGCGAGGACCCACCTCGACGCCCGCCCGATCGGCGCCAGCGCGTACGCGTACACCCAAACCAGCGCGGCCCCGATCCCCCGGGCCAGCCGGACCAGCCCGCGGCCGAGGGGCGTCAGCAGGTGCCGGTAGAGCCACACCGCGGGAACGACGACGAGGTACCGCACGAGCCAGGCCAGCGCCCTGCCCGCGGGAACCAGGACGTACCGCCACAGCCCCACGAAGGGCCACACGAACACCGCCCGCCCGGCCCACCGCAGCGCGCGCCCGAGCGGGGTGAGCACCGCGCCGTACAGGAACCGCCCCCCGGCGGCCAGCGCATCCCACACCATCCGTACCGGCACGACCAGCACCAGCGCCACGATCCGCACGGGAACACGGATCGCTACGGCGAGACACCCCTGGGGCTCCTCGTGCCGCTCCGGCCTCTTCTCCAGATCCATACCTGCGTAGACGTCCCAGCCCCGGGCCCGGATCCACCGGACGCGCGGACGGAGCCCGCACACCGGCCCGGCGGGAACCGTTCCAAAGGGCCGCCGGCTGCTGCGGGCGCCGCGCCCCGGCCGCCTGCGCGGCGTGCCGGTCCCGCTCGAAAGGGCCCACGCCTCCGCCCGCGCACGCCGGTCGGCGGCCCGGCCGCCCTGCGCCCGGTACTGCTTCCGGGTCGGGCATGTGCACCGGCCACGCGAGCTGCCCCGGGCCGGACGGCGGGCTCTCCCCCGCGCGCATCGGGGAGAACGCCCGGCAGGCCGGCGCCCGGCAAGCTCCGCACGGCCGCGCCCCGGACCTCCGGCCCCGCCCCGAGCCCCCACCGCGCCGGGAGGGGGCTCGACGGAGGCCGCCGGGGTGCCGCCGGAGGGCTCAGCCGGCCTTTCCGGTGGGAGCCGGCGCCGCGTTCTTGACCGTCAGCGGCAGCAGCTTCTTGCCGGTCGGGCCGATCTGGATGTGGGTGTCCATCTGCGGGCATGACGGGTTCTACGTATCGACAATGGAGCCTTACTCCACATCTATGCCGTAGTCCCGGACGAGCTGCTCCAGGCCGCCCGTATAACCCTTGCCGCCCAGCACGAAATCCCAGTCACCATTGGACCTGCGCCGGAAGGATCCGAGCACCAATGCGGTCTCCCCGGCGCGCCCATCGGAGACCTCAAGCCGCCCGAGTTCGGTCATCGCCGGATCCAGGAGCCGGATGCAGGCATTGGTGAATCCGGACAGATCAGCCTCCGGGTTCACCTCAGGGTCCACAGCAGCCACCATCACGAACCGATCAGCGGCATCCGGCAGCCCATCGAAGGTGACACGAATGGCTGCCTTGTCCGGTCCCGCAGCCGGTACTGCGCGTACCGAGCCGTCCGGTGTCTGCGGGTTGTTGAAGAAGACGAAGTGATCTTCGCTGAGGACTTGGCTGCCACGGCAGACCAGCGCGCACACGTCGAGTGCGACATTGCCGGACCACGTCATGCCCAGCACGTTGTAGTCGTCAGGCGGAGTCGCAGTGCTGGACCGTGTCGGCTGCGCCGGGGCCGCCGCTCCTTCCCTTCCCAAGCGTCCACGCAGTCCATGCCTGTGCAGCAGGTCGACGAGTTCACTGCCCGGGATCAGCTCCAAAGGCTTGCCCCTGGCGAAGGTATGAGAGCCCGGACCGAATCCGGACGTCGTCACGAGGACGCCCTTGTTGGCGCCGACGTCCTGGACAGTGCCGTAGAGGTCGCGCACCGCTGTGGGCGGCACCGTGTTGCGGTAGCGCTTCACCTGTATGACGATCTTGCCGCCGCGGATCGGAGTCGGGTCCATCGCATCGACGTCCACGCCGCCATCGTTCGAGCGCTGAGTCGTCACGGCCTGCATACCCATGGCGCGGAACAGATCGGCGACGAGGGACTCGAAGGCGATCGGATCCATGTCGTACAGATTCGGCTCATGGTCGCCACCGTGGGCGGCCACAGGGCTACCGACGTCCCGGGGCTGCCGGCTCGGCCGCACGGAGGTGAGCTGGTCGGGCCGGGTCGAGATCTGCCCCCTTAACGCGTCGGTCAGGCAGCTGACCGGGTCCACCTGCCCCAGATGCAGGTCCGTGAAAGCCGCCCGAGAAGCCATGACGGTCGCCAGAAAGATCTGCGTCTGCCGTCCTGTCGCCGGATCGGGGGCGTCCACGAAGCCGTTCAGGGCTACTGAGTCGAGGACGCCGTACTCGTCTGCCGTGAACAGCTGATGCAGCACCAGCAGCATGCTCTGCCCCAGCACCTCTCGGTACAGCGCCCGACGCTGGCTCACCGGACGTGCTGCTTCCTTGTACTGATCCTCCCGGGATGCGTACCTCACGGACTTCGCTTCCGGAACAACGTCGTATGCGGGTAGTTCCCAGTCCAGCACCAACTGCCGCCCCGCTGCGTCGTAGGCCGCCGCCACCTGCCGAGGAAAGCCCTCCGGCCAGGCCGTCGACGCGTAGAGCGCAGCGGAGAAGTACTCGACCACGGAGTCCGGGGCACCCTGCCTGACTCCTTCGGTCACTTCCACGATCCCGGCATTGTGCCGACTCACCTCGGCTCGCCGGGACTCCGTCCTCTGCTCGTAGTCCCGCTGCAACGCGGCTAGCTGTTGCTGCCGCTGCGCCTCGGCGACCTGGGCGGCGTGCCAGTCCTGCTCGAACCGAGCCCGCGCCTCGGCCTGTGCCCGCGCCCGCTGACTGGCGGTCCAGCCACCCTGAGCCTGGTACTGGTTCGGGTCGGGCATCCGTACCGGCCAGGCAAGCTGCCCGGGGTCGAACGGTGGAATGTCTTCCGCACGCATGAGGGACGATGCCCTGAAGGCCGGCGCCTGACAGCCCGTGGTCAGCAGACCTTGCAGGGCTGCAACCTGGGCTTCCAGTTCCTCTGTACGTCGCCTGGCCTCCGCCTGGTGGTACTCCCGGTGGCCTTGCGCAGTAGAACGCTGGTAAGCCCGCGTCTGCCACGCCTCCTCCCGGCGCTGCCTCGCCTCGGCTTCCACCTGACGTTGTTGCTGCCGCTGAATCTCAGCCCACGCACCGACAAAACCAGCAGAGCGACGACTCATGCGCTACAGGCCCTCCCCAGGACGTCGACACAGTCGACCGAGCTCTAGTTGCCCCCGCAACCAGTAGTGACAAAACGACTGTATCCAGCAATCGCCATCCTGAATATCAAGTTGCCAAAGCGATCGGAACGGATCGTTCGGGGAGGTCACCGCCCACCCGTTCTTCACGACGCGACCTCACCGTGCCAGGACGTCACCGAGCGCCGACACTATTGAGCCCCCTCCCGGTCGGAGGGGGCTCAATAGCCGCCAGGATGCTTCAGCGAGGCTCCGAGAGCCTCAGACCCACTCCACCTCTGAGTGGGGGGCCAAGGCCCCTCCCGGGCCCGGCAGAGGCGTACAAGGCCCACTCTGCCGAGCTGGCTGCCGACGACTCGAAGACCCGACAGCAGCCAGCGCAGCAGTCATCTCGTCCTCGCTCGCCCCCGCCAGGGCCTCAACCACCCGATCGAGTGTCTCGCTCACGTCAGTGAGAGTGAGCGCTCGGCGCCGGCCCGCTGTTCTTGACCGTCAGCGGCAGCAGCTTCTTGCCGGTCGGGCCGATCTGGATGTGGGTGTCCATCTGCGGGCACACCCCGCAGTCGAAGCACGGCGTCCAGCGGCAGTCCTCGACCTCCTGCTCGTCGAGGGCGTCCTGCCAGTCCTCCCAGAGCCAGTCCTTGTCGAGGCCGGAGTCGAGGTGGTCCCAGGGCAGGACCTCCTCGTAGGTGCGCTCGCGGGTGGTGTACCAGTCGACGTCCACGCCGTACGGGGCGAGGGCCTTCTCGGCGCACTGCATCCAGCGGTCGTACGAGAAGTGCTCGCGCCAGCCGTCGAAGCGGCCGCCGTCCTCGTAGACGGCCCGGATGACCGCGCCGACGCGGCGGTCGCCGCGGGAGAGCAGGCCCTCGACGATGCCGGGCTTGCCGTCGTGGTAGCGGAAGCCGATGGAGCGGCCGTACTTCTTGTCGCCGCGGATCTTGTCCCGGAGCTTGGCCAGGCGGGCGTCCGTCTCCTCCGCGCTCAGCTGCGGCGCCCACTGGAACGGGGTGTGCGGCTTGGGCACGAAGCCGCCGATCGAGACCGTGCAGCGGATGTCGTGGGAACCGGAGACCTCGCGGCCCTTCTGGATGACGCGGGTGGCCATGTCGGCGATCTGGAGGACGTCCTCGTCGGTCTCCGTGGGCAGGCCGCACATGAAGTACAGCTTCACCTGGCGCCAGCCGTTGCCGTAGGCGGTGGCGACCGTGCGGATCAGGTCCTCCTCCGAGACCATCTTGTTGATGACCTTGCGGATGCGTTCCGAGCCGCCCTCCGGGGCGAAGGTCAGGCCCGAGCGGCGGCCGTTGCGCGTCAGCTCGTTCGCCAGGTCGATGTTGAAGGCGTCCACGCGGGTGGAGGGCAGCGAGAGGCCGATCTTGTCGTCCTCGTAGCGGTCCGCCAGGCCCTTGGCGATGTCGCCGATCTCCGAGTGGTCCGCCGAGGACAGGGAGAGCAGGCCCACCTCCTCGAAGCCCGTCGCCTTCAGGCCCTTGTCGACCATCTCGCCGATGCCGGTGATGGAGCGCTCCCGGACCGGGCGGGTGATCATGCCGGCCTGGCAGAAGCGGCAGCCGCGCGTGCAGCCGCGGAAGATCTCGACCGACATGCGCTCGTGGACCGTCTCCGCCAGCGGGACCAGCGGCTGCTTGGGGTAGGGCCACTCGTCGAGGTCCATCACCGTGTGCTTCGACACGCGCCACGGGACACCGCTGCGGTTCGGCACGACACGGGCGATGCGGCCGTCGGGCAGGTACTCCACGTCGTAGAAGCCGGGGACGTACACCCCGCCGGTCTTCGCCAGGCGCAGGAGGAGCTCCTCGCGGCCGCCCGGGCGGCCCTCGGCCTTCCAGACGCGGATGATCTCCGTGATCTCCAGGACCGCCTGCTCGCCGTCGCCGATCACCGCGCAGTCGATGAAGTCCGCGATGGGCTCGGGGTTGAACGCGGCGTGCCCGCCGGCCATGACGATCGGGTCGTCCAGCGTCCGGTCCCGGGCCTCCAGGGGGATGCCGGCCAGGTCCAGGGCCGCCAGCATGTTGGTGTAGCCGAGCTCGGTGGAGAAGGACAGCCCGAGCACGTCGAAGGCCTTCACCGGGCGGTGGCTGTCCACCGTGAACTGCGGGACGCCGTGCTCCCGCATCAGCGCCTCCAGGTCCGGCCACACGCTGTAGGTGCGCTCGGCGAGGACGCCCTCCTGCTCGTTGAGGACCTCGTAGAGGATCATGACGCCCTGGTTGGGCAGTCCGACCTCGTAGGCGTCCGGGTACATCAGGGCCCAGCGCACGTCGCAGGAGTCCCAGTCCTTGACCGTGGAGTTGAGCTCTCCGCCGACGTACTGGATCGGCTTCTGCACATGCGGGAGCAGAGCTTCGAGCTGCGGGAACACAGACTCAGCGGCTTCGGCAGGCATCTCGCGGAACCTTCGTGTGCTGGCTGGGGTCCCCCGGCCGGAGGCCGGAGGGCGGGTGACCATCTAGCCTAACGCGGCCGGAGCGGTCCCCCGCACGCCCGGAACACCGCTCCGCCCCCGGACGCCTCCGCGGCCCGGGGGAGCCCTACGCCGACATCGGCCGCTGCACCGTGATCGACTGCAGCAGCCCCACCGCTATCCACACGGCGAACATCGACGACCCGCCGTACGACACGAACGGCAGCGGCAGGCCGGTCACCGGCATGATGCCCAGCGTCATCCCGATGTTCTCGAAGCTCTGGAAGGCGAACCAGGCGACGATCCCGGCGGCCACGACCGTGCCGTACAGGTCGGGGGTGTCCCGGGCGATGCGGCAGGCGCGCCACAGCACCACGCCGAGCAGGAGGATGATGAAGCCGGCGCCGACGAACCCCAGCTCCTCGCCCGCGACCGTGAAGACGAAGTCGGTCTGCTGTTCCGGCACGAACTGGCCGGTCGTCTGCGACCCGTTGAAGAGCCCGGCCCCGGTCAGGCCGCCCGAGCCGATCGCGATGCGCGCCTGGTTGGTGTTGTAGCCGACTCCGGCGGGGTCCAGCTCGGGGTTGGCGAACGCGGCGAAGCGGTTGATCTGGTACTCGTCGAGCACCCCGAGCTGCCAGACGGCCACCGCCCCGATCGCGCCGGTGCCGATCAGGCCGAGCACCCACCGGTTGGACGCGCCGGAGGCGAGCAGCACGCCGAGCACGATGACGACCATCACCATGACCGACCCGAGGTCGGGCATGAGCATCACGATCGCCATCGGCACGGCGGCCAGGCCCAGCGCCTGTACGACCGTGCGGTGGTCGGGGTACTGCTTGTCGCCCGCGTCGACCCGGGCCGCCAGCAGCATGGCCATGCCCAGGATGATCGTGATCTTCACGAACTCCGAGGGCTGCAGCGAGAAACCGCCGCCGAGCACGATCCAGGAGTGCGCGCCGTTGACGGTCGAGCCCAGCGGTGTGAGCACCAGCAGGATCAGGAACACCGACACGCCGTACAGGATCGGCACGGCCGTGCGCAGCATGCGGTGGCCGAGCCAGATCGTGCCGATCATCAGGGCGATCCCGATGCCGGTGTTCATGAGGTGCCGCAGCAGGAAGTAGTACGGGTCGCCCTGGTTGATCTCGGTGCGGTTGCGGGTCGCGGAGAAGACGAGGAGCGAGCCGATCACCGACAGCACGAGGGCGGCCAGCAGTATCGGCCAGTCCAGCCGGCGCGCGACCGAGTCGCGGGCGAACAGGCGTGCCCAGCCGGCGCGCTCGGGCCCGTACCCGGAGACCTGGAAGCTGTTCGCGCCCGTCATGCCGGCGCCCTCCGGCCCGCGCACCCGCGCCTCGCCCCGCCGCGTCGCCGCCTGCGGGTCTCGCGGTTCTCCGCGGTCGGCGTCGCCACGGTCGCTCCCTGCTGCCGGTCGGCCGGGGCGCTCTCGCCCTGCCGGGTGGCCTGCTGCTGGTCGGCCGGGTCCCGGGGGATCTTCGGCGCGGCGATGGTGCCGTCCGTCTTGATCTTCGGCAGGCTCTTCTGCGGTTCGGGCAGCAGCGCCTTCTTCCGGTCGATCTCGCCGTCGTCGGAGACGCCGTACAGCGCGTCGTAGATGTTGCGGACGGCCGGGCCGGAGGCGCCGGAACCCGTGCCGCCCTGGGAGATCGTCATGACGATCGCGTAGTCCTCGGTGTACGTGGCGAACCAGGACGTGGTCTGCTTGCCGTAGACCTCGGCGGTGCCGGTCTTGGCGTGCATCGGGATCTCGTCCTGCGGCCAGCCGCCGAACCGCCAGGCGGCCGTACCGCGGGTGGCGACGCCGGCGAGGGCCTGGTCCATCTTGTCGCGGGTCTGCTTGCTTATGGGCAGCCTGCCGTGCGACTCGGGCTCGATCTCGGTGACCTTCTTGCCGTCGGCGCTGATGATCGCCTTGCCGACGGTCGGGGTGTACAGGGTGCCGCCGTTGGAGATCGCGGCGTAGATCGTGGCCATCTGGATCGGGGTGACGAGGGTGTCGCCCTGGCCGATGGAGTAGTTGATCTCGTCACCGGCTCGCATCTTGTTGCCTTCGAGGCAGTTCTCGTACGCGATCCTCTCGACGTAACTGCCGTCCTTCTTGCCGGTCTTGCACCAGGCGTCCTTGTTGGCCTCCCAGTACCGCTGCTTCCACTCGCGGTCGGGGACGCGGCCGGTGACCTCGTTGGGCAGGTCGATGCCGGTCTCCTTGCCGAGGCCGAACCGGTGGGCGGCCTTGAAGAAGTGGTCGGCGGGGTTCTTCTTCGGGTTGCTGCCGCCGTCCTTGCGCCACTCGTTGTGCGCGAGCCGGTAGTAGACGGTGTCGCAGGAGACCTCCAGGGCGCGGCCGAGGTCGATCGGGCCGTGGTTCTGCGACTCGAAGTTCTTGAAGACCTGGCCGCCGACCGAGTAGGAGCTGGAGCAGTCGTAGCGTCCGTCGAACTCGTAGCCCGCCTCGACCGCGGCGGCCGTGGAGACGACCTTGAAGATCGAGCCGGGGGCCGCCTGACCCTGTATGGCGCGATTCAGCAGCGGGTAGTTGGAGTTCTTGCCGGTGAGCTTCTTGTAGTCCTTGGCGGAGATGCCGCCCACCCAGGCGTTCGGGTCGTAGGTCGGGTTGGAGGCCATGGCGACGATGCGGCCGGTCCTGGCCTCCATCACCACGACGGCGCCCGCGTCGGCCTTGTAGCGCTGGTTGGTGTTGCGGTCCCACTCCTTGCGGGCGGCCTTCATCGCCTCGTTCAGCTCGTACTCGGCGACGCGCTGCACGCGGGCGTCGATGCTGGTGACGAGGTTGTCGCCGGGCTGGGCGGCGTCGGATTCGGCCTGGCCGATGACGCGGCCGAGGTTGTCGACCTCGTAGCGGGTGACGCCGGCCTTGCCGCGCAGCTGCCTGTCGTACTGCCGCTCCAGGCCGGAGCGGCCGACCTGGTCGGAGCGCAGGTAGGGCGAGTCGGTGTCCTGGGCCTGCTGGATCTCCTGGTCGGTGACGGGCGAGAGGTAGCCGAGGACCTGCGCGGTGTTGGCCTTGCCGGGGCTGGGGTAGCGGCGCACGGCCTGCGGCTCGGCGGTGATGCCGGGGAAGTCCTCGGCGCGCTCGCGGATCTGCAGGGCCTGCCTGGGGGTGGCCTCGTCGGTGATGGGGATCGGCTGGTAGGGCGAGCCGTTCCAGCACGGCTGGGGCGTCTCGGCGTCGCACAGCCGGACCTTCTCCATGACCTCCTTGGGGGTCATGGAGAGGACGCCGGCGAGCTTGGTGAGGACCGCCTTGCCGTCGTCCTTCATCTTCATCAGTTCGGTGCGGGAGGCGGAGACGACCAGGCGGGTCTCGTTGTCGGCCAGCGGCACGCCGCGCGCGTCCAGGATCGAGCCGCGCACGGCGGGCTGGACGACCTGCTGGACGTGGTTGCCGGAGGCCTCCTTGGCGTACTCGTCGCCCTCGCGGATCTGCAGGTACCACAGCCGGCCGGCGAGGGTGCCGAGGAGGGAGAGGACGAGGACCTGGATGATGACGAGCCGGATCTGGACGCGCGGGGACCGTCCGGTCTCGGGAATGTTGGTCACGCGGCCGCCTCCCCCTCTCCGTGCGCGAACGAGCGTGCGAGTACGAGTGATGAACGGGCGGCCCGTGCGGCGGGGTTCCACCCCTGTTCACCCGTTCCGGTGAACTTCCCTCTGGTCACAGCCGCTTGACCCCCTTGATGCGTCCGGCGCGCGCGACGCGGGCCCGGGCCGCCCGCGCCTTGAGCCCGCCCAGCGCGGTGCGCCGGCCGCCGATCCGCAGTCCGGTGCCGCCGGCCAGCCAGCCGGAGGAGATGTCGGTGGTCTGGGCGGCGGAGCCGGTGTCGGCGAGCGGGTCGTTCTCGGCGCGCCGGGCCAGCGCCATGATCCCGGGGACGACGAACGGGGCGAGCAGCAGGTCGTACAGGGCAGCCGTGAACAGCAGGCCGGGCAGGCCTACGTGGCGGGCGGCGGTGTCGCCGACGAGGGCGCCGACGCCGGCGTACAGCAGGGTGGAGCCGATGGCGGCGGCGACCACCACGACCATGGGGCCGGTGGCGGACTTCAGCCGGCCGTTCTCCGGCTTGGCGAGTCCGGCGAGGTAGCCGATGACGCTCAGCACCAGGGCGTAGCGGCCCGCGGCGTGGTCGGCGGGCGGGGCGAGGTCGGCGAGGAGGCCCGCGCCGAAGCCGACGAGGGAGCCGCCGACGTGGCCGTACACCAGCGCGAGGCCGAGGACGGTGAGCAGCAGCAGGTCGGGGACGGCGCCGGGGAGGTGGAGGCGGGCGAGGACGCTGACCTGGATCACCAGGGCGACGACGACCAGCGGGACGGACAGCAGGATCCGGTTGACGCGCATGGGCTTGAGCTCCTACTGCTCGGGCTGGAACCGGCCGCCGGCGGGCGCCTCGGCGGACGGGGTCACGGTCACCGTCACCGTCGGCCTGGGGGTCGGCTCGGGCTTGTCCGGCAGGACGGTGTCCCGCGGGTCCCGCTTCGGCGCCTCGACGACGACGCCGACGATGTCGAGCTTGCTGAAGCTGACGTACGGGGTGACGGAGAGGGTGCGGGTCAGGTCGCCGCCGGAGGGGTCGACGCGGGAGACGACGCCGACGGGCACGCCGGGCACGAACGGCTTGTCGGCCTGGGAGCCGAAGGTGACGAGCCGGTCGCCCTTCTTCACCTCGGCCTTGCCGTTGAGGAGTTCCACGCGCAGCGGGCGGTCGCCCTGGCCGGAGGCGAAGCCGAGTTCGTCGCCGGCCTCCATCCGGGTGCCGACGGTGAAGTCGGGGTCGTTGGCGAGCAGCACGGTCGCGGTGTCGGGGCCGACGGTGGTCACACGGCCCACCAGGCCGTCGCCGTTGAGGACGGTCATGTCCCGCTCGATGCCGTCGTTGGCGCCGATGTCGATGGTGACGGTCCAGGAGAAGCCCTGGGCCGCTCCTATGGCGATGACCTGGGCGCCCTTGATGCCGTACTGGCCCTTGCCGGCGAGCTTCAGCATCGTGTCGAGCTGCTTGAGGCGGCTGCGGCCGCGGTCGTCGCTGCCGAGCCGGGCCTTGAGGGCCGCGTTCTCCCGCTCCAGCGCGGCGAGCCGGTCGTGCCGCTCGCCGGAGTCGCGGATCGCGGAGACCGCGTTGCCGACCGGGGAGACCGCGGCCGACACACCGTTCTCGACCGGGCCGAGGACGGCGGCGGCGGCCTGGCGGGCACCGTCGACCGGTGAATCCTCCCCGCCCCGGATGTCCACCGTGATCAGCGCGAACGCGATGGCGATCAGCAGCACCAGGAGCAGCCGGCTCTCTCGTGTGTCCCTCACGTGCGGCGGCCGTGCCTTCCTCGTAGAGAACGGGTGTGAACGGGTATGAGGTGTCGGGGTGTTCGGGTGGAGCGGGCGCGGAAGTACGGGAGAAGCTCAGATCTTCATATCAACGATCCGCCGTACGAGAGGAGGTCGTCTCGTACGGCGGAATCGGCGCATCGCGTCATCTGCGCGGCTGGGCGTCCAGCACCTGCTGGAGCGCCTCGAACTCCTCGACGCACTTGCCGGAGCCGAGCGCCACGCTGTCCAGCGGGTCCTCGGCGATGTGGATCGGCATGCCGGTCTCCCGGCGCAGCCGCTCGTCGAGGCCGCGCAGCAGCGCCCCGCCGCCGGTCAGAACGATTCCTCGGTCCATGATGTCGCCGGACAGCTCGGGCGGGCACTTGTCGAGGGTCGTCTTGACGGCGTCGACGATGGCGTTGACCGGTTCCTCGATCGCCTTGCGGACCTCGGCCGCGGAGATGACGACGGTCTTCGGCAGCCCGGAGACGAGGTCCCGGCCGCGGATTTCGGTGTGCTCGTCAGTGTCGAGGTCGTACGCCGAACCGATCGTGATCTTGATCTGTTCGGCCGTCCGCTCACCGAGGAGGAGGCTGTACTCCTTCTTGACGTGCTGGATGATCGCGTTGTCCAGCTCGTCGCCCGCCACGCGGATGGACTGGGCAGTGACGATGCCGCCGAGGGAGATGACCGCGACCTCCGTGGTGCCGCCGCCGATGTCGACCACCATGTTGCCCGTGGCCTCGTGGACCGGCAGGCCGGAGCCGATGGCCGCGGCCATCGGCTCCTCGATGATGTGCACCTGACGGGCGCCGGCCTGGGACGACGCCTCGATGACGGCGCGGCGCTCGACGCCGGTGATGCCCGAGGGCACACAGACGACGACCCGCGGACGAGCCAGATACCGCCGCTTGTGGATCTTCAGGATGAAGTAGCGGAGCATCCGCTCGGTGATCTCGAAGTCGGCGATCACGCCGTCCTTCAGCGGACGCACGGCAACGATGTTGCCGGGCGTGCGCCCGATCATCTTCTTCGCTTCGGCGCCGACCGCGAGGATGCCACCGGTGTTGGTGTTGATCGCCACGACGGACGGCTCGTTGAGTACGATCCCGCGACCCCTGACGTACACCAGCGTGTTGGCGGTCCCGAGGTCGACAGCCATGTCACGGCCGATGAACGACATTGAGTTCCCCATCAGGATTCGTCTGGCCTTCCCACGAGCTTTTGAGAGCTTTTCAGGTCGGCGAGGTGGGTGCTGTGACGTGCAGGCTTCCATCGTAGACGCGCCTGCGCGGACACTGCGCGAGGGTCTCCGCCATTGTCAGCAGATGGCCTACCGACTCGCTTGTGGAGACGGGCCAACGGAGGCATGCGTTCCCCCGATCGGCACGGCATATGCCACAGGGCGGCCGTTTTCACACGGCCGCCCAGGTCAGACGGGCCATTGGACTGACGGATCGTCAGAAAAAGCGGTGTGCGGGAAATCAGACGCGGCCCGGGAAGAAGATCTTCAGCTCGCGCTCGGCGGACTCCTCGGAGTCGGAGGCGTGGATCAGGTTCTCCCGGACGATCACGCCGTAGTCACCGCGGATGGAACCGGGGGGCGCGGCGATCGGGTCGGTGGGACCGGCCAGCGCGCGGACGCCCTCGACGACCCGCTCGCCCTCGACGATCATCGCCACGACCGGGCCGGAGGACATGAACTGCACCAGCGGCTCGTAGAAGGGCTTGCCCCTGTGCTCGCCGTAGTGCTGCTCCAGCGTCTCGGTGTCCAGGGTGCGCAGCTCCAGCGCGGTGATCCGCCAGCCGGCCTTGCGCTCGATACGGCTGATGATCTCGCCGGTCAGGCCACGACGGACGGCGTCGGGCTTGAGGAGGACGAGGGTGCGCTGGGTCACGACGGGCTCCTTCGATTCAAAGGTTGTGCGGGGTGAAGAGGTTACCCGGCGTGTCCGGGGGCCTGTTACGCAGCGTCAGGCGCGGAGGAGTCGGTCCGCGCGGCGAACCTCGCCTTCGCCTCCTCGATCTTCCGCCCGTAGTGCACCGAGGCCCACCACAGGGCCGCGAAGACCGCCCCCATGAAGAACATCGTCGGGACGACGAAGCCGGAGGCGATCAGCGCGATCTGCAGCGCCCAGCCGAGGGCGACGCCGCCGGGGCGGGTCACCAGGCCGCACAGCAGCAGGCACAGGAACATCGCGACGCCGCTGACCGTCCACACCGTCGTCATGGACAGGCCGGGGTCCTTCATGGCGACCAGCCCGGCGAAGCCGATGATGAAGAACTCGCCGATCAGGGTCGAGGAACAGAGCGTACGCACGGGATGTCAGCCCTTCCCCAGGAGCAGTCGGGCCTCGCCGACGGTGATGACGGAACCGGTGACGAGCACACCGCCGCCGGCGAACTCGCCCTCCTCCTCGGCCAGCGTGATCGCGGCCTCCAGCGCGTCCGGCAGCCGCGGCTCCACCTGGACCCGCTCCTCGCCGAACACCTCGACGGCGATTCCCGCCAGCGCGTCGGCGTCCATCGCGCGGTGGCTGGTGTTCTGGGTGACGACCACCTCGGCGAAGACCGGTTCGAAGGCCTCCAGCAGCCCGCGCACGTTCTTGTCGGCGCTGACGCCGACGACCCCGATGAGCCGGCTGAACTGGAAGGCCTCCCCGATCGCCTCCGCGGTGGCCCGCGCCCCGGCCGGGTTGTGCGCGGCGTCCAGGACCACGGTCGGCGACCGCCGCACCACCTCCAGCCGCCCCGGCGAGGAGACCGCGGCGAAGGCCTTGCGCACCGTGTCGAGGTCCAGCGGCTCGGGACGCTGCGCCCCGACCCCGAAGAACGCCTCGACGGCGGCCAGCGCCACGGCCGCGTTGTGCGCCTGGTGGGCGCCGTGCAGCGGGAGGTAGACCTCGGGGTACTCGCCGCCCAGCCCGCGCAGGGTGAGCAGCTGCCCGCCGACGGCGACCTGCCGGGCCAGGACGCCGAACTCCAGGCCCTCGCGGGCCACCGTGGCGTTCACGTCCACGGACCTCTTCAGCAGGACCTGCGCCGCGTCCACCGGCTGCTGGGCCAGGATCACGGTGGCGTCCCGCTTGACGATGCCGGCCTTCTCGGCGGCGATCTCGGCGGTCGTCTCCCCGAGCCGGTCGGTGTGGTCGAGGTCGATGGGGGTGACGACGGCGACGTCGCCGTCGATGACGTTGGTGGCGTCCCAGCTGCCGCCCATGCCGACCTCGACGACGGCGACGTCCACGGGCGCGTCCGCGAAGGCCGCGTACGCCATGCCCGTGAGCACCTCGAAGAAGGACAGCCGGTACTCCTGCTGCGAGTCGACCATCTCGACGTACGGCTTGATGTCCCGGTACGTCTCGACGAACCGCTCGGCGGAGATCGGGGCGCCGTCCAGGCTGATCCGCTCGGTGATCGACTGGACGTGCGGGGAGGTGTACCGCCCGGTGCGCAGCTCGAAGGCGCCGAGCAGGGCCTCGACCATGCGGGCGGTGGAGGTCTTGCCGTTGGTCCCCGTGATGTGGATCGAGGGGTACGACCGCTGCGGCTCGCCCAGCACGTCCATCAGCGCGGCGATCCGGCTGACGGAGGGTTCCAGCTTGGTCTCGCCCCAGCGGGTCGCCAGCTCCGCCTCGACCTCGCGCAGCGCCCTGTCGACCTCCGGGTCCTCCGGCCGCGCGGGCACGTCGGCCTGCGGCGGGCCGCCCTGGGTGCGCAGGGTGCGGCTGCCGGCCTCGATGACGGCGAGATCGGGGTCGCGGTCCGTCTCCGCCGCGATGATCTCGTCGAAGCTGTCGAGCGGGTCGGGCTGCTCGCTGTCGTTCGGGGGGAGCTCACTCACGGGGCCAGTCTACGAAAGTCCCGCCGGCCTGCGCGGCCGCGGCCGGCCGGGCCACCGGCCCCCGCCGCCGGTGAGCGGCCCCGGCGGCGCGGGAAGGCCCCCGGGGCCTCGCGGTCCCGGGGGCCTCACGCACGTACGGTCGCCCGCGTCCGCGGCGACGCGCGTCCGGTCACGCCTGCGGCAGCCGCTCCAGCTGGGCCTGGATCCGCGCGATGTCCTCGTCGGCCTTGGCCAGCCGCGTCCGGATCTTCTCCACGACCTGCTCCGGCGCCTTGGCGAGGAAGGCCTCGTTGCCGAGCTTGGCCGTGGCCTGCGCCTTCTCCTTCTCGGCGGCGGCCAGGTCCTTGGCCAGCCGCTTCCGCTCCGCCGCCACGTCGATCGCCCCGGACAGGTCCAGCGCCACCTCGACGCCCGCGACCGGCAGCGTCGCCGTCGCCGTGAAGGAGTCGCCCTCCGGCTGGAGCCGCAGCAGCTGCCGGATGGCGGCCTCGTGCGGGGCGAGCGCCGTGCCCCGGAGGGTCAGCCGGGCCGGGACCCGCTGGCCGGGCTGGAGGCCCTGGTCGTGGCGGAAGCGGCGGACCTCGGTGATCACCGACTGGAGCGTCTCGATCTCCCGCTCGGCGGCCTCGTCCCGGAAGCCGGAGTCCTTCGGCCAGTCGGCGACGACGACCGACTCGCCGCCGGTCAGCGCGGTCCACAGCGCCTCCGTGACGAAGGGGACCACCGGGTGCAGCAGCCTCAGGGTGACGTCGAGGACCTCGCCCAGGACGCGCTTGCCGACCTCGGCCGCGGCCCCGCCCGCCTGGAACGTGGTCTTGGACAGCTCGACGTACCAGTCGAAGACCTCGTCCCACGCGAAGTGGTACAGCGCGTCCGACAGCTTGGCGAACTGGAAGTCCTCGTAGAACGCGTCGACGTCGGCGACCGTCTTGTTCAGCCGGGACAGGATCCAGCGGTCCGTCGAGGACATCTCGGACGGGTCCGGCAGCGGGCCCTGGACCGTGGCGCCGTTCATCAGCGCGAAGCGGGTGGCGTTCCAGATCTTGTTGGCGAAGTTGCGGGACGCCTGGACCCAGTCCTCGCCGATCGGCACGTCGGTGCCCGGGTTGGCGCCGCGGGCCAGGGTGAAGCGGACGGCGTCGGAGCCGTACCGGTCCATCCAGTCCAGCGGGTCGACCACGTTGCCGAAGGACTTCGACATCTTCTTGCCGCGCTCGTCGCGGACCAGACCGGTCAGCGCGATGGTCCTGAACGGGACCTCGCCGTCCATCGCGTACAGGCCGAACATCATCATCCGGGCGACCCAGAAGAAGATGATGTCGTGGCCGGTCAGCAGGACGTCCGTCGGGTAGAACTTCCGCAGGTCCGCGGTCTGTTCGGGCCAGCCCAGCGTGGAGAAGGGCCACAGGCCGGAGGAGAACCAGGTGTCGAGGACGTCGGTCTCCTGGTGCCAGCCCTCGCCGGCGGGCGGCTCCTCGTCGGGGCCGACGCAGACGACCTCGCCGTCCGGGCCGTACCAGATCGGGATGCGGTGGCCCCACCACAGCTGGCGCGAGATGCACCAGTCGTTCATGTTGTCGACCCAGTCGAAGTAGCGCTTCGACATGTCCTCGGGGTGGATCTTCACCCGCCCGTCGCGGACGGCGTCGCCGGCGGCCTTGGCCAGCGGGCCGACCTTGACCCACCACTGCAGGGACAGCCGCGGCTCGATCGTCGTCTTGCAGCGCGAGCAGTGGCCGACGGAGTGGACGTAGGGCCGCTTCTCGGCCACGATCCGGCCCTGCGAGCGCAGCGCGCCGACGATGGCGGAGCGCGCCTCGTAGCGGTCCAGGCCCTGGAAGGGGCCGTGGGCGGTGATGACCGCCCGCTCGTCCATGACCGTGATGGACTCCAGGCCGTGCCGCTGGCCGATCGCGAAGTCGTTCGGGTCGTGGGCCGGGGTGACCTTGACGGCGCCCGTGCCGAACTCGGGGTCGACGTGGCTGTCGGCGACGACCGGGATGGACCGGTCGGTCAGCGGCAGCTTGATCCGCTTGCCGACCAGGTGCTTGTACCGCTCGTCGTCGGGGTGCACGGCGACGGCGGTGTCGCCGAGCATGGTCTCGGCGCGGGTGGTGGCCACGACCAGGGTCTCGTCGCCCTCGCCGTACCGGATGGAGACGAGCTCGCCGTCGTCCTCCTGGTACTCCACCTCGATGTCGGAGATGGCGGTCAGACACCGCGGGCACCAGTTGATGATGCGCTCGGCGCGGTAGATCAGCCCGTCCTCGTAGAGCTTCTTGAAGATGGTGAGGACGGCCTTGGACAGGCCCTCGTCCATGGTGAACCGCTCGCGGGACCAGTCGACCCCGTCCCCGAGCCGGCGCATCTGGCCGAGGATCTTGCCGCCGTACTCCTCCTTCCACCGCCAGACGCGCTCGACGAACGCCTCGCGGCCCAGGTCGTGCCGCGACTTGCCCTCCTCGGCGAGCTGCTGCTCGACCTTGTTCTGGGTGGCGATGCCGGCGTGGTCCATGCCGGGCAGCCACAGCGCCTCGTGGCCCTGCATGCGCTTGCGGCGGGTCAGCGCGTCCATGAGCGTGTGCTGGAAGGCGTGGCCCAGGTGCAGGGAGCCGGTGACGTTCGGCGGCGGGATGACGATGGTGTACGGGGGCTTGTCGCTGTCCGCGTCGGCGGTGAAGTACCCCTTGTCCACCCAGCGCTCGTACAGCTTCCCCTCTACCTCGGCCGGCGTGTACTGGGTCGGCAGTTCGGTCGTGGGCGCTGTCTGCGGCTGCTGAGTGTTCTCGGTCACGGGGGTCAGTTTAGAGGGGCCGCGGCCCGGTCCCGAAACGCGATTGCTTTGTAACGGCGGGGTCCCCGATTCCGTGTGCGCGCTGTGTCTGCGCCAGGATGTCGGGAACGCATAAGCATCCGGAGGGGAACCCAGTCATGAGCTACAACCAGCCGGGCCCGTACGGCGGACAGCCCCAGCAGCCCGGACCGTACGGCCAGCCGGGACCGTACGGCCCGCCGCCGCAGGCCCCCCAGCCCGGCTACGGCCAGCCGCAGCAGGCTCCGGCTCCGTCCCCTCAGCCCGGCTACGGCTATCCCCAGCAGCCCCCGCAGGGCGTCCCGCCCCAGGCGAACCCGTACGCCGGGCAGCCGCCCTACGGCCAGCAGCCTCCGTACGGCCAGCAGCCGCCCTACGGCCAGGCCCCGTACGGCATGCCCCAGCCCCCGGCCGCGGGCGGCGGCAAGAAGAGGGCGGGCCTGATCGTCGGCGCGGTCGCGGTCGTGGCGGCGATCGGCGTCGGCGCCTACGTCATGATCGGCGGGGGCGGCGACGCGGGCGGCCTGGAGGACGACGGTCCGCACAAGCTGACGACGCCGGCGACGGTGCTCAGCGAGTACAAGCGGGCCTCCAAGAACGGCGCGAGCGCCGGGGACGACTCGGCGGCGGAGCTGGAGAAGAGCGGCGTCAAGAACGGCAAGTCCGTGATCGGCTTCTACTCGACGGCCGATCTGAGCGACTACGACCCCGGCGACCCGTCCAGCGGGTCCGGCGCGTCGGAGTTCGCCACGGCCAGGACCATCACGTACGCCGGCGCGTACGGCGAGATCGCCGACCCCGGGGCGGCGCTGGACAGGTTCTTCGCCGACATGAAGAAGTCCTCCGAGGACGGCTCCTCCTCGTCCGGCGGCGGCACGTCCGAACTGCTCGGCGAGCCCGAGGCGGTGGAGCTGGACGGCGCGCTGATGAAGTGCCAGGCGGCCAAGGGCAAGAACGCGGTCACACAGCAGGAGAAGACCGACTGGTTCTGCGCCTGGGCGGACCACAGCACCATCGCCATGGTGTCGCCGGGCGACGCCGCGGGGAACGTCGGCAAGGACGTGGCGGCGGACATCACCGTCAAGCTCCGCAAGGAGATCCGGGCCAAGGCCTGATACCGGCCGCGGACGTGCCGAGGGCCCCGGTCCGGAGACCGGGGCCCTCGGCACGTCCGCGGCGGGTCGGCCCCGCGTGCCCGTCGTACCCGGTTACGCCGTCTTCTGCTCGCCCGGGCCGCGGCCCCGCGAGTCGCGCGGGATCAGCGTCGGGTTGACGTTGGAGAGGACCACGTCGGCGGTGATGACCACGCGGGCGACGTCCTTGCGGGACGGGACCTCGTACATCACGCCCTGGAGGACCTCCTCCATGATGGCGCGCAGACCGCGCGCGCCGGTCTGGCGCAGGATCGCCTGGTCGGCGATGGCCTCCAGCGCCTCGCGCTCGAAGTCCAGCTCCACACCGTCGAGTTCGAACAGCCGCTGGTACTGCTTCACCAGCGCGTTGCGCGGCTCGACGAGGATCTTCAGCAGGGCCTCGCGGTCCAGGTTGTGGACGGAGGTGATGACGGGGAGGCGGCCGATGAACTCGGGGATCATGCCGAACTTGACCAGGTCCTCCGGCATGACGTCCTCGAACTGGTCCTTGGCCTCCAGCTCCCGCTTGGAGCGGATCGTCGCGCCGAAGCCGATGCCCTTCGCGCCCGCCCGGGCCTCGATGATCTTCTCCAGGCCGGCGAAGGCACCGCCCACGATGAACAGGACGTTCGTCGTGTCGATCTGGATGAACTCCTGGTGGGGGTGCTTGCGGCCGCCCTGCGGCGGGACCGAGGCCGTGGTCCCCTCCAG
The DNA here is from genome assembly GCF_039533365.1 of Streptomyces glaucus. Classification (NCBI taxonomy): domain Bacteria; kingdom Bacillati; phylum Actinomycetota; class Actinomycetes; order Kitasatosporales; family Streptomycetaceae; genus Streptomyces; species Streptomyces glaucus. Next base: position 183,834 of record NZ_BAAATK010000010.1, read on the forward strand.
GATCTTCAGCAGGGCCTGCTGCACGCCCTCGCCGCTGACGTCCCGGGTGATCGACGGGTTCTCGCTCTTGCGGGCGACCTTGTCGATCTCGTCGATGTAGATGATCCCGGTCTCGGCCTTCTTGACGTCGTAGTCGGCCGCCTGGATCAGCTTGAGCAGGATGTTCTCGACGTCCTCGCCGACGTACCCCGCCTCGGTGAGCGCCGTGGCGTCGGCGATGGCGAACGGGACGTTCAGCATCCGGGCCAGGGTCTGCGCCAGGAGGGTCTTGCCGGAGCCCGTGGGGCCCAGCAGCAGGATGTTGGACTTCGCCAGCTCGATGGCGTCGTCACGGCCGCTCGCGCCGCCGTTCTCACCGGCCTGGACGCGCTTGTAGTGGTTGTAGACGGCCACGGAGAGGGCCTTCTTGGCGGCCTCCTGGCCGACCACGTACCCGTCGAGGAACTCGTAGATCTCGCGGGGCTTGGGGAGCTCCTCCCAGCGCACCTCGCTGGTCTCGGCGAGCTCCTCCTCGATGATCTCGTTGCAGAGATCGATGCACTCGTCGCAGATGTACACACCGGGACCTGCGATGAGCTTCTTGACCTGCTTCTGGCTCTTGCCGCAGAACGAGCACTTGAGCAGATCGCCGCCGTCACCGATGCGTGCCACGGTGTGCTTCCCCTTCGCCTGGGAGACGACTGGACGTTGTCAGTCCAGCGGCTCCTGGTGCTGCCTTATGTCCGACGGTACCTTGCCCGGCCCCCCGTTCGGGCCCCCCTTGGCGCGGTTCGCTTCGACGTGGACGATGCCGAACCGTGCCGAGGGGCGACAGACGATACCCTCCCCCGGCTCAAGACCGCGCTCGAGCCGGGGGACCGCCATCGCGTCAGCGAACCGCCGCGTTGTTCATCTTCCGGGTGGAGATGATCTGGTCGATCAGGCCGTAGGACAGCGCGTCCTCGGCCGTGAGGATCTTGTCGCGCTCGATGTCCTCGCGGATCTTCTCGACCGGCTGGGTGGAGTGCTTGGCCAGCATCTCCTCCAGCTGCGAGCGCATCCGCAGGATCTCGTTGGCGGCGATCTCCAGGTCGGAGACCTGGCCGCGGCCGGTCTCGCTGTACGGCTGGTGGATCAGCACGCGGGCGTTCGGCAGCGCCATGCGCTTGCCGGGCGTGCCGGCGGCCAGCAGGACGGCGGCGGCGGAGGCCGCCTGGCCCATGCAGACCGTCTGGATGTCCGGCTTCACGAACTGCATCGTGTCGTAGATCGCCGTCAGCGCCGTGAAGGAGCCACCGGGGCTGTTGATGTAGACCGAGATGTCCCGGTCGGGGTCCATCGACTCCAGGCACAGCAGCTGCGCCATGACGTCGTTGGCGGAGGCGTCGTCGATCTGGACGCCGAGGAAGATCACGCGCTCCTCGAAGAGCTTCGCGTACGGGTCGTACTCGCGGATGCCCTGGGAGGTGCGCTCCACGAAGCGCGGGATGACGTAGCGGGACTCGGCCGCGGGGCCGGTGTACTCGGCGCGCGTGCGGTCGTAGAGGCCACTGCCGGGGAAGTCGTTCACGGTGTCTCCTGAGAAGGGCTGAGGCGGTCGGCTGGGGCTGGCTGGGGGCGTGCGGACCCTCGCGGGGCCTGCCGGGCCCTGCGGGGTCGTCCGGCTCCGCGGGGCGTACGGGCCCCGCGGGAGCCGCTCAGGCCCCGGTGCCGCCGCCGCCCGGCATGCCGGCGGCCGTGGCGATGACGTCGTCGATGAGGCCGTACTCCTTGGCCTCGTACGCGTCGAACCAGCGGTCGCGGTCCGAGTCGCGGGTGATCTGCTCGACCGTCTGGCCGGTGTGCTGGGCGGTGAGCTCGGCCATGCGCCTCTTGGTGTGCAGCAGCCGCTCGGCGTGGATCTTGATGTCCGAGGCCGAGCCGGCCAGGCCGGCGGAGGGCTGGTGGATCAGGATCTCCGCGTTCGGCAGCGCGAAGCGCTTGCCGGGCGTGCCCGCGCTGAGCAGGAACTGGCCCATGGAGGCCGCGAGGCCCATGGCGATGGTCACCACGTCGTTCTTGATGTACTGCATGGTGTCGTAGATCGCCATGCCGGCCGTGATCGAGCCGCCGGGGCTGTTGATGTACAGGAAGATGTCCTTGTCCGGGTCGGCGGCAAGGAGCAGCAGCTGTGCGGTGATCTTGTTCGCGATGTCGTCGTCGACCGGCTGGCCGAGGAAGATGATCCGCTCGTTGAGCAGCCGGTTGTAGACCTGGTCGCCGAGGCCACCACCGATGGAGGGCTCGCCGGCGGCGGAGGGCATCAGATTCGTCACGTATCCACCTGCTCGTCTTACGACGGCGCCGGGCCGTCTCACGTGTTCTGCCGGGGCTTGGGACCGCTCGGCCGTTTCGGCGACTCCCCTGCCCTCGTATTCATGGACCCTAACGCGCTGGTCCTTCCGGGGAATCCCGGAGTGGGGGGTGTTCGCCGGGGGCGTAGAGCGCCGCGGGCCGGGCCGGAGGGGAATACGGGCCGCGCGTCCCGGGAAAGGCGACGGGCCCCGGGTCGAGTCCCGGGGCCCGTCGCCACGTGCGTGGAAGTGCCGTGGGCGGATCAGCCCTCGGTCTTCTCCTCGGCGGTCCCGCTCTCGGCGGAGCCCTCGGCCGCGTCCTCGCCGTTCTCGTCGTCCTCGTCCTCCAGGTCGACGATCTCGCCGTTGGTGTCCTTCACCGTGGCCTTCTCGACCACGGCGGCCAGCGCCTTGCCGCGGGCGACCTCGCCGACCAGGAGCGGAACCTGGCCGCCCTCGACGACCGCCTGGGCGAACTGGTCGGGGGACATGCCGGAGGAGGCCGCGCGCCGCATGAGGTGCTCGGTGAGCTCCTCCTGGTTGACGTTGAGCTTCTCCTGCTTGACGAGCTCGTCGAGCACGAACTGGGTCTTGATGCCCTTGATCGCGGCCTCGCGGGTCTCGGTCTCGAACTCCTCGGCGGTCTTGCCCTGGATCTCCAGGTACTTGTCGAGGGTGAGGCCCATCTGCGCCAGCTGGTGGTGCTCCAGGTTGTGCTTGCGGGTGTTGATCTCGTCCTCGAGCAGCTTCTCGGGGACCGGGACCTCGACCAGCTCCAGCAGCTTGTCCAGGACGCGCTCCTGCGCCTGCGTGGCCTGGTCGTACTGCTTCATGTTCTCCAGGCGCTTGCGGCTGTCGGCCTTCAGCTCCTCGAGGGTGTCGAACTCGGAGGCGAGCTGCGCGAACTCGTCGTCCAGCTCGGGCAGCTCCCGCTGGGCGACCTGGGTGACCTTGACGGTGACCTCGGCCTCCCGGCCGGCCGCCGAGCCGCCCTTGAGCTCGGAGGTGAAGGTGGCCTCCTCGCCGGCCGACAGGCCCTTCACGGCGTCGTCGATGCCGTCCAGCAGCTCACCGGAGCCGATGGTGTAGGAGACGCCCTTGGCGATGCCGTCCTCCAGGACCTCGCCGTCGACCTTGGCCTCCAGGTCGACGGTGACGACGTCGCCGTCCTCGGCGGCACGCTCGACCGGGGTGGTGGAGGCGAAGCGCTCGCGCAGCTGTTCGACCGACTTCTCGACGTCCTCGTCGGTGACCTCGACGGCGTCGACCTCGACCTCGATGCCGGAGTAGTCCGGGATCTCGATGGCCGGGCGGACGTCGACCTCGGCGGTGAAGTTCAGCGTCTCGCCGTCCTTCAGCTCCGTGATGTCGACCTCGGGCTGGCCCAGCGGGCTGATCTCGGCCTCGTTGACCGCCTCGGTGTAGAACTTCGGCAGCGCGTCGTTGACGGCCTCCTCCAGCACGGCACCGCGGCCGAACCGCTGGTCGATGACCCGGGCCGGGACCTTGCCCTTGCGGAAGCCCTTCACCGTGACCTGCTGGTTGATCTTCTTGTACGCCGCGTCGAGGCTGTCCTTGAGCTCCTCGAAGGGCACCTCGACAGTGAGCCGAACCCGAGTCGGGTTCAGGGTCTCCACGGCGCTCTTCACGGTTCGGTCTCCTTGTGGCTGACTTCTCGGTTTCTGCCGGAGCCAGAGCGGCCCGGCGGATTTCGCCGCCCGGAGGACTGCAGACACTGAGACACACGGGCGTGCAGTTTGCATAGTAACGGCAGCGGCTACACGGCCCAAAAGGCGATCACCCGAGGGGATCCCCGACCTGATCAGGGGACGATCGCACGAGGTGGTCGATCGGCTGGTCGGGGTGGCGGGATTTGAACCCACGGCCTTCCGCTCCCAAAGCGGACGCGCTACCAAGCTGCGCCACACCCCGTCTGGTGCGACACGTAGGGTACATGCCGCCAGGCCGTCGGGGCGGCCGCATTTTCCCCGGGCCGGTGAAGGTCCGGTGGGGGCGGGAACGCGGTGTGCGGCGAGGGGGCACCACCCGCTACGATGCACTGCAGTGCCGCGGCCACCGGTCCACGGCGCGTCGCGTGCGGGCGTAGCTCAATGGTAGAGCCCCAGTCTTCCAAACTGGCTACGCGGGTTCGATTCCCGTCGCCCGCTCTGTCACGGCCTCGGGCCCGGTTCCTCCCAGGGAACCGGGCCCGAGGTGTTTCCGGCAGGCCGTGGGGCGGGTCCCCGGCCCGTGGGGGGGGGGGGGGAGGCACCGGCGATACGGGCGGCCGCTCCGCCGGGATCCCGCCGGATCGGGGACGCGGCGGCCCGGGACGCGGCCGCCCGGGACGCGGCGGC
>NZ_BAAATK010000011.1:0-164594 GCF_039533365.1 Streptomyces glaucus
CACTCGCCGCCGTGCGGCTGGGGCAGGCCGCCGTCCTCACCGCCGCCGAAGAAAGGCACCGGGATTCCGGGGGAGCGGCCGGCGTCCCTCCCGCAGCCGGACCCTCCCGCCGCTTCAGGCACCGGTCGGCCAGGGCTCGGCCCGTCCGTCACCCCTTTCGCACGCCCCCGGCGGTCTCCACCGCCGGCCGCCGGGGGCGTACCCGGCGGCCCGCGGTTCCCCGGTCGGCGGGCTGCCGTGCCGGGCGGCCGCCGTCCCCCGGACCTCCGGCGCGAGCCGGACGAAGCCTCCCCTCCGGCGCGAAGCCCCGGAACTGCGCGGACCGGCCCCCGCCTCGGCGGTGCTCGCGCACGCCGGGCTCCCCACCTCGCCGGCGGCGACGTGTTCCTCGGCGTCTCCGGCTTCCCCGTCACCTCCGGCCTGCCGCGGGAGACCAGGCGGTCCGGATCGCTGCCCCCGCGGCGCTCCCGGGCCCGTCACGCGGTGCGCGTCCTCCCGCTCGCGACCCTGGTCCGCCGGGCCACCGTCGTGGGCTGCCGGCTGTTCACCCCGAGGATCCGCCATGAGGAGTTCTGCACGACGCGCCGGCCGGTGCGCCGTACGCCATGACCGTGGACGCGGCGGTCCCCGGGAACCTCGACCGCCCCGACCCGCAGCTGCGGGAACCCCGCGGGCAGGGACACCACCGAGATCCGCACCCGCACCGGCGACCTCACCGGGTTCAGGACCAGCTGCGCCCGCGACCCCCGGGACCGCCTGACCCACGCCCTGGAAACCGATTCCGCGGGCACCCGCGAGGCGTCCTGGCCGTACTGCTGGGACCAGGCCGGCAGCCTCACCTCCCAGCGAGGACGTTCCGTTCGGCCTCGGACACCGCGTTAACCGCACAAGGATCGAGCGCGTCATGCGCGAACGCGGCATCGGGGGTGTCACGCGGCGCAGGCGCCAGGGCCTGACCCGCCCGGTCGAAAGGAGTGCGAGCGGTGCCGCCGGCGCCCTGGTGGCCCTTGTCGGCCCAGCAGTCGATGCCTGCCTCGGCGGGAGCGCCGACGACGCCGCGCTCGTGTGCCGCCCGGACGTCCTGGACGGCTCCGGACAGGGCCGGTGATGCCCACGGCGAACGGCCCTTCGGATCGGCGGCGATCTGCACGGCCATGCCGTGCTTCCTGTGCTTGCCCGAGTGGAGGGGCCGGTCGGCGGCGATCCGGTCGACAGGCAGAAGCGTCCCGTCCAGAATCGGATACGCGTTCATCGAAGCGGCCCGTACGGGTTCGGCGAGCATGGGTGCGAGGGCGGCCGGAAGCTCGACGGCCTCGGTGACGCAGCGGCAGGCGGTAGCGGTACCGACGCCGGAACCGGCCGCGAGCGGGGGGCAGGTGTGTCCGTTGCGGAGACGGGGGAGGGCGGGCAGGGTCTGCCGGCCCGCGTTCAGGCGTCGCCATCGGGTGCCGAGAGCGTGGCGACGCGCTTGCAGCCGGGCGGACAGGAAACGAAGGGCGGAGCTGGACACGTCGGCACCCGGCGGGTGGACAAGCCCGCAGAGCCTCTGCTGGAGATGGTTCTCTTGGCCGAGAAGCCGTCTGCCGGAGCTTCACCCGCCTGCCGGCTCAACCGTCGAGCCCGCCCGTCAGGCTGGAAGGGCCGGCGCGCAGGCCATAGGGAGGAACGCGTTGTTACGTTGTGAAGCGGTCGGCAAACGTCACGGCAGAGGGCGGTGGATCCTCCGCGACGTGGACATGGAGATCGCGGCCGGTGACGTCCTCGCGGTGGTGGGCGGCAACGGTTCCGGGAAGTCGACCTTGCTGAGGATCCTCGTCGGACTGTCCCGGCCCACCTCCGGAAGCGTGTCGGGCCGGCCGTCGCACATCGGTTACGTACCGGACCGCTTCACCGCCCACGACCGCATCTCGGCGATCTCCTATCTCACCCACATGGGGCGCATCCGCGGCCTGTCGGCCTCCGCCGCCCGTGCCCGAGGCAATCACCTGCTGGAGCGGCTGTCCCTGGTGGGAGGGCGGGACGCGCCGCTGCGCACCCTGTCGAAGGGCAACGCGCAGAAGGTGGCGCTCGCCCAGGCCCTGCTCGTCCGGCCCGACCTGCTGGTCCTGGACGAACCCTGGTCGGGTCTGGACACCTCGGCCCACGGAGTCCTCTCCGAGTTCATCGACGAAACGGCCGCACAGGGCGGCGCGGTGGTCTTCACCGACCACCGCGAGGCAATCACCGAAACGCACGCCGGCGGCGTCTACGTCATCAGCGGCGGCCGGGTCACCTTGCACCACAGCCGACACGCCGGGGATCGGGCCTCGATGGTCGAGCTGGTCCTGACGGTGCCGCCCACCGGCGTCGTGCCGGTCGAGACGAACTGGTCGGCGCTGCCGGGTGTGGTGGACTCCGCCCTACGCGGCGGAGAGGTCGTCCTGCGGGTGACGCGGGAGCACTCGGACGCCGTACTGCTGACGGCACTGCGGCATCGGTGGTCGGTGGCGGGCCTCACCGGACCCGTGGGTGGACACGATCACCGGTTCGATGCGCGGAGGGCCGCCCGGTGATCGCCCTGGTCCGCTACCTGTCCACGGCGCTGCTGCTCTCCCAGCGCCACCTCGCGCCGCTGCTGCTGTTCGTCGGTCTGGTGGCCGTGCTGACCGGCAGCGACGCCGGCCCGTTCACCGCGACCTACGCCTCGGTGGCCGGGGTCATGCTGCCGTGCTCGGCCTGGCTGACCGTGGCACTGATCGGTCTGGAGGATCAGCCGCACCGCTCGATCGTCGTCGTCAGCGCCGGCAGCCACCTACGCGTTCTGCTCGCGACGGTCGGGACGGCCGCCGTATGGTGCCTGCTGCTGACGGTCGCCGGCCTGGTGCTGCCGTTGATGTCCGGAACCCGCACACCCGGCCTCGCGGACCTGGCACTGGGAACCGCGGCCCAACTCACCTGTGCTTTCACCGGCATGGCCATCGGACTGGTCAGCTCACGGCTGGTGTTCCGACGGCAGGGCCACGCGCTCGTCCTGGCCCTGGTGCTCCTGCTGGCCGTGCTGCTGGGCAAAGGCGTCTCCCCGGTCAACATCATGCTCACCCACCTGCAGAACGCGCCGGACTCGGCGGATGCCCTGGTGCCCACGAGTGCCCTGCTCGTCGTCGCCGCAGGCTTCCTGGTGGTCGGCGCGGCCATCACACAGGCGATCACCCGCAGAAACGCATGAGCCGTGCGCGGGTGCGCCCGAACCGGCGCGGAGCAGGTCGGCAAAGGCTCAGGGCCCGACATCATGGGGAGGGTTCAAGCAGCGCGACGCGGTCGAACGATGCATCAGCCGGCTCAAGCAACGGCGTGGCCTGGCCATGGGGGCGGACAAGCTCGCCGTCGTGTACCGGGCCGCACCCCATGCGCCGCCGTCCCCCTCCGGGCGCGGTGCCGACCGAGCGGGACGTCCATCAGCTGTCGTGGAAGAACAGCTCGAGATCCTCCATGGACCCTGGACCGGTCAGGAATCCCTCCGCCTGGGCGATCTCCTTCTCCGGTGGTACCCGATGCTCTCGAAGAAGCTGTGCCATCCACTTCTCGCCCTGCTCGCCGATCGCATAGATGCCGGACAGCAGTTCGGCCATACCCGCAGGGTGCTTCGGACTGCGCCCGACGACAGGCTGGAGTTCCCAGCCCCCTGCTCGGGCGGCAAGCCGGAGTACTCCGGCCCAATTGGCGATCCGCCCGATACGTACGTGCCACGAGTCCTCGGTGAACGGGGCCAGTCGGCCGCCGTGCAGAGCATCGGTCGCGGCCATGATGTCCGCCACCACCTGCCGTTCCACGGGATCACGAACCCAGCGCCCCTCCTGCGCCTCCTCGACTGCGGCCGACCACCACTCCCATGCGCCGTCCAGCCGGGCCATGAATGTGTCCACCCCGACAGAATCTCACGCGTATGACTGCGAACCGTCAGGTGGAGGCCGATGCCCCAAGAACCAGCGGATCAAAGCGACACGCCTCAGTCTCGGACCTTCCTGGAACGGCGGGCGGAGTGCCGTCGACCGCGAGGTGGACCCTGCGGTCGACGTGGCCGGCCGGCCGGTCCGGCAAGCGGCACCTCACCTCGGCGGTGAAGCGCTCGGTGAGGACCGTGAAGTGCGTCCGGCCCTTGGCGCCGACCGCCGGCACGGCGCTCACCGGGAACCGGTTCCCGCTGTGCCGCACCACGGGCGTTCTCCCCTCTCGCCCCGGGTGCGGCCGGTAACCCGGTCGGAGCGGATGCCGGCCCGGCCGGCGAGGAGGATCCCGCCGCCGTCCTTCCTCGCCCGCGCGTGGATCTCCGGCCAGGTCTCCCGGCGCCGGCGCGCCACGGCCCGCGGGTCCTGTTCGACAGCCCGTTCGTCGGGGCGCTGGAAGCTCGAGTACAACCCTTCGGACGCGCTGCGGGTCTCATCGGACGTCCGAAACGTTCGGGACTGTCCGGCAGTTGCCGCTTCGGGCGGCGGGGACCCGTGCTGACCACGCACACCCTCTTCGGGCGTCCCCCGTTCCGGACCAGGTGCCGTGACCACAGTCAGGGGGAATTCACCGCATGCGTTACCTGAAAACCGCCATCGCCTCGCTCACCTGTTCCTTCGTGCTCGTTCCGGCCGGGATGGCCTCCGCGGGGACCGGCCCGGCCCCCGCGCCGGCCGCACGCGGCGCTTCGGCCGCGTCCACCGCACCGTCCCCGGCCGGGAACCCGGCGAGCCCGCGGGCGCGGGCCGCTGGGGTGTGCGCGGACGCATACCAGATCGGAAGCACCGGGTACGTCACGCGCAGCGGCAGGACGATCGCCTCCGTCAAGCAGTTCTACTCGCCGTCCTGCGCCGAGAACTACGGCTACGTCTGGGTCTGGCAGAGCTTCCGTGAGGTCGCCGGAGACTACGACGTGACCGCCGCCGTTTACAGCTATGCGCAGGACGAGGTCCTGGGCGAGCGTTCCTGGACCGACTCCACCGCCCAGGAGTTCTGGTCCAGCGGGACCGGCACGGTCGCCGAGTGCACGGCCGCTGTGGGCTCCGTACGGGGCGCCGGCGATCCCGCACCCGTTGCGGGCTACTCCAGCAAGCGCTGCTGACGCATGGTGACGGCGGCGGCAGGTCGCGGAAGCCGGATCCGCGCCTGTGGCGCCGCCGTTCACCCCGGTCCCTCTTCCGCCGGGGCACCGACCTCTTGCCGTGAGCATGGCGGCCGTCTGGATCGTGGTCGCGGACCCGAGAAGGGAGAGAACGGGCGTTTCCGGCGCTGCCGCTCCAAGGTGGGGACGGCTGCGGCGACCGACGACAGGCGGCTCGGGCTGCAGCGGGCCCCGCGGAGGATCCGCCAGGACTTCAGTCCCGCGACACTCCGCTCGACCGGTGCGCGTTGCCGCTGACAGCGCCCGGTGGGCCGTCGGAGCCCTGGACGACGGCGTGAGCGCGACGCTCACCCTCCGGGCCAGCGCCACCGTCACCGGCTCCGTCACCACTGCCGGCGGTGGCATGGCCGTACCGGGCCGCGGTGATCGCACCGTGCCGTCGTAGCCGCACCGAGGAATTCCCGGCTGTGCCGTACGGCGGCCCGTACGGTGGCTGCATGAGCGATGCCGGAACCCCGGGCGGTGCTCCCGCCGACCTCGTCGTCACCGGGTGCGCGGTCCTGGTGCACGACGACGCGGAACGGATCGGATTCCGCGAGGACGCCGCGGTCGTCGTCCGCGCCGGGCTGATCGACGCGGTCACCACGGCCGCCGCCGCGCGGGACGTGCCGGCCGTGACGCGGATCGAGGCACCCGGACAGATCGCGCTGCCCGGTCTGATCAACTGCCACACGCACGCCCCGATGGTGGCCCTGCGCGGGCTCGCCGAGGACCTGCCGACGCAGGAGTGGTTCAACGACGTCGTCTGGCCCGTCGAGACCAACCTCACCGAACGGGACGTGGAGCTGGGCGCGCGGCTCGCCTGCGCCGAGATGATCCGGGGCGGGGTGACCTGCTTCGCCGACCACTACTTCCACATGGACACGGTCGCCGACGTCGTCGCCGAGTGCGGGCTGCGCGCCCACCTCGGTCAGGCGTACTTCTCCGGCCAGGGTCCCCGGGGCCGGGAGACGTCGCTGGAGTTCGCGCTCCGCCGGCGCGGCACCGCCGACGGCCGCATCACCACCGCGCTCGCCCCGCACGCCCCGTACACCGTCACCGACGCCGACCTCGCCGCCACCGCCGACCTCGCCCGCACGCACGGCCTGCCGGTCCACATCCACGCCGCCGAGAACCGCGACCAGACCGCCACCAGCCTGGCCCGGCACGGCCGCACCCCCATCGAGATCCTGGACCGCACCGGCCTGCTCGACACCGACCTGCTCATCGCCCACGGCACCGGCATCCTGGAGCGGGACCTGCCGCTGCTCGAACGCACGGGCGGCCGTACGGCGGTGGCCACCGCGCCCCGCGGCTATCTGAAGTTCGCCTGGCCGGCCACCACTCCGGTCCGGGCCCTGCGCGCGGCCGGCGTCCCCGTCGGCCTCGCCACGGACGGCGCCGCCTCCAACAACTCCCTCGACGTGTGGGAGACCATGGCGCTCACGTCCCTGGTCCAGAAGTTCGCCGAGGGCGACCCGCGCTGGCTGACCGCCCGCCAGGCCCTGCACCACGCCACCTCGCAGAGCGCCCGCGCGGTCGGCCTCGGGGACCGGATCGGCTCCCTCGCGCCCGGCCGACGCGCCGACCTCGTCCTCGTCGACCTCACCGGCCCGCACACCCAGCCGGTCCACGACCTCGCCGCCACCTTGGTGCACAGCGCCCGCGCGGCCGACGTCCGCACGACGGTCGTCGACGGCCGCGTCCTGATGCGGGACCGCGTCCTGCTCACCCTCGACGTGCAGGCCGTCGTACGGGAACTGACGGACCGGCTGCCCGGACTGACCGCGCGCGACCACGGACGGCGCATCCAGGAGTACGACACCTGACCCGGCCGCCCACCGGGACCCGGGTGCCGTCCTTCCCCCCCCCCGGCCGCGGCAGCCGTCGGAGGCGCGGCTGACCGCGCTCCCGGGAGCCGGCGGCACGCCCACCCCGCTCGCCCGGGTGACGGCGAGCAGCCTCTCGACCGCCTCCAGGCGGTTGCCGAGCAGGACGGCCACCCGTTCGCCCCGCGCCGGACCGGCCCCGCCAACCGGCCGGCCGGCCGCTCGGCCCCGCGCCCCAGGCCCCGACAGGTCAGCCGCGTACGGCGGTCCTCGAAGGCGGCCCTCTCCCCGAGCCGCCGGGCGTGGCTCCGGAGCGTCTCGGGAAGCGGCTCGACGACGCCCGCGTCCGTGACTCGCCCACACCCTCCCGCGGACTCGTGGGCGAGGACGGGGGCGTGCTCGGTCCGGTTCCCCCGGGGCACCAGCACGGTGGGCGCGGTGCACCGGGCCGCCGGCTGCCGTCGGCGGTCCATGATCATGGGCAAGGCGGGGTCGTAGCACAGAGGTGGTGCGCCGCGACAGCATCTCGGAGGACGCCGGTTCGAATCCGGCCGCCCCGCCCCCTTCGACCAGGCCCGCACCCGCCGACCCGGGCCGCGGCCCGATGCGGCGGCCCGCCGCATCGGGCGCGCCTTCCGAAAGCCTGCCGGCTGGACCGTGCCCGCCTCGCCCACGGTGCCTGCCGCGGCGCCGCCGGGAGCGGGTGCCGCAGGTGGGCGGACCCCAGGGTGACGTCAGCGGTACAGCGGACCTGTGGTTCTCCCCAGGGGGAGAACTCAGGATGGCAGGCTGTCCGGGGCCTGCCGCCCATCGGCAGCCTTGATCCATGCCTGTATCGCACAGATCACATCGACTGCATCGGTTACTGCTGCTCCTGCTGGCGCTGGCGCTCGAAGCCGGCATGCTGACGGCCGTCGCCGGGCCGGCACACGCGAACGCGGCGACCACCGCCGATCCGGTGCGCGAACTGGCGCGCGTCGCGCAGCGGCTGCGCACCACGGAGCCCGGCGCCCCCGGCAGCGATCTGCGCCCGCTCGGCCGCATGATCGGCTCGGCGAAGATCGTCGGGCTGGGCGAGGCCACGCACAGCTCCCGGCAGTTCTTCACGACGAAGCACCGCGTCTTCCGGTACCTCGTGGAGGAGAAGGGCTTCACCACGTTCGCGCTGGAGGCGCCCTGGTCCACCGGCCTGGTCCTCAACGAGTACGTGGTGCACGGGAAGGGCGACCCGGAGGAGCTCATGCGGGAGGAGTTCCAGAGCTCGTACCGGATCTGGAACACCCGCGAGTATCTCGATCTGCTGAGGTGGATGCGCGCCCACAACGTCCGCCACCCCGACCGCCCCGTGCAGTTCATGGGGGAGGACAACGGCTACGCGGGACCCGGGCTCTTCGCCGAGGTCACGGACTACGTGTCCGCGCACCACCCGGAGCTGCTGCCGGAGTTCCGCCGCCTTTACCGCGAACTCCGGCCGACCGGGAGCGTGGCGGAGACCGTCGACGAGAACCTGGCCAAGCCCGTCGCCGAGCGCGAGCGGGCGGCCGCGGACGCGCGGCGCGCCTACGAGCTGCTGCGGGCGCAGGGGCCGGACGGGGACCGGCGGGCTTACGCGTGGGTCCTCCAGCACGCCAGGGCCATCTCCCAGACCGCCACCCTCTACGCGTACTACGACTTCTCCGACCCGGAGAAGATCGCTCGGGCCATGCTCTACCGCGACCAGGTCATGGCGGAGAACACCGTGTGGTGGCAGCGGCACACCGGCCACCGGATGCTGCTGTCGGCCCACAACGGCCATGTCTCCTACGAGTCCGACCACCCCGAGCAGTATCCGAAGACCCAGGGGGAGTTCATACGCCAGATGGTCGGGGCCGAGTACACGAACATCGGCTACACCTTCGGGCAGGGCTCCTTCAACGCGATGGACCTCACGGATCCGCAGGAGCCCTACCGCCGTTTCTCCGTGGAGCCGCTGGGCGCCGGCAGCAACGAGGAGGTGCTGGAGCGGGTCTCCCGCCGGGACTACTACTTCGACCTGCGGGCCGTGTCCGAGCCGGCGCGGGACTGGCTGGCGGCGAAGCGCCCGACCCGCTCCATAGGGAACGCCTGGCCGGAGGACCCCTACCGGACCTCACTCGGGCGCCAGTACGACGTGCTGATACACCTTCATCGCGTCACGGCCGCGGATCTGCTCCCCACGACCCGGGACCGCGGGCCCGGCCCCGCACGGCGGGGCGTCACCGGCGCCGGATGAGGGGCGGGACGGACGCGCCGCCCCTCGGCGAAGCAGCCGACCGCCGGCGGGTGGCCGTCCCCTTCCGCCACCGACGCGGATCCTCCGCGTCACGGGCCGACGAGGGCGTCGTGGGTGCCGGCGCGGCGCCCCACGACGTGCGGTACGCCCCGGCGTATCTCCTCCCCGGCCCGTACCGCCAGGCCGCCCGGTGCCGTCCCAGAGCGCCTCGAGGACACCGGGCGCGCCGCGGACGCCCTTCACGCGCAGGCCGGCGCGGAAGCGCCCGTGTCCCATGCCCCGAGGGTGACCGTCCCGGTGATCACTCCTCCTGGGCGCAGGATTCGCGGTGCTCCAGGTGCGGGAACAGCGCCTCCCAGCGGTCCTTCCGACGGACTACCGGTTGTGAGCGGCACATGCCCTCGTAGAGGCGGTCGGTGTCATAACGGGGACATGCCAGGACGCGTCCACAGGGCCGGAAGCCGGCGGTGCGCGGTCGTTCCGGACGGGGATCCAGGACACGACGCGCCCGCCCCCGTCGTGCGGCGGTGCCCGTCGGCCCGTGCCGCGGCGGCACGGGCCGACGGAGCCGGAGAGCTTCCGGGCCGTACGGGAGGAGGAGACCGGCACTCGCTTCCGGCCCGGCCGGGCCATCGCCCGGGCACCGCCGCCAGGCCGGACACGGCTCACCGCAGGATGCCGGCGGTGCGTGCGGCGGCCAGCCAGTCGGGGAATTCCTGCAGGAGCCGGTCGAAGAGCCGGTGGTCGGGGACGGCTTGCGGAGTGCGGCCGGCGTGGAAGAAGCCCGCGTTGTCGACGATGCGACGGGCCGGGACGGCGAGGGCGTCCAGCTTGCGCAGGAAGGCGAACTCGTTGTCGTCGGGGTCGCCGAAGCCGATGAACTGCCAGAACAGGGGAAGGCGAGCGGCTTTGCACAGGTAGCGTTCGGCGGCCAGTCTGCTGGTGGGGCCGCCGTCGGTCTGGAAGACGACCAGGGCGGGGCGGCGGCTGCCGGATTCCGTGTAGTGGTCGATGACCTCGTCCATGGCCCAGTGGTAGTTGGTGCGTCCCATGCGGCCGAGGTTTTCGTGCAGTTCGTTGATGCGGCCGCGGTGCCCGCCGAGCGTCAGCTCCGTGGATCCGTCGACGTCGGTGGAGAAGAACACCACCGGAACGGTGCCGTCGTCGTCGAGGTGAGCCGACAGCGACAGAACCTGTTCGGCCAGGTGCTGCATGGTGCCGTCGCGGTAGTAGGGCCGCATCGACCCGGAGCGGTCCAGCACGAGATACACCGCGGCCCGCACGCCCTCCAGCCCATGCCTGCGCACGCCGGCACCCGCCGCCTTGTACAGACTGACCAGATCGGGTGCCTTCTCCTGTACCTTGGCCAGACTGATGGCCGCGGCACGCTCCATGCCGTTCGTCGAGATCATTCCTCCATGGTGCTGCCCCGCTTCCGGGCCGGTGCAGTGGTTGCCCACGGAAGGCGCTCGCCGCCGCGGTGCGCGGCATCACCCTCGCGGTCCGGGCGCACACCCCGCCCGGCCGGGGTGCGGAGCGAGCACGCACCGCGCGCCGTCGCCGAGAAGACGGCTGCCGCACTCGATGAGGACCAGGAGCCCGAGCCCGATGAGCCCCTGATGCGGCAGCCGGTCCGGAAGCGGCCCCGGAAAAGCCGGAACCGAGGGCGGCCGAGCAGGGGGAGCCGCGCGAGCAGCGGCGGCGGCTCCGGGACACCGCACGTCGCCGCCTCGCCGCCTCGCCGCCTCGCCGCCGGGCAGTCGCGCCGGCCCCGGTCCCGGCGGAACCGGATCGGCGACGCGGCCGCGCGCCGCGACGCCCGCGCCCTGTCCCGGGCGCGGCACTCGGGCGCGGCCGTGGTGACGCTCCCGCGCATCGCCCATCCGATGGCTTCCTCGGCGAATGGGCGGGCTCAGGAGCCGACGAGCTCGTCGAGCAGGGCGAAGGCCAGTGAGTCAAACGTATGAGCGGCATCACTGTAGGTGTTCACCATCATCACCACCGCCGTCCTGCTCCGCCGTTCGAAGGCCGCGCAGGTGCTGAAGCCGTAGGTGCCGCCGTTGTGCCAGGTCATCGTCCGGCCGCCGGACAGCGTGCCGAAGTGCCAGCCGAGCCCCAGCCGCAGGCCTGTGGCGGGGTCGGTGAAGTGGTGACGCTGGGTCAGCTCGATCGCGTCCCGCAGCGGCGAGCGCTCCGGGTGCACCTGGGCGTCCAGGTACCGGAGCATGTCGTCGACGGTGCTGTACATCGAGGTGCCCGCACCGCTGAGGACACGGTCCCGCCAGTCGGGAACCACCTCCCCGGCCATATGGCCGATGGCCTTGCGGGAAGCCATGTCGGGCCGCAGGACCGTGGTCGTGTCCGACAGACCCAGCGGTGCTGCCACCCGGCGCCGCAGCATCGCGTCCACGCCGTCGAAGGCCAGTGCCTGGCCGAGCAGCCCGAAGCCCAGGTTGGAGTATCTGTACGCGCTGCCCGGCTCGTCACCCAGCGGGGTCTGGCGCAGACCGGCGGCCAGGTCCTCCAGCGTGTAGTGCGCGTACGGGTTGTACGGGTCCGCCCCCGCCAGGAGGTTGACGGGGAGGCTGGGCAGGCCGGAGGAGTGGGTCGCCAGGTCGCGCAGGGTGATCCGCCGGGTCTCCCCGCGCGGGACGGTGAACCCGGGGGGCAGGCTGAGCGGCGTGGACAGGCGCACCCGGCCCGCGCCCACCGCGCGCGCCAGCGCGGTGGCGGTGAGCGTCTTGCCGATCGAACCGAGCTGGAACACGGTTCTGCCGTCGGGGGCGGGGCCCTCCTGGGCGGCACCGGCCACATACCGACGCCCACCGCGAATGACGCCGAACACCGCGCTCGGGGCGCCGGCCGCCAGGGCCCGGTCGAGACAGGGCCGCACCTGCGCGGCCAGACCGTCCCCGGACGCCACGGCCCTGCCCGGCATCAGTGCCACGCCGGCCGCGGCCGCCGCCGTACCCAGTAACCTTCGTCGATCCATGTCCCACTCCTCGGCTCGGTACGGCGTGCGCATGCGCACGCCGACGTCGAGTGAAGCGGCATCAGCCGCCAACATCAACAGTCACCTCGCGGGCGACCGCACGCGGTGGACCACGGCCCACCGCGCCGGCACCGCTCCTGACGGCAGCGCAGACGTCCCCGGCCCGAACCCGTTCGCGCATTCGGTGATGGTCCGCCCTCGGCGTCGCCGCGGGCAGGGGGCCGGGCCGGCGGAACGCGGCCCGCAGGGAGAAACGGCCGCGCCCGTGGGGCAGCGGCTCCTCACGGTGGTGGAGTTCCGTATCCGTCGCCACCGACCACTCCCCACGCCGCACCGGCACCGCCATGATGGGAGCGCTCCCATGTCATCGCACGCGCAGAACTCCCGACTCCGGAAGGACCGCCCATGCGCACCGCTCCCCACCTCACCCGGCGGGCCCTGCTCGCGGCCGCCGCCGCGAGCGTCACCACGGGCATCACCACCGCCGCGGCCGCTCCCTCCCCGGCGTCCGCCGCCCCCCGCCCCCTGCCGGCCGCCGCCTTCGCCGGGTTCCGCACGGCGGGCCGGGTCAAGAGGGCGGCCGACGGCTCGGTGCAGTACACCTGGCCCGGCATCGCCTTCGAGGGCCGGTTCCGCGGCACCGGCGTCGGGATCGCCCTCGACGACTCCGCCAACGACTACGACATCCAGATCGACGGCACGACCGTCGGCACACTGGTGACCCCCGGGCGCACCACGTCCTGGGTCAAGGACCTCACCGACACCGAGCACACCGTACGGCTCGTCAAGCGGACGGAGAGCCCGTGGGCCGTCGGCCGCTTCGGCGGGTTCCTCGCCGCTCGGGGAGGGAAGATCCTCCCCGCCCCCGCCGCACGGAGCAGGCAGATCGAGTTCATCGGCGACTCCTTCACCGCCGGGTACGGCAACGCCTCGGGCACACGCGACTGCTCCGCCAACGGAGGGGTCGACCGCAACAGCAACGCCGACCTCGCCTTCGGACCCCTCACCGCCCGCAAGCTCGACGCCGACTACCAGCAGAACGCCTTCTCCGGCCGCGGCATGGTCCGCAACTACAACGGCGGCGACCCCGGCACCGATTACCGCACCTACTACGACCGGGCCCTGCTGAACGTCGACGGCGACGTCTGGCACAAACCGCGCGGCTGGCGCCCGCAGGTCGTCGTCATCGGCCTCGGCATCAACGACTTCTCGACCCCGCTCCGCCCGGGCGAGCCGTGGACCACGCAAAGCGAACTGGTCACCGCCTACACCCGCGCCTACCACGGCTTCCTCGACAAGCTGCGGACCCGCTACGGAAGCAGGACGTTCCTGGTGGTCAGCGCCACCCTGGTCGCCGGAACCGCCTTCGCCGACACCGCCCGGGACATCGTCAGGGACCGCAACGCCCGAGGGGACGACCGGGTCGGCTACTGGTACTACGACGACCCCGGCCTGGACCGGCTCGGCTGCGACTGGCACCCCTCGCTCCACGACCACCGGATCATCTCCGGCCTGCTCGACCAGCACCTCGCCACCCTGCCGCTGGACTGGTGACCGGCAGGACGGCCCGGGCCGGGCAGGGCCCGGGCCGTCCACCGCGGAACGACACGACGACGGTCCGTCTCCGTGACCGGCGGACTTCGAACAGGGGCCTGGCCCTGTTCACGCGTCACGGGTTCTGGCACGGATCCCGGGGACCGGTCGCGGGAGGTCACCGCGGTGTTCGATCGTGAGGGCCGCGCCCGCGGGATGGATCACGAAATCCGACGGGAGCACGGGTCCGGCTCCGGCTGCCGCTGAGGCCGGGGCGTCGGTGACGAGCGGCGGGCCACCTGCCCTGGGGCTCGGCGTAGTGCCCGGGTCGCGCACGCTGTCATCGGTCCCGTCGCACCGGACCGGACGCTGGGCGAGGCCGTGCGCCGCCGCGGTCTCCTCGTGACGCTGCAACGGCCCGCACGAGTTCTCGTACGCGGCCGCGGTCGGGAGCCACGCTGTCGGAAAAAAAATCTCCGCCGGACCGAACCGTTCCCGGGCGCTGCGCATCTTCAGGTGCGTAAGCGCGCACTGACCTCGCGCGCCGATCCGTATTCGAGGGGGATCCGAAACATGAAGAGCAAGCTGACCGCCGTGGCCCTTGCCTCCGTCGTCGTCGCCGGTGCTGCCGCTGCCGCCGTCCCGGCCTCGGCCGCCTCCGCCAAGGCCGAGCCGACCCGCTGCCACACCGCCGACCTGGAGGCCGGCTTCGCCATGGGGGATGACGCGAAGCCGGAGATGGAGCAGACCGAGAAGCAGACCCAGGCGTACATCTGGTTCACCAACCGGAGCGAGCGCACCTGCACCCTGTCCGGCTTCGCCGGTGTCGACATGATCGGCGCTCAGGAGACCGACGGCACCTGGTCGCTGGCGCGCTCCTCCAAGAAGCCCGTGAAGATGACCCTGGAGCAGGGGGACACGGTGGACTTCAGCATCACCCTGCTCCCGGTGGCCGGGTCCACGCCTCGGAAGGAGAAGTTCGTTCCGGCGGAGTTCCTGGTCACCCCGCCGAACGAGACGGAGCACTTCACCCTGAAGTGGCCGTTCGGCGGCCAGATCCTCAAGCAGGACGGTGCCACCCGCCCGGCTACCTACCTCAACCCGATCGGGATGTGACCGGCTGTTCTCCGCTCACGCGTGGCCGGCCCGCTTCGGACAGGCTGCCGGCCCGGGTGAGTCGGCCGGCACGGACTCCTCCTGCTGCCGGACCCACCGGCACGCGGCAGGCGCTCGCTCGCGCCTGCCGCGAGTGCCCGGCCGGCGAAGGACGCCGGTCCGGCACCGACCGGACGAGGCCCTGGACCGGTCAAGGGGCGGGCTGACCCGCAAGATCCATCCGGCAGGTGTGGGCGGACTTCGGCCCACTCGTCGTTCCGCTCGGCCAGGACCGCCCCGACGAGTCGGACGGACGCGGGGCGGTACGCCGGCGGCCCCCGGAGCGGACGAGCGGACAGGACTCGTACGGGCGTCAGCTCCAGACCTGTCGCTCCGCGCTGCGGGGGTCGTCGATCTGGGACCACTCGGCGTCGATGCGCATCGTGGCCCTGCGCTCGGTGTCGTACGGGTCCCAGCCGGGGTCGCCGGTGGTGGCGAACCGGATCCAGGTCTCGTGCACGCGGGCCGCGAGATCCACGGGGGGCTCGCCGGGGCCGAGCAGGGCGGTGGGGCCGAGCAGCCGCGGCAGGTGCGTGAGGTCGAAGACGAAGGGCAGTTCGACCGCGTGCGCGGCGCCGAGCTCTCCGCCCAGGGCAGGCGAGCGCCAGGCGAACTCGTAGGCGAAGGTCGTGGACCCGGGGTGGGCGGCGTGGGCGGCGGCCAGAGCCCTGCTGCCCGCGCCGAACAGCGCGTCGGTCATGATGGCGGAGCGCAGTGCGCCGTAGGACGCCTCGGGGCGTGTCCTGCGGTACGTCTCGACGAGCTGCGCCGGGTCGGGGTGCGAGCGGGCCGCCGTGTCGTCCACGTCCTTGGCGGTCGAGGTGGCGTACTCGCCCACGGGGACCAGGTAGAGGAGTCCCTCTTCGGTGTTGGTGCCGATGAGCAGGTCGACGCCGGAGCCGTGTCCGGTGGCGACGGCTTCGGCGGGCTGGGTGTCCAGGACCAGGCTGAAGGGGCTGAGGCCGATCAGCGGGTCGCGGTGGGTGGCGGTCCGCAGGTCGATGCCCGCGAGCTTGGAGGCGGCCTCCACCAGACGCTCGTCGGAGATCTTCGCGAAGGCCTCCACGTGCGGCTCGACGCCCAGGACCTCGGCGGCTGCGGAGGTGACCCGGGCGGCTTGCTCGGTGGTGAACGCGCCCAGACCGCTGCCGCTCTGCACGATCGCCCTGCGGAACAGGTTCTCGGCCGCCGCGGTGGCGAGGACGCCGCCGACGATGGTGGCCCCGGCCGACTGGCCGAAGAGCGTGACGTCGTCCGGGGCACCGCCGAACGCGGCGATGTTCTCCCGCACCCAGCGCAGCGCGGCGACGACGTCGAGCAGACCGCGGTTGGCGGGGGCCCCGGGCAGGTCGAGGAAACCGGCGATGCCGAGCCGGTAGTTGAGGGTGACGAGGACGACGCCGTCACGGGCGAAGGCGGAACCGTCGTACAGCGCGGCCCGTGTCGAGCCTGCGACGAATCCGCCGCCGTGCACGAACACCATGACCGGCAGGCCGCCCTGTGCGGCAGCGGGTGCCCACACGTTGACGGTGAGGTAGTCCTCGCCGCGGCTCCAGCCGGTGCCGAAGTAGGGGACCATGTCGATGCTGCCGAGCCTGCGCTCGGACTGCGGTGCGGTGGGGCCGGGCGCGGTGGCCTCCCGTACGCCGTCCCACGGCTCGTGCGGCTGCGGCGGCGCGAACCGGCCGGCGCCCAGGGGAGGGGCGGCGTAGGGGATGTTCAGGAAGGCGGCGGTGCCGTCGTCCTGGCGCAGACCGCGGACGGCTCCCTGCGCGGTGATCACGACGGGGCCGGGGTGGTGGCTCATCTCCGGTGCCTTTCCGCGGGCTTCAGCCCTTCTCGGTGTACTCGGTGTACGGGGTGAAGGGCGCCCAGCCCTTGATGGCGAAGGTGCTCCCCTCGCGTACGACTTCGGCGGCGCCGTGGCCGCCCAGGTGGGCCGGGATCAGCAGGGCGTTGTTGTCGGCCGCCCAGCCCAGCACCTTGCGGCGGGTGGCGCGGGCTTCGGCCGGGTTCTCGCAGAAGCAGCTGTTGACGTCCGGCTCCAGGATCTGCACCGGGCTGTGCAGCATGTCGCCGACGAACACCGCGCGGTCCGTGCCGGAGGTGAGAGTCAGCACGGAGGAGCCCGGCGTGTGCCCGGCGGCGATCTCCAGGCGCAGGTTCGCATCGATCTGGTGGCTGTTCTCCCACAGCAGGGTCAGGCCGGCCCGGTGCACCGGGGCGACGCTGTCCTCGAAGACGTTCTGGCTGCCGCGGCCGAGCTTCGACTGGTGGCCGTTCTCGGGGTTCCAGAAGTCGAAGTCGTCCTTCGGCATCAGGTAGGTGGCGTTGGGGAAGGTGGGCACCCAGTGCCGGCCGTCCAGGTAGGTGTTCCAGCCGACGTGATCGACGTGGAGATGCGTGTTGATCACGATGTCCACGTCCTCCGGCCGGACACCGGCTCGGGCGAGGTTGGCCAGGAAATCCGTCTCGAGGTGGTTCCAGACCGGGGCGTGGGGACGCTCCTTGTGGTTGCCGACACCGGTGTCGACCAGGATCGTCCTGCCCTCGCTGCGCAGCAGCCAGGTCTGGACCGCCGCATTCACGATGTTGGTCCCGGCATCCAGGAAATGCGGGACCAGCCAGTCGGCGCCGGTCTCCCAGACCTCCTTCGAGCTTTCCGGCAAGAAGGTGTGGGGCGTCATGTCGACGGGGCCGTAATACTCCCGCACCCGGGTGATGGAGACATTGCCGAGGGTGATCTGTTCCATGGGGCGTCCTTGGGGTTCGGAGGATCTGCTCGACCGTGCGAGGGGCCCTGGCGGGCCCGGTGTCCGCCAGGTGACTCGACCTGTGCGCACGGCTCCGAGCACGGGGTGTTTCCTTTTTCGGCCGGGCGAGAAGGCGAGGCTGCTCCCGTTCCGGCCTCCCTTCCTGATGCCTCGTCGGCGCATGCACGGCGGCCTCGCCGCGGTCGGCGGGCCGGAACCGGAAGCGACGCCGTCGCCCTCGGGGCTCCGGCGGCTGATCGCCGCCACGTCGCCGACCGGTCCGTGGACGGAGGCGGGCGCGGCGCCGGCCCCGGTGCGCCCGGGGAAGGCGCAGCCGACCGCATCCAGGGCCTCGAGGGGACCGCTCCCGGCGGTGGCAGTGGTCAAGGCGGCCTCCTGAGCGAGTGCGGGGCACCGGATCGGGTGCCTTCGACTTCACCCCGGACGCGGGCACGGAACCAGACCCGCCCTTTCCTATCCACAACTGGGTCAGGCTCGGTGCCGCGAGGCGGCCCATACTCGAAACCATGGACGCAAGGACGCAACTCGGGGACTTCCTGCAGACGCGGCGCTCCCAACTGCGCCCGCAGGACATCGGGATGCCCACCTACGGGGAACGCCGGCGTGTGCCGGGGCTTCGACGCGAGGAACTGGCGCTGCTGGCGGGGGTGAGCACCTCCTACTACACGCGGCTGGAGCAGGGGCAGTCGCTGAGCGCATCGCCCGAGGTGCTGGACGCGATCGCCGGGGCGCTGCGGCTGGACGAGTCCGAGCGGCGGTACCTGCACGACCTGGCCCGGATGGGCAGGCAGCGCACCCGGGGCCGGCGTCCGGCGCCGGAACGGGTGCCGGAGGCGACACGTCAGTTTCTGGACGCGCTCGGCGACGTTCCCGCGATCGTGCTCGGCCGGCGCACCGACGTGCTGGCGTGGAACCGGCTGGGCCATGCGCTGTTCGCCGGGCATCTGGACTTCGGCGCCCCCGACCTGCCGGCGCAACGTCCCAACATGGCCCGGCTGGTGTTCCTCGACGGCCACACCCGTGACCTGTACGTGGACTGGCCGAGCAAGGCCAGGGCCATGGTCGGCAATCTGCGCCTGGTGGCGGCCCAGCACCCGGAGGACGCGGCACTGCATGCGCTCCTGGGCGAACTGTCGACGAAGAGCGCCGAGTTCGCCTCCATGTGGGCCGACCACCGGGTCAAGACCTGCACCGCCACCGACTACGAGATGCGCCATCCGCTGGTCGGGTCACTGACCGTCATCCAGCAGGCCATGAGCAGCGGGCGAGGCCCCACCGTCGTGGTCGCCACCGCAGAGGCGGGCTCGCCGTCGCAGGCCGCTCTCGCCCTGCTCGCCCAGGCCGCCGGCCAGGGCGCCGCGCGGACCGATCCGTCCTTCGACGCGGCACAGCCACGGTCCCGCACCGGCAGGGACTGACACCCGCACCGTCACCGGGCGCCGCCTCAACGCACCGGCGTCCGCCCCCTGCCCTGCCCCGCCCCGGTTCGCACGAAAGACTCCCGGCCCGGGTGACGAGCCGGGGCCGGAACGCCTTCCTGCGGGGGCTCCCGGCGTGCTTCCCGTCCTGTCGAACGCCTCCGCGCGGTGCGGGCAGAAGGCCGGCGCCGTATCGCGATGCGGATCCCGGTCGGGCCTGATAAGGAAGAGGCGAGCTGCGGGCCGCGGACCACACCCGGTCCTTCGCCCATGCCTGGGAACAGCCCTGCTCGCCGGGCATGCTCCGGCTCCCGCAGCCGCAGGAGCCGGAACCCCTTCCACCCCCGACCGCCCCACCTGCACGACCGGCGACACGCCCTGGGGGCCGGCCCGAACTCCCGGGCGGGCCTCGCCGGGAGGCAGGAGTGGCACAGCGTATGGAGCGCGCGGCCCTGAAAGAGCCTCCGATGGCGGACCCGCCACCGGGCCGCGGTGGAACGGCGTGTGCCCGACGCAGCGGACGGGGTGGGCCGATGTGCCCCCTCGGCGGACGTCCCGGGAGCGGACCGGTGCGGCGACCCTGCTCCCGTGCGGGAACTTCCGGACGGCTTCGGACGTTGCGGAGAACGACCTGATCGTTCCGGTGTGAGACATGACGGCGATCCCGTCATCGGGGGGAAGCGAGCGACCCGTGGCCATGGTGGGCCTGTTCTGGATAGCCGAGGGCGATGTGTACGTGGGCGCGAAACCGTCCGGCCTGGCCCCCGGGGTGCGCCTGTCTCCCGAGGGCGTCGTCGCCCTCGGGGAGGGACAGTCCGGCCTCCACCCGTGGAAGGACGTGCGGGGCCTGACGGTGACGGACGTTCCCGTGAAGACCCTGAGGCGGCGGGTCGGCGCGGTCACGGACCGGGCGGTGACCACGGCGCTGAACTTCGTGGAGCCGGGCTCGGGCGGGGCGGACGACGCCCCGGCGCTGATGACGGTGAGAGTGGAGACGGCCGACGGCGACCAGGAGCTGGCGGTCCACACGGCCGCGGCCATCGGCTACTCCCGTGCGGAGACCGACCTCTCCCGCGCCCTCCTGACCCGCCTCACGGAGGGAGCCGCGACGGTGTCCGGGATCCTGGCCGCCATGTCGGGGTGGGGCCGCACCCGGGAAGGGGGATCACCCCGGGCTGCGGAGCGGGAGGCGCTGCTGCGGAAGTGGCTGGACTAGGGATTCCTCCCACCCTTGAGACCCTCGCCGTCACGTTCGCCCCGCAGACTCCGCGTGGAACCGCGCGGGCACCGACGCGGCCCGGGAGGGGGCCTTCCCGCCGATCCTGTCCGGGGTGCCGACCGCGTCGGCGATCCGGTCCGCCGCCGCGCCGCCGGAGATCGGCGGGCAGGGCATCGCGGCCCGGATGGCGCCGGCGGCCGCGCCCGGCCGCGCCCGGCGCCGGCGGGGGAGAGGACGGGCCGACGCCCGGTCGGCGGCCCGGGATCCGGGGTCCGGGTCAGGACCCGCGTCGGCGACGGCGCCGGACCGCAGACCCGAGGCAGGCCTCCTTCCCCCAGGCCGCTTCCGTCCCGGGGCGCCCCGTGTCGTCGGCGCCCCGCCTATGATCCGGAATCGGCGAGCACACCTTCAGGAGGTCCTCTCGTGCCCTCGCTCCATGACTTCACCACCTGGCAACCCCTGCTGCGCCTCCTGTGCGCCGCCCACACGGAAACGCTCACCGCGCCCGGCGGACACGTGGCGGGGCAGATCAGTCCCGGGGGATGGAGCGTTCCGCTGCCGCACCGGCCGCCACAGCGGGGGCGCGCCTCACAGGTCTCCGACAACCAGGAGCAGTTCGACGCCGTGGGCCGGATCGTCGAAGCGCTCGAGGAGGACGGGAGCGACAGTGTCTCCTTCGTCGTGGAGGCCTCCTCCGCTCCCGGCGGTGTCCGGCTGCATCTGATCGAGCTGGGCTCCTCCGCGGAGCCGGGTATCGCGACCGCGCACCCGGGCACGCTTCTCCTCGTGGACGGAGCACGGCCCGAGCCGGTGCGCCGCCTGCCCGAGCCGGTGCCGGGCGCGGTACCGGCTCCGTCCGCGGATGTGGAACTGCTGCAGCGCACTCTTCGCGAACGGCTCCCGGACGCGGTGGGCGCCTCCGAGGAGGAGATCGCAGCGGTCGAGGCGCGTCTGGGTGTGCCGCTGCCCGCCGAGTTGAGGGCCCTGTACCAGGTCGTCCGGGGCCGGTACGAGGACTGGGACGACTACCAGGAGCCGTACGACACCATCGGCTGCGAACTGCTTCCCCTCGGCGAGGTGTACGTCGCCGACGCGGCTTCCCGGCATGTGCTGTGGCGGTTCGGCGCCATGGAGGCGGTCGAGACGGGGCCGGAGGACGCCGTGCAGGGGCTTGTCGGCTCACCGGGCTGGATCGTCTTCGGCGACAACGGCGGCGGGGACCGTATCGCCGTCGACCTCACCCCGGGTCCGGACGGGCACATCGGGCAGGTGATCGTCATCGATCACGAGAGGAACATCGGTGCCGGGCTGGTCGCCGACTCCCTCACCGACATGGTCGTCCACCGCCACTTCGACGGCCGGCCGGTCCGAAGGACCGAACGGCCTCCACTGGTCGCCCACGTCAATCGCGCCTCCGTCCCCGGCCTCGAGGCTGCCGCCCACCCTGGCCTGGAAGTCCTCAGCATCGGGGTCTGGGAGAAGGAGCCCCTCGGTCTCGCCCCCGTCTTCGGCCTGCCGCGCCTGCGGACCCTCTCCGCCTATCCCGGCACTCTCGCCGATCCCTGTGAGATCGCCCGGCTCACCCACCTCGAGTATCTGCAGCTCCCGCCCGCGGAATGGCGTGTCCTCCTCGATGCGGGGGCGGTGCCCACCGGGCTTCTCGCCGCGGACATCGAGGCCCATCGGCAGCGGGACAACCCGTTGCGGACCATCGCCCTCGCCGACGAGATCCTCGCCCTGTACGGCCGGCCGCCGATCGCCGACATCACGGTGCTGGAGGGAGCGGCCTCATGAGAAGGCATCCCGACCGGTGAGATCGGTGAGCGCCCCCCCGCAGGCGAGAGTCGAGTCGCCCGGCCCGGGCGTCATGGCTTGACCATGAGGTGAGACGTGCGGGATGGACACGGGGCGTGAGTCGCGGTGGGAGAAGGACGCAATGACAGTGGAGATCGTTTTCGCGCTGGTGACCGCTGCCGCGCCGGGTGCGGCGGTCTTCGCCGTCGCACCGGTCCTCGCGTTTGTCCTCGGCATCTCCGGTTCAGCGGAAAAAGGGTGTGGGGGTGGGGGTGCGCTGCTCGGGGCGGCGGCCGGAATGCGGCGTGCGGTGGGGGTGCTTCGTCGGTTCGACGAGCAGCGCCGCATGGGTCGCTGACCGCGGTCCTTCCGCTCAGGTCGGCAGCCTGCCGATGGGGGAGGGCGTGGAGCGGCTGGTGCCGGATGAGCCGTGGGAGATGTTCCACCGGGCGGTGGCGGAGGCGCCGATACGGCCGCGAGGCGGCGGCCGACGTCGGCCCGGAGACCGGGAAGTCCCGCCCCGCCCCCCGCCCTCCCCGCCCGGTCAGCCCTCCGTGTGGAAGACCACCTCCGGGTGCTCGGCGGTCGGCCCGTCCAGCAGCTTCCGGTCCACGCCCGTCAGGTGCAGGTCGAAGAACGCTGCCACGTACGCGCGGGTGATCTCGTGCGACCGCTTGCCCGACAGGGGTTCCTCCGGCGGCAGGAGGCCGAGCTGGTCACCGAGGACGGGCACGTCCGTGAACGTGAAGTGTCCCGCGCCGGTGACGCTGATCCAGCGCTTCCAGCCGTCGAGGAGCGGCCAGTCGCGTGTCCAGGAGCGGTCGCCGTCGCTGGTGCCCAGCATCATGAAGGGACGCCCGCCCAGGCCTCTTGCCGGGACCGGCTCCATGAAGGAACCGTCCATGTTGACCCCGGCGCGGATGCGCTGGTCCCCCGCCATGGCCGTCGCGGCGGAGGCGCCACCGATGGAGTGGCCGGCCATGCCGATCCTCGTGGGGTCGATCACGCCGGCGTGCCGCCAGGCGGGGTGCCGGCCGGCGAGCAGCCGGTCGAGGAGGAAGGACACGTCCTCGGCCCGGCCCCTGGGCACCACGCCGTACCCACCGGGAGGGATCTTCTCGCAGGCGACGCAGCGCAGAAGGCGCCCACCGGGAAAGGCCGTGCCGACCGACTCGTAGGCGTGGTCGACGGCGGCGACGACATACCCCCGGCTGGCCAGCTCCTCGGCGAGCAGCGTCAGGGTGGAGCGGTTGACGGTGAACCCGGGCGACAGCACGACGAGCGGGAACTTCCCGCGTGCGGGCGTGGCAGCGGGGCGGGCGTGGGTGCGGGTGCCGCTGAGCGTCCCGGCGGACACCACGCCGGTCAGTTCCCGGTCCTCGAGGAAGGCCCGGGCCTCGGCGGAGGTCATGTACGGGGCCGGCCGGCCGCCACCGGGCCGTGCCGGGTAGTACACCGACACCATCAGCTCACGCGCCCCGGCCTCCGGCACCCAGGGGTCGGGGCGGCTCCTGTCGACGAGGTGCAGGGTGTCACGGCCCACCGCGTACGACCCGGTGGGCGGCGGCAGTTCCAGGCGTACGCGGGCGGTCCCGTCGGCCGGTGACACCGCCGTGGGCGCGGGCGGCGCGGCGTGGGACACGCCCGTGCCGAGGAGAGCGAGGGACAGGCCGAGTAAGGCGGCGGCTGCGCCGCGAGGCAGGTGATCCATGCCGATGAGGCTAGGCAGCGGGCCCCGCCCGGGGCGTCGTCCCACGGCCTGAACGGTGTCGCCCCCGGGACGTATGCCGGTCTCCGCCCGCGGACGGACACGGGCACCTCAGCGCCCCTACGGGGGGGGGGACCCGACCGGTGAGGGCCTCGTGCGGCGGCAACGCCTTTCCCGGGCGGTCGGGGCGTCGAAGGGCGGGGTCCGGGCGAGGCGGCCCCGGCCTTCCGTCCGGCCCACCGTGACGCCCGAGCGACGGATGGCCGGACGGACCTCGCCCCGCTCCTGCGCGGACGAGTCCCCCTCCGCGGGGCGCTCCGCCGGTCACCCGGCGACGGCGCGCCCCGCACCGGCTCCGACGTGGCCTCCCCGCCGGCCGGGCCCCGGCCCCGCGCCGTCGGACCCGCCCCACGGGCACGGCCCCCGCCCGGGTCCCGGCGGCCGCAATCTCAGAGTCCTCTGATCCGGGCCCGCTAGCGTCCGCCCCATGGTGCGCGACTACCTCATCATCGGGGCCGGACCGGCCGGACTCCAGCTCGCCGCTCTGCTGGAACGCGAGGGACGCGACTACGTCGTCCTGGAGCGGGGGAGCGGGCCCGGCACGTTCTTCACCCGCTTCCCCCGGCATCGGCAGCTCATATCGATCAACAAGGTCAACACCGGTTACACCGACCCGGAACTCGACCTCCGCATGGACTGGAACTCGCTGCTCGCCGACGATCCCGAGCTGCGGTTCACCCGGTACAGCGAGCGCTACTTCCCGGCCGCCGACGACCTGGTGCGCTACCTGCGCGACTTCGCCCGGCGCAGCGGTGTCCGCGTCGAGTACGGCGTCCGGGCCACCCTCGTCTCCCGCGACGGCGACGGCTTCCTGGTGCGCGACGACACCGGCCGGACCTGGCGGGCCCGGCGCCTCGTCGTCGCCACCGGCGTCTCCCTCCCCAACGTCCCGGACATCCCCGGCATCGAAAGCGCCGAGCGCTACGACGACTTCGACACCGACCCGGCCTCCTTCACCAACCAGCGGGTGCTCGTCCTCGGCAAGGGGAACTCCGCGTTCGAGACCGCGGACGCCCTGATGGAGAAGGCCGCCGTCATCCACGTCGCCGGACCGCACTCGCTGAGAATGGCCTGGAAGACCCACTTCGTGGGCCATCTGCGCGCGGTGAACAACAACTTCCTCGACAGCTACCAGCTCAAATCGCAGAACGCCGTCCTGGACGGCACCGTCGAGCGGATCGACCGGCGGGCCGACGGCGGCTACCGGGTGGAGTTCCGGTACGCCCGGACCACCGAACGGCTCCGCGAACTCCACTACGACCGCATCGTGGTCTGCACCGGATTCCGCTTCGACGTCTCGCCGTTCGACGCGGGCTGCCGGCCGGCCCTCGCCATCGACGACCGGTTCCCCGCCCAGACCTCCGCCTACGAGTCGGTGAACGTCCCCGGCCTGTACTTCGCCGGCACGCTCACGCAGCAGCGCGACTTCAAACGGTCCACGAACGGCTTCATCCACGGCTTCCGCTACGGCACGCGCGCCCTGCACCGCATCCTCGGCGCCCGCCACCACGCGACGCCCTGGCCGGCCCGCACCCTGCCCGCCGCCCCGGAGGCCGTCGCCGGCGCCCTCGTGGAGCGCGTCAACCGCTCCTCCGGCCTGTGGCAGCAGTTCGGCTTCCTGGGCGACGTGGTCACCGTCCACGACGGCCGCGCCCTGTACCAGGAGGAGGTCCCGCTCGACTACGTCACCGACGGCGGACTCGGCCCCGCCGCCCACCGGTTCGTCATCGACCTGGAGTACGGGCCCGACCACGACCACGTCGACCCGTTCGACGTCACCGTGCCCCGCGTCCGCGAGAACGACCCCGAACACGCCATGGACTCCACCTACCTCCACCCCGTGGTGCGCCACTACCGCGACGGCGCCCTCGCCGGCACCCACCACCTGGCGGAGAACCTGGAGAACGACTGGGACATCCCGGCCGTCCACCGGCAGCCGCTGGCCGCGTTCGTGAAGTCCTGCCTTGGCTGAGCAGTTCCCCGGCGCCGTCCTCGACCTCCTCGACGCGGCGGGCGACCGCCCCGTCTTCGAGCACGGCGACCGGGTCGTCACCGGATCCCGACTCCTCGCCCTGGTCAGGCGGGTGACGAACGGCCTGCGCGCCCGGGGCGTCCGCCCCGGCGACGGCGTCGCCCTGCTGCTCGGTGTGCATCCCGAGGCGTTCGCCGCCGTCCTCGCCGCCCACGCGGTGGGCGCCCGCGTCGTCGGTGTACGGCCGGGACTCACGGCACACCAGCGGCACCACCTGCTCGCCGGCACCGCCTTCCGCGTCACCGACCGTCCGGACGGCACGGCCGGCGGCCCGCACGGCACCGTCCTCGCCCTGGACGACCTGCTCGCCGCCGAGGACGACGGCGGCCGCCCGCGGATCTCGGCCCGCCCGCAGGACGTCGCCCGGCTCCTCCACACCAGCGGCAGCACCGGCGTCCCCAAGGCGTGCGCCCAGACCTACGCCGCGATGACCGCGGCCTGGGCGGCGCACCCCGACCGCTGGCCCCCCGCCATCCGCGAACTCGCCCCGCGCCTGGAGCGGTTCCTCGTCTTCGGCACCCTGGCCAGCCAGGTCATGATGGAGTACGGGCTGCTCGCCCTGGCCGCCGGCGGCACCCTGGTCACCGCGGACGCCCCGGCCTTCCCCGACAGCCTGGTGCGCCACCGGGCCACCGGCAGCGTCATCACCGTGGCCCGCCTGACGAAGCTCGTCGCGAGCGTCCGGGCCCGGCCCGTGGACCTCGGCGCACTGCGCGCCCTGATGGTCTCCGGCTCCCCCGTCGGCGCCGGTCGGCTGCGCGAGGCCGCCGACGTGCTCGGACCGGTCGTCTTCCACGGATACGGCCAGACGGAGACCGGCATGATCTCCATGGCCACCCCGTACGACGAACCGGGCTCGCTGGGCGTCCCCCCGGTCGAACTGGAGGTGAGGGACGCCGGAGGGCGGCCCCTGCCGCCCGGCACGGACGGCGAACTCTTCGTCCGCACCCCCTCCCAGGGATGCGGCTACTGGGGCGAACCCGCCCTGAGCGCCGAGGTGTTCACCGACGGCTGGGTCCGCACCCGCGACATCGGCCACCTCGACCGCGAGGGCCGGCTCTGGCTGACCGGACGCGCCCGCGACGTGATCATCGTCAACGCCGACGTGTACTACGCCGGCCCCGTCGAGCGGGTGCTCGCCACCCACCCGGCGGTGGCGGAGGCGTACGTCGTCGCCGTCCCCGACGACAGCACCGGCGAGGCCGTCCACGCCTTCGTGGTGCCCGCACCGGGCCGGGTCCCCCGACTCGGGGAACTGCGCGCCCTGGTGGCGGCCGAGCTGGGCGAGGCCACCGCCCCGACCCGGCTCACCCTGCTCGACGAGGTGCCGCTCACCCCCGCCGGGAAGCCCGACAAACGGGCCTTGGCGGCCGGGGGCTAGCGGCCCCCGCGGACCGGTCCACCGGGCTCCGCCGGCGCGCGGGCCCGCGCGCCGGCGGAGCCCGGCCCCGTCTCAGCGGCTCAACGGGTCCGGGGAGGCCACCGCCGCCGGGCGGGACGGGCCGCCCCGCGCCCGCTCCCGCCGGTCGATCCACGTCAGCAGCGGCGTCGCCATCACGGTGGTGACGACGGCGACCACCACCAGCGCGCTGAACAGCGCCTGCGTCACGATGCCCGCCGCCAGGCCCAGGTTGAGCGCGATGAGTTGCATCAGCCCCCGCGCGTTCATCAGCGCCCCCACCCGCAGCGCCACCGCCCCCGGCTCCCCGGCCAGCCGTGCCGCGAGCCAGCACGCGCCGAACTTCCCCGCCACCGCCACCAGGACGCACCCCAGGGTGAGCAGCAGCACCGGCCCGGAGGCCAGCAGCGCGAAGTCCGTGTTCAGCCCCGAGTAGGTGAAGAACAGCGGCAGGAACACCGTGCCCACCGGCTTCAGCGCCTCCACCGTCTGGTCCAGCCGCTCCGACCGCGGGAAGACCAGCCCCAGGCTGAACGCGCCGAACACCGCGTACAGCCCGATCTCGTCGGTGTACCAGGCCACCAGGAACAGCGCGCCGACCAGCACCGGCAGCAGGCTCTCGGGCGCCGCCCGCTCCGTGAGCCGCACGGCGCGGCCGCGCAGGCGCGCCACCACCGCCAGCACCACGACGAGCCCGAGAGCGCCGGCGACGACCAGCGACACCAGCCCCGCGCTGCCCCCGGCGAGGCTGAAGACACCCGCGAGCAGCACCCACGCGACCGCGTCGTCCACGGCGCCCGCACCGAGCGCCAGCGACCCGAACCGGGTCCCGGTCAGGCCCCGCTCGGCGACGATCCGCGCGAGCATCGGAAACGCCGTCACCGCCAGCGCCACTCCCACGAACAGCGCCGACACCGGCAGAGGCACCCCCGGCGCCAGGGTGCCGGTCCGCTCACCGACGGCGGCGATCAGCGCCACCCCGAGCGCCACCGGCACCAGCACCCCCGCCGCGGAGACCAGCCCGGCCGACCGGGCGACACCGCGCAGCCGGTCCACCCGGAAGTCCCAGCCGACGTGGAACATGAACGCCACGAGGCCGATCTGCCCCACCACGTAGAGGACCGGCCGCAGCTCCGCGGGAAACAGGCCCGCTTCGACGTCCGGGAGGAGGGCGCCGAGCACCGAGGGCCCCAGCACCACACCCGCGAGCATCTCCCCGACCACGGGCGGCTGCCCCACCCGGCGCAGCAGCGCCCCGACGAACCGGCAGACGGCCAGGATCACCACGACGGCGAGGAAGAACGCGGGGGCGAGTTCCGAGGGCGTCATGCGCTGTCTCCCGTGGGGTGGACGACCGGGCACCGGCCGGGCGGAAACTGTGCGAAGTACCGTGCGGCCGGCCGTTGTCGGCGGGCGTGCAGCACCATCACCGTGCCGAGCACGAGCTGCCGCACCCCCCGGGTGACGTCCTCCACGCCGTCGCGCACCCGCAGGAAGCCCCGCAGCGGCGCCAGGCGCGCCCCGGGCTCCAGCCCGCGCGGGATCAGCAGACACGGCGCGCGGTGCGGGATGGACCGGGTGTGCGAGACCGACGAGTCCAGACGGAAGCGGCGCAGCACCTCCCGCACGGCGGCCCGCAGCACCAGCGGGGACAGCCGCCACGCCGGGCACGGGCGGTTGGCCGCCACACCGAACGGGATGTGGTGGGCGTCCCTGGCGGACAGCGACGCCCAGCGGTCCGGATCGAAGACGTCCGGCCGCTCGTAGCCCGTGGCGTGGTAGTCCGGGTAGCTGAAGCACACCACCGAGCCGGCCGGCAGCGTGGTGCGGTCGTCGAGCGGGATCTCGTCGGTGGTGATGCGGTGCGCGATGCCGAACAGCGGATACAGCCGCATCGTCTCGTCGAGCACGTGCGTCAGGTACCGGTCGTCACCCGGGTCGTCCGCGAGCCGCCGCTGCACCCGCGGGTGGCGGGCCAGGGCCAGCAGCAGGTGCGCGGTCGCCTCCGAGAGCTGCACGACGGCCGTGTTGAAGAACGTGCCCTGGAGGTAGAAGACCTGCTCCTGCGGCGACAGCGAGGCCGGCAGCCGGTGCGGCACGTCACCGGCCGCCAACCGCTCGCGCAGGTAGGCCGTCAGCCGCGCCCTGCGCCGCGGATGACGCAGCCCCGTGCACTTCAGGGAGTTGATCACGTCCTGCGCGTGAGCGGTGATCAGCCTCCGGGCGTGCGGCGGGCACGGCTCGCGGAACACCAGCCCGTAGCAGAACTCCGCCCAGGCGGGCATCACCAGGTCGCGCAGCCGCACCAGGCTGATCCGGTCCGCGGGCAGCGGATCCAGGACGCCGGCGACCGCGCGGCCGGCCGCCGCCGCCAGGTCCGCCGAGCCGCCGGCGAGGATGCGCCGGGTCGTGGCGGCCACGTCCTCGTAGCGCGGACCGGGTTCCAGATGCTCCTGGTGCACCTCGGGCCCCGGCGACAGCCAGTACCAGAACAGGTCGGACAGCCCCGCCCCGGCACTGCGGCCGTTCGCGGCCGGATGGGCGTACACCCGCTCGAACACCTCCGGCCCGTACGCCGCGTTGGGCAGCGTCACCGCCCGGTCGCCGTTCACCTTCTCGAAGAGGCGCACCCGCAGCGCCACCACACCGCGCGGCAGCCACCACGTGTCCGGTCCCCGCCCGCCGCTCACCACGTCCCGCCCCTGCGGACCACCATGTCCCGCGTCAGATCGGCGTTGCGGCCGCCCCCGCACAGCGCCAGCGTGTGGTCGTAACCGTCGCGCAGCTCCGCCAGGACCCGCCGCACCCCCGCCTCGCCGTCGGCGGCCAGCCCCCACAGCACCGGACGGCCCACCCCGACCGCCGCCGCGCCCAGCGCGAGCGCGACGGCCACGTCCCCGCCCCGGCGCACCCCGCCGTCGAGCAGCACCGGCACCCGGCCCCCGACCGCCTCGGCGACCGCCGGCAGGCAGTCCACGGCGGCCGGCACGGTGTCGCACTGGCGTCCGCCGTGGTTGGAGACGACGACCCCGGCCGCCCCGTGCGCGACGGCCAGCAGCGCGTCCGCCGGATGCAGGACCCCCTTCACCAGCACGGGCAGCGCCGTCGCGGCCGACAGCGCGTCGAAGTCCCGCCAGGACAGGGCCGGGGACATGGGGATGTCGGTGAGACCGCCCGGCGGGGCGCCGGGCAGGTCCCGCATGTTCTCGGCGGCGTAGCCGGGCGGCAGGTCCGTGAACCCGTTGCGCAGGTCCCGGGGACGCCGGCCGAACACCGGCGCGTCGACGGTGACCACCAGCGCCGTGCAGCCCGCCTCCTCCGCCCGCCGCACCAGCGCCTCGGTGACCTCGCGGCGCGGGTGCATCGAGAGCTGGAACCACACGGCCGCGCCGGCCGCCGCCCGGCGGGCCGCCGCGACCACCTCGCCGACCGCGACGGTCGCGGCCGTGCCCGTCACCAGGACGGCGCCCTCCGCCGCCGCTGCCCGGGCCGTGGCCCGCTCGCCGTCCGGGTGCATCAGCCGGTGGAAGGCGGTCGGCGCGACCAGCACCGGACCCGCCCGGCGGGCGCCCGGCAGATCGACGGACGTGTCCCGCCGCTCGTTGCCGCGCAGCACCCGCGGCAACAGCGCGTACCGGTCGAACGCACGCTCGTTGTCGGCCAGGACGCGTTCCTCGCCCGCGCCGCCCGCCGCGTAGTCGTAGTGCACCGGGTCCAGGACCCGGCGGGCCCTGTCGTGCAGCGCGCGCAGCGTCATGGCGCCACCGGGGCGGCCGGGCCGCGCCGGGCGGCGAGGAACGCGCGCAGCGGGGCCCGGTGCACGTCCTCGCTGTCCCACTCGTTCTCCAGGTTCTCCGTCAGGTGGTGCTCGGCGGCGTACTCCCCGTCGCGGTACCAGCGCAGCACCGGATGCAGATAACGGCCGTCGAGCCCGGTCGCGTCCCGCTGCGAGGGGCGGCCCGCCGACACGTCGAACGGGTCCACCCGGTCGTGGTCGGCCCCGTACTCCAGGGTGATCACCGCGTGGGCGGCCACCTCCCCGAAGTCCCCGGCGCGCACCGCCCCCGGCACGTGTCCCACCGGGACCTCCTCGGCGTAGCGCATCGTGCCGTCCGGGGCGAGCAGCAGCAGGTCGCCGAGGACACCGAACTGCTGCCACAGCGCGGAGGACCGGTTGACCCGCTCGATGATCCGGCCGACGGCCGCCTCGGTGTCCCCGCCCAGTTCCGTCACCGGCCAGGGCTCGCCGTGGTGGCGCCGGCGCAGCTCCCGGTGCAGGGCGCGGACCGAGTAGCGGAAGCCGTGCACGAAACCGGTGGTGGACTTCTTGAAGTCGCGGCCCTGCGTCAGCGTCCCGGCGAAGTACAGCTCCGGCACGTTCACCGACTCGCCGACGGGGGTCACGGCGGGGAACCGGCCGTCGACCACCGTCTCGGGCGTGCACCCGCCGTCGAAGACCGACGCGTCGAACCGGAACCCGGTCGCGACGATCACCCGGTCGTAGCGCAGGTCCTTCACCACCTCGTCGGCCCGTTCGAAGGCCACCGGCACGCGGAAGCCGTCCCCGTCCCGCCGGATCTCCAGCACCCGCCCGTCCAGCAGGGCGTTCTGGGACTTGAGCTGGTAGCTGTCCAGGAAGTTGTTGTTCACCGCCCGCAGATGGCCCACGTAGTGCGTCTGCCAGGCCATGCGCAGCGAACCGGAACCGACCAGGTGGATGACGGCCGCGGTCTCCATCAGGCTGTCGGCCGTCTCGAAGGCGGAGTTGCCCCGTCCGATCACCAGCACCCGCTGGTCGGTGAAGGACTCCGGGTCGGGGTCGAACGTGTCGTAGCGTTCGGCCAGCTCGATGCCGGGGATCGGCGGCAGGTTCGGCAGCGGCACCCCGGTGGCCACCACCACGCGCCGCGCCCGCCAGGTCCCCCCGGCGGCGTCGGTCACGGTGAACCCGCCGGCGTCGCGGGAGACCCGCTCCACGGCGGTGTCGTACCGCACCCGGACGCCGGTGCGTTCCGCGAAGTCCGTCAGATAGCGGACCATGTCGTCGGCCGCCGGGAAGTAGCGCCGGCTGTACCGGGTGAACAGCAGCTCGGGATCGTCGCTCAGCAGGGAGTTCCAGTCCATCCGCAGCCGCAGCTCCGGATCCTCGTAGCCGGTGTGCACCTTGTTGATCGAGATGAGTGTGCGGTGCCGGGGGAACCGTGTGAAGAACGCGCCCGGACCGCTGCCGCGCTCCAGAACCACGTAATCCGCACCGTCGCGCTCCAGGAAGGCGGCGAGCTGAAGTCCCGCGGGCCCCGCTCCGATGATCAGGTAGTCGTGCGCCATGGCCCGGAAGCTATCCAGCGGATTTCAGAGCGCTCTGAGATTCCCCGCCTACCGTTCGGGACGTGCTGACCACCACGGACACCGTCCCGCTCACCGGACCCCTCGATCCCGCCGCCCTGCGCCGCGCGGCCGGGCCGCTGACCGTCACCGTGGACGACGCGGCCCGCGCCCGGCTGGACCGCGGGCGCCGCCTCTTCCGTGCCCTGCGCGACGGCGACGGCACCGCCGGGGGACGGCCGATCTACGGCGCCACCACCGGCTTCGGCGCCCTCGCCGGCTTCGCCGGGCGGGCCGACGAGGCCGACCAGTGCGACAACACCCTCGCCCACCTCGGCGCCGGCCAGGGCCCCGACCTGCCGCACTCCATCGTCCGCGCCGCCCTGCTGGTGCGCGCCCGGTCCCTCGCCCAGGGCCTGTCCGGGGTCTCCGCCGAGGTCGTCGAACGGCTGGCGGAGATGTTCGCCACGACGTTCTCGCCCGCCGTGCCGCGCCACGGATCCGTCGGCGCCAGCGGCGACCTCATCCCGCTCGCCTACGCCGCCCAGGCGCTCCGCGGCCGGGGGCACGCCTACGTGGACGGCCACCGCATGCCCGCCGCCGAGGCGCTCGCCGCCACCGGACTGCGCCCCCTCGCCCTGGACGGCCGCGACGCCCTCGCCCTCGTCAACGGCACCTCCGTCACCACCGCCGCCCTGGCCCTGGCCCACGACGCCGTCCGCGCCGCCCACCGCGCGCTCACCGCCCTGACCTGCCTGCTGGCCGACCTGCTCGGCTGCGACCCCGGCTTCCTCGACGCCGGCCTGCTGCGCGCGTACGGCCACCCCGGCGTCGCCGACACGGGCGCCCGCATGCGGCGCCACCTGGCCGGCACCGTGCCGTCCGGCGGCCGCCCGCTGCAGGAGCCGTACAGCATCCGCTGCTCCCCGCAGCTGCTCGGCGCCGCCGAGGACGCGCTGCGGTACGTCGACGCGGTGGTCGCCGCGGACCTGGCCGGGGTCAGCGACAACCCGCTGTTCCTCCCCGGCGCGGAAGACGCCGCGGACCCGGACGCGGAGCCGGGGGAGGGGAGGGCGGTGCACGGCGGGAACTTCTTCGGGCAGCCCGCGGCGTTCGCCGCCGACCTGCTCGCCTCCGTCACCGCGCAGCTCGGCAACCTCGCCGAACGCCAGCTCGACCTGCTGGTGGACCCGGCCCGCAACGGCGGCCTCCCGCCCATGCTCGCCACCGAACCCGGCGCCCAGCACGGCCTCCAGGGCGTGCAACTGGCGACCACCGCCTTCGTCGCGGAGATCCGCCGCTGCGCGACCCCCGCCGCCATGCAGAGCCTGCCGACGAACCTCCACAACCAGGACGTCGTCCCGTTCGGCACCCAAGCCGCCCTGCGCGCCCACGACATGGCCGACCTGCTCGGCCTGCTGTGCGGCTCCCTCGCCCTCGGCCTGCGCCAGGCCGTCCACGTCGGCGCCAGGCGGCCCGTCGCGCCCCGGTGCGCCGCCCTCCTCGACGCCCTCAGCGCCGCGATCGACCCGGTCGACCCGGACCGGCCGCTGGACGCGGACGTCCGGACAGCGGCACGGGTACTCGCCGCCCACACCACGCCCTGACCGCGCGGTTAGCGACCGCCGGGGGCGACGGCGCGCTCTGCGGCAGCCGGAGGGTGAACCGCGCACCGCGCCCCGGCCGGCCCGCCGCCACGACCGTGCCCCCGTGGCTCGTGACGACCTCCCGCAGCAGGGCCAGCCCCAGCCCGTACCGGCCGCCGCCGCCCCGGTGGAACCGACGGAACAGCCGCTCGGCCTCACCGGCGTCGAAACCGGCCCCGGTGTCCGTGACCACCAGCACCACCGTCGTGCCCGAACGGGACAGCGCCACCTCGATCCGGCCGCCCGGCGGGGTGTGGGCGATGGCGTTGGCCAGCAGCTCCCCGACCGCCCGGCGCAGGGCGGACGCGACCCCGTCGACCCACAGCGGGTGCGGCGGCCCGTCCACGCGGACGGTCAACCCGCGCTCCCGGACGCGTTCCGCCTCGTCGGCGACCGCCGAACGGGCCAGCGCCACCAGATCCACCCGTCGCCGCATCGCCCGCCACGTCTGCCCGGCCGTGAGCGTCGCCGACGACAGCAGATCGTCCAGCACCTCGCCGAGCCGCCCGAGGGAGGCGACCAGCAGTGCCAGGCCCTCCCGGTGCGCCGACGGCAGCCCTTCCGCCGCCGCCCGGCGCGCCAGCACCTGCGCCCGCGTGTGCACACGGGTGATCGGCGTGCGCAGCTCGTGGCTGGCGTCCGCGACGAACCGCCGCTGCCGGGCCAGTGCCTCGGCCAGCGGCGCCACCGCCCGGCGCCCGAGGACCGTGCCGGTGACGGCCGCGGCGGCCAGCCCCACCACCTCGGCCACGCTCAACGCGAACCACAGGTGGCTGCGGTCGGCGAGCTGGAAACGCAGATCGAACACGGCCTGCACCACGTCGCCGTCGTCCCGGACCTGCGTCCGCACCAGATAGGCGGTGTCCGCACGCCGCACCGTGCGCTCGACCGGCGCGCGGGTCAGCCGCACCCGGTCCAGGTCGGCGCGCAACGGGAACCCGGCCGGCGCGTTCGGCAGCGTTGTCGCACCCGGGCCGTACAGCCACATGCACCCGGGAGGCCGTGACAGGTCGCCGTGCGCGGCGCCGTAGCGCACCTCACGGCGCACCTGGTCGTCCTGCGCGTGCGTCATCACGGCGTACGCGACCCCGCCGACGACGGTGATCAGCAGGGTGATGAGGGCGCCGGTGGTCCAGATGATCCGCCGCCGGGCCCGGCGCACCGCCACGTCCCCGGCCCGCCCCGGCTCCCTCACAACGCCCCCAGCCGGTAGCCGACTCCGCGGACCGTGCGCACCGCTCCGCGGCCGAGCTTGCGGCGCAGGTAGTACACGTAGGTGTCGACGATGGACGGCGCGTGCGCCTCCTCGAAGACGATCCGGCGCAGCTCCGCCCGCGAGTACACCGCGTCGGGGCGGGTGGCCAGCGCCCACAGCAGCGCGAACTCCCGCGCGGCCAGGGCGATCCGCTCGCCGTCCGCCAGCACCACCTCCCGGCGTCCGACGTGCAGATGGCCGGCGCCGATCCGCAACACGTCGGTCGCGTCCAGCGAGCGCCTGCACAGCGCCCGCAGGCGGGCGGTGAGTTCGTCCAGGTCGAAGGGTTTGGCCAGATAGTCGTCGGCGCCGGCGTCCAGACCGTCCACCCGGTCGGGCACGCCGCCCATCCCGGTCAGCAGCAGCACCGGCGACCGCACCGGACGGGACCGCAGCCGGCGCAGCAGGTCGAGGCCGTCCAGCACCGGCAGCCGCCGGTCGATGACGAGCACGTCGTACGTGCGGGTGAGACCGAGGTGCAGGCCCCGCTGTCCGTCGGTCGCGACGTCCACCGCGTACCCCTCGTCCCGCAGTACCTCGGTGAGCAGCTCGACCAGCTCCCGGTCGTCCTCGACCAGCAGTAACCGCCAGGGGTCCCGCGTGTGCTCCTGAGCCACTGTGCCTCCCTCGCCGCAGTCTCGCGCCTGTCAACGCCTTCGTGGTACAGGTGAGTTCCGGGCCCCGGCCACCGGGGGGAAGGACGCCTCCGCGCCGGCCGCCGACCGGCGGGATCACGCCACCGCACACCTGTCCGCAAACCCCCGCAAGGCGGACTCACCTGGGAAAACGATCGGCCCGGCGCCGTCACGGCGCAGCCGTCCCCCGGGCGGACGGGCCGGGCGGGAAGGGCCCCCGGAACGGCGGACGCGGACCCGCGGGTGTCCACGGGCTCGGCCGGCCCGTCGGGGAAGCGGACGTCCACCGCACCGCCGGGCTCCGGACGGACCCTGCTCCGGAGACGCGGCAGGTTCCTCCGGGCGGCGCGGGGACGGACGGCACCGCGACCCGCTCGGGCCACGGGAGGCCGGGGCCCGCACACCGCCGTTCCGCCACAGCTGGTGCCGCGGGCGGGCCGGCTTCCGGCTCACCCGCGGACGCCGCGCACCCTCGATCGGCTCGGTCCGCTGCTCGAACAGCTCGGCCGCCCGCATCCGTGTGCTTCGAGGCGGGGGCGGGAAGCCGGCCGACCCGTCGTCGAAACCGTTCGACGGTCGAATCCCTGTACGCGATCGACGGACCGGTGTACGTTCTCGGGCCGATGGACTTTTGGGAGCGCTCCCATGCCGTCTCTCCGCTTTGCTTCGCTTCGCACGAGCACGAGGAGGAACGTTGAAACGCTTTTTGGCCCTCTTGGCGAC
Source organism: Streptomyces glaucus (assembly GCF_039533365.1). NCBI lineage: Bacteria > Bacillati > Actinomycetota > Actinomycetes > Kitasatosporales > Streptomycetaceae > Streptomyces > Streptomyces glaucus. The sequence continues at coordinate 36,874 of NZ_BAAATK010000011.1, forward strand.
CTGCGCGACGGCCCTGGGCCTCACGACGCTCGCCGGCCCCCAGGCGGCGGCTGCCACCGGCTGCAAGGTCGACTACACGATCACCAGCCAGTGGCAGGGCGGCTTCCAGGCCGGGGTGAAGGTCACCAACCTGGGCGACCCGGTCAGTGGCTGGACGCTCAAGTGGACCTGGCCGGACGGCGGCCAGAAGATCGTCCAGGGGTGGAACGCCACCTGGTCGCAGTCGGCCTCCACGGTCAGTGCCACCAACCTGGACTGGAACCGCACCCTCGCCACCGGCGCCAGCGCCGACCTGGGCTTCACCGCCACGGTCACGGGCAGCAATCCGAAGCCCGCCGCGTTCACGCTCAACGGCGTGGCCTGCACGGGCTCCGTCGGCGGCGAGGAACCCCCGCCCGACCCGGACCCGGGCACCGGCACCCCCGTGGGCATCAACGGACAGCTCAAGGTCTGCGGCGTCAACCTGTGCAACCAGTACAACCGCCCCATCCAACTGCGCGGCATGAGTACGCACGGCATCCAGTGGTTCGGCAAGTGCTACAACAACGCGTCCCTGGACGCGCTGGCCACCGACTGGAAGGCGGACCTGCTGCGCATCGCCATGTACGTGCAGGAACAGGGCTACGAGACCGACCCGGCCGGCTTCACCAGCCGCGTGAACAGCTACGTCGACATGGCCGAGGCCCGCGGCATGTACGCGTTGATCGACTTCCACACCCTGACGCCGGGTGACCCCAACTACAACCTCGACCGCGCCAAGACGTTCTTCGCGTCCGTCGCCGCCCGCAACGCCGCCAAGAAGAACGTGATCTACGAGATCGCCAACGAGCCGAACGGCGTGAGCTGGACGGCCATCAAGAGCTACGCCGAGCAGGTCATCCCGGTCATCCGGGCCGCCGACCCGGACGCCGTCGTCATCGTCGGCACCCGAGGCTGGTCCTCGCTGGGCGTCTCGGACGGGTCCAACGAGACCGAGGTCGTCGACAACCCGGTCAACGCCACCAACATCATGTACGCGTTCCACTTCTACGCCGCGAGCCACAAGGACACCTACCGCGCCACGGTGAGCCGGGCCGCCGCCAGACTGCCGCTGTTCGTCACCGAGTTCGGCACGGTGAGCGCCACCGGCGGCGGAGCGATGGACCGGGCGAGCACCACGGCCTGGCTCGACCTGCTCGACCAGTTGAAGATCAGCTACGCCAACTGGACCTACTCCGACGCCAACGAGAGCAGCGCGGCGTTCAAACCGGGCACCTGCGACGGCGGCGACTACAGCAGCAGCGGTGTGCTGACGGAGTCCGGTGCGCTGCTCAAGAGCCGGATCAGCACCGCCGACAGCTTCCCGACCAGCTGACCCCACCCGGGCACCGGGAGACCAGGTCGACGCACCGGCGCATTGGGAGCGCTCCCAAACGAGAGCGCTCCCTTCCGGCTTCTTCGCCCCACCGTGAGACACCCGTGCGCAACCCTCCGGCGCTTGCCGGGCTGTCCGCACCGACGTCGGGACGGAGGCATCGAAAACGCCGCCCGGCTCCACCGCGAGATCCAGGAACTCGGGTGTCCCGGCGCCGAGTCGGCCGTCCGGCGGCACCCGCGACGCTACCGGACCGGGAGCGGACACGCCCCCGTGGCGGGACCCGAGCCCGCGCCGGTCCGCGAATCACCTCCTGGATCATGCCCCACCCCGGACGCCTGCGGGACGAGGACGCCGACGAGCTGCACCGGCTGCGTGAGCGCGATCCCGGGCTCGACCGGCTCGCCGGTCACGTCAGGGAGTGCGCCGCCATGACGACCGGCCGCCGTGGCGACCGTCCGGAGGAGTGGATCGCGGATGCCGGACGGGACAGTCCGACGCCGCTCGCGGACTTCGCCCGCAACCTCCGCCGTGACTTCGGCGCGGCCCGCAACGGCCTGTCCCCGGCACGCGGCTCCGACGCCGCCGAGGGCGACACCGGCCGGCTGAAGACACTGAGACGCCGGATGCCCGGACGGGCCGGTCCCGGCCTCCTGCGCAGACGCGTCCCGCTCGCAGGACGAACCCGGCCTTTCCGGATCACGAGATCGTCGGCGGGACCCGCGGCCTCCCCTGCACGCAGTCGGCGAACGGCACCGGATGGACCGCGTCGAGCGGCCGGTTCCGCCCTTCGTGCATGCCGTCGACGGCTCTGCCGGTGACCGTGGAGATCGTCGTCTCGGACACCTCGGCGCCGCAGGCCTCCCTCGGCTGCGCGGAGAGCTCGCCGTGGGTCAGAACGAGCTGCCTGCACCGGTCGGCGACAGAAGCCTTGACAACGATGTCAGGTGCATGATCTAGTCCGCTTCCGTCCAGCCGAGTGCCGCTGATCACGCTGCAACGGGAGGTTCACCGCGATGACCTGCACACTGCCGCCCTCCCCTGCATGACAGCAGGAGGACGCACCAGGGCCGGGCCCTCCCGGGCCGGCGCTCCATCGCGTGCGCCTCGTCCGTTCGCCCATGAACGGTGCCTTCGCCGACGGGCCGTCACCGGTGATGCGAAGGCACGTGCGTGTCCGGCCGCCTCGGAGCACGTCCCGCCCGCCCGGACCGCGCGGGAGCCGTGCACCAGGCGGACATCCGACACGGACCGATCAGTCTTCGCGCCACGTCCCGTGCTCGAGCACCGCACGTGCGACCGGCCGAACGCACCCACTCCGTCCGTCGCTTGGAGATCACCTCTCATGTCACGCAGCACATGACGGGTGAGGAACAGGAGACCGCTTCCATGCACAGACCCCTCCGCCGATGGCGCAACCGCGCATCGGCAGTCCTCGCCGCACTGCTCGTCGCCGGCGGCGCCCTGGGCCCGGCGCCGGCCGCCGCCCAGGCCCCTGCGGCCGCTCCCCGACTCACCTCCCTGGTCAACCCGTTCATCGGCACGCAGAACTTCGGCAACACCTTTCCCGGTGCGAGTGCTCCCTTCGGCATGGTCCAGGTCAGCCCGGACACCGGCGGCCAGGGAGGCTACGACTACCAGCAGGACGAGATCCACGGCTTCAGCCAGACCCACCTCTCCGGCGTCGGCTGCTCCGTCATGGGCGAGCTGCCGCTCATGCCGACGACCGGAGCGGTCGACAGCGTCGACCCCGACACCTACCGCTCGGCCTACTCGCACGACGACGAGGACGCCGAACCCGGCTACTACCGCGTCGGGTTGAAGACGTACGGCATCGACGCCGAGCTGACCGCCACACCGCGCACGGGATGGCAGCGCTACACCTTCCCCTCGACCGACCGCGCCAACGTCCTGTTCAACACGGGCAAGGCCAATCAGAAGGTGTACAGCTCGGAGGTGCACGTCGTCGGCGACCGGACGGTCGAGGGCCGGGTCGAGGCGGGCAACTTCTGCGCGGGCAAGGACCGGCACACCGTCTACTTCACGGCGGCCTTCGACAGGCCGTTCTTCTCGCACGGCACCTGGCGCGGCGCCACCCCCGCCCCCGGTGGGCGCGACGCGGCCGGCGAGGGCGGGAACGGTGCCTGGGTGACCTTCGACGCCGGTACCGACCGTGATGTCGTCGTCAAGGTGGGGCTCTCCTACACGGGCATCGAGGGCGCCCGGAAGAATCTCGAGGCGGAGACGGGCGGCTCCTACGACTTCGACGCCACCCGCACGGCGCTGCATGCGACCTGGGAGCGGCAGCTTGCCGCAGTCAGGATCGACGGCGGGCCCGCCGAGCGGCGACGCGCGTTCTACACGGCCCTCTACCACGCGCAACTGCACCCGAACCTCGCCGGAGACGTCGACGGCCGGTACGCGGGCTTCGACGGGAAGATCCACGCCGCGTCCGGGTTCACGCCGTACCAGAACCTGTCGCTGTGGGACACCCACCGGCCGCACAACCAGCTGCTGCAGATGCTGCAGCCGAAGGTCGCCCGCGATGTCGCGCTGTCGGTCGTCGCGATCGGACGGGACGGCGGCTGGCTGCCGCGCTGGTCGCTCGCCAACAGCGAGACGAACATCATGACCGGTGACCCGGTGACCCCCTTCCTCGTCGAGGCCTGGTCCAAGGGGCTGCTCGCAGGCCACGAGAAGGAGGCGTACGCGCTCCTGAGGAAGAACGCCCTGAGCACGCCGCCGGACGATTCCCCCTACAACGGCCGTGCGGGAGTCGCCGACTACCAGGAACGCGGCTACATCCCCAGCGGGCTGGAACCGGGGAAGGACTGCCCGGACAAAGGCGGTGACAACGACTGCCGTCATCCCGCTTCGGCGACCCTGGAGTACGCGGCGGCGGACGCGTCGCTGGCCCTGATGGCCAAGGGGCTGGGGCACACCGCGGACGCCCGCATGTTCGCGGCACGCGGCCAGTGGTACCGGAACCTGTGGGACTCCTCCGTCAAGCAGTTCCGGCCGCGCACGACCGCCGGCACCTGGCTGACGCCCTACGACCCCGTCGAAGCAGGCCACCAGTTCCATGAGGGCGGCGCCTACCAGTACCAGTGGCTGGTGCCCCAGGACCCGGCCGGGCTGGTGTCCCTGATGGGCGGCAAGCGGGAGGCCGAGAAGCGGCTCGACGCCTTCTTCGCCTACGACGAACTCCTCGCGGACCCCGCCGGAACCGCTCGCGAGGACTGGATCTCCGCACCGTACGACTACTACGGAAAGCCGACCTACAACCCGAACAACGAGCCCGATCTGCACGCCCCGTACATGTACCTGTGGGCCGGCGCGCCCGCCAAGACCGCCACCGTGGTCCGCGCCGCGATGACGCTTTTCACGGACGGGCCCGACGGCATGACCGGCAACGACGACCTGGGCACCATGTCGGCCTGGTACGTCTTCTCCTCCCTGGGCCTGTACCCGACGACGAACGGCGGCGACTTCCTCGCCGTCTCCAGTCCGCAGTTCCCGTCGGCGGTCATCCGCATCGGCGCCCACGGGAACGAGCAGGGCGGCACCCTGACCGTCGAGGCACCGGGTACGAGCGACACCCGACGCTACGTGCAGCAGGCGAAGTTCGACGGGAAGGACCTGCGCGCCACCTGGCTGGACTGGGACGCGGTCGCCAAGGGCGGAAACCTCGTCTTCGAGATGGCCGGCAAGCCGTCGGCATGGGGCACGGGCAAGGGCGCGGAGCCGCCGTCCGTGAACCGCGCGGCAGCCGATTCCCGCCGGCACCTGGACGCGTCGCTCCGCACCGGCTCCGACGTCCTGCCGACGGCCGACAGCGCACAGAGCGTCCGTCTGGAGCTGGACGTGCTGGGCCAGTCCCCCGGGACGCTGCGGGTGGGCGTGGGCGCGAAGGCTCCCGGCGGCTGGACCGTGAAGACCTCCGGGCCCTTCTCGCTCGTGTCCCACCGGCTGCCGGTCCAGCGGACCGCGACGGTGGACGTGAGCGTGCCGGCCGGAACCGCGCCGGGTTCGTACACCGTGCGGATCACGGCGGCCGCGAAGGGGGCGGGGACGGTGGAACGGGTCGCGACCATCGAGGTGCGTCCCGCGGCCCGCTGCGCGGCGGACGCCGGTGAGGAGTGCGCCGTGGACCTCGGCGAGGAGATGAACCACGACGGTACCGCGACCGTCGCCGCTTCCGGCGAGGGCGACTTCGACGGATCGGGGTGGAGCTACGACGGTGATCTGCTGCCCGCGGCGGGTCCGGTCGTCCGGGACGGCGTGGCCTACGACGCTCCCGATCCGTCCGGGACGGCCGCCAACTTCGTCGAGGCCCGCGGCCAGGCCCTGCTGCTCCCGGCCGGGTCGTACAGCGCGCTGCGTCTGGTCGCCGCGGCCCACCACGGCCCGGTGACGACCATGCTCACCGTCCGCTACACCGACGGAACCACCGCCGAAGTGCCGGTCACCGTGGGCGACTGGGCGGGAGCGGCACCGCAAGGCAGCTCCGTGGTGCTGGAGATGCCGCACCGGATCAAGCGCGGGCAGGGCGTGGACGGCCCGCCGGTGCGTCTGTTCGGTTCCTCGGCGGACCTCGACGCCTCGAAGACGGTGCGTTCCGTCGGCCTGCGGAACGACCCCCGGGTGCAGGTCTACGCGATCACTCTCCGGTAGCACCCCGTACGTTCGTCGGCCCTCGCCTCCCGGCCGGCAGGGCGCCGGGTGGCAGCGTGACCGCCGCGGTCACGCTGCCACCTGCGTACGGGCTGCCACGGACCGGCGCCGCCCGGGACCGCTCCTCCTTCCCCGCCGCCGCGGCCGGGAACCGCGGGGCCTGCGTGGTGCCGTCCGGCAGCCGCGCGCCCGCCGGCTGGACCGGCTCGCGCCGCCCGTCCGGCATCGGCCCCGCAGGCGCCACTCGCCCCGCCGCCGATCCCGCCGCGGCGGTGAGGCGGACACATCGGCATCGAACTCCGCCGGCCCGCTCCGGAGCCGTCCGTCTCCCCGGTCTCGGCGGCCGCAGGCCCGCGCCGGAACCCAACACCGGTAATTAGTATGATTTTTGTTGACCGGCCCTGACGGCGCTGCCATGATGGAGCGCGCCAGGCACACACCTGAGCGGTTTTCTGCGTCGCTGCCGAAGAAGACACCGACGATTCCACACACCTCTTCCCCTGCTGCTCGCCGCGCCTCGCCCCCGATCACCCCATGGGGACACTCACGCGTGAGCGGCGGGAGGAAACGCGCACATCGCGGTGCGCGACCACGGTGAATCCTGTGACACCTGCCCCGGCGCCGCCCTGCCGGCCGGACGGATCGAACCCACCGACAGCGCAACACCCCTCGATCCGGTCCCCGCGACAGTGGCCTCGCCGAACGGAGGTCTACGCTGTTGTCCGTCGATCAGATGATCAAGTTATCGGGCGTGGATCTGATCCGCACCCGGGATCCGAACAACCACCTGCACTGCCGCAAGACCCAGCTGCTGGCCTACGTCGGCGGCCGCACCCGCTGGTCCGACCTGCTGATGTACGGGGCGCTGGGCTCCACCTCCGCGATCCACCGGCACTGCTACCTGCGCGGCGAGGACCGCTGGGCGTTCGACGCCCCGTACGTGACCGACGACGATCTGCGCCTGCTCGGGTTCGAGGTGCTCTCGGCCGGGACCGTCGACCTGGCCCGCTTCGAGTCCGGTGTCACCGAGTTCCTCGCCACCGGACAGCCGGTGTTCTTCTACGCGCCCCGGCACCACTTCCCCTACTGGGTGGAGTTCATGCGCCGCGTCGGCACCCTCCCCGAGGAATACCGCCTGCTGCACTCGTTCCTGCTGTGCGGAACGAGCAGCACCGAGGTACTGCTGGTCGACAACGTCACCGACGACCACGAGTACGTCCCGCTGACCGTGAGCTGGGACGTGCTGCGCGACGGCTACGCCCGGGAACCCGAACGCTGGTTCACCGACTGCGCCACCGTCCGGCGGACGTCCGGCCCCGACCGGGCCGGCTTCGAGGCCGCCTACCGCACGTTCCTGGCCGGGTTCGGCGACGGGTTCGAGCTCTACGACGTCATCGGCGACAACCTGGTGGTGGAGCGCGCCTCGGCGACCGCCGCCTACCGCGCGCCCGGGGTCAACAGCCTCGCCCTGCTGGCCGGTTCCCGCACCCTGTTCAGCCGGTTCCTCGCGCTCACCGCGCACGGCGAGGAGGTCCGCTCCGCCTACGCCCGCATCGCGCAGCTGGCCACCGTGCTGTCGGACCGGGTCACCGCCTTCCAGGTCGGACTGCCCGCGCTGTCGGCGGACCGGATCCGCCGCGGGCTCGAGCGCCTGCGGCAGCTCGAGCAGCAGGCGGCGCGCCGCCTCGTCGACGAGGCGGCCGGCCTCCCGCAGCTTCTGCCGACCCCGGTCAGTGACCGGTAGCCGCACCTCACGGGACAACACACGTGCGAGACTTATACCTGTTCAGCGGCATGGCGGGCATACAGGGCCCGCCGCTCGCCGCCCTGCGGGCGCTCTACGCGCGCCCCGAGAACGCCCGGTACTTCACCACCGCGGCCGCGGCCGTGGCCGGCGCGCTCGACCACGTAGGCACGGACGCCTACCGCCGGGAACTGCCCGGCGGCATCCCGCTGACCGCCTGGCTGCGCGGCAGCACCCCCGACGCCGGCGCCCTGGACCACTCCATCGTGGACGGCCTGTGCGCCCACCTCTACCAACTGTGCCTGCTGCAGCCCGCCATCGGCGGCGCGCACGCCGACCGGCCCGCGCCGGTGGCCGCCATCGGCCACAGCCTGGGCCTGATCGGAGCGATGGTCGCCGGACTGCGCATCACCGGCCGCCGGCAGTACACGGCGCTCTGCCACGACGTGATCATGATGACCACGCTGACGCTGGTGCGCTGCCATCAGCCGGCGCCGCCCCGGACGGGTGAGGCCACCCCGATGGCGGCGGTGACGGGCGTCCCGGCCGGGGAACTGCGCGAGCTGGTGGCGGACTCGCCGGTGCACCTGGCCCTCGCCAACTCCGGCCGCTCGCACGTGCTGGCCGGCGACCCCGCCGGCCTCGCCGGCTTCCGGGCGCGGCACGCGCAGCGGTTCGCCGCACCCGGGGCGGGCTGGACGTACCTGCGCAGCACCGCGCCGTTCCACACACCGCTGCTGGAGTCGGCGGTGCGCGCGACGCTGGCGGACCGCCACCTCATGACGCACACGCTCACCGGCGACCGGCTGGCCGTGCCGGTGTACGTCGCCGACGCCCCGGCCAATCTCCAGCACCGCGGCGACCTGCTGCCGGACGTCCTCGCGCACGCGGTGTGCCGGCCCCTGGACTGGCCCGGCACGGTCCGCGCGGCGATCGACGGCTGCCGGCCCGACCGGATCGTCGACTTCGGCCCGGGCCCGTCGGCCCGGGTGTTCACCCGGGAGAGCCTGCGCGGCAGCCGCAGCGGCCTGCGCTACCACAGCATCCCCGCACCAGCCGCCTGAGTGAGGAGCGTCCACGAATGCACTGTCTGGTCTTCCCCGGCCAAGGCGTACAGCGCAGAGGCATGGGAGAAGGACTGTTCGAGCGGTATCCGCGGGAGACCGCGGCCGCGTCCGAGCTGCTCGGTTACCCGGTGGCGCGGCTGTGCCGCGACGACCCCGGCGACCGGCTCGCCGACACCCGCTACGCACAACCGGCCGTCTTCCTCGTCAACGCGCTGTCCTGGCTGGACCTGGAGCGCGACGGCCGACGGTACGACTACTTCGCCGGGCACAGCCTGGGCGAGTTCAACGCGCTGGTGGCCGCCGGTGTCCTCGACCTGATGGACGGCCTGGCACTGGTCCGGCGCCGCGCCGAGCTGATGGCCGGCGTCACCGGCGGCGCGATGATCGCGGTCGTCGGGCTGGACTCGGCGCGGATCGAGACGACGCTGCGCGCCGCCGGGTTCAACCTGGTGCACGTCGCCAACCGCAACAGCGACAAGCAGGTGACGGTGGCCGGCGACAGACGGCAACTGGCGCTCGCGGCCAAGGCGCTGCGCGGCCCGGGCGTCCGGGTGCTGCCGGTGCACGTCAGCGGTCCGTTCCACACGCCCGCGATGGCCGCGGCCGGCCGGGCGTTCGCGGACGTCCTGCGCACGCAGGAGTTCCGCGCCGGCCACACGCCGGTGATGTCCAGCGTCACCGGCACCGAGTTCGATCCCGGCCGGGCGGTCCAGCTGCTCGGCACGCAGATCTCCCGCCCGGTGGAATGGGTGCGCACGGTCCGCGCCCTGCGCGCGGCCGGCGTCGCCCGCTTCGACGAGGTCAACGGCACCACCCTCACCGCCTTCATCGCACGGATCGCGGCCCGGCCCACGGAGGAACACGTATGACCACCGACATCGCCATCGTCGGACTGTCCGTCGAAGTACCGGACGCGCCGGACCAGCACGCGTTCTGGGACATCGTCCGCACCGGCCGCAGCCTCACCCGGCCCTTCCCGGCACGGCGGCGCCAGGACGTGGAGGAATACCTGCGCTACCACCGGGAGTCGGCCCTGGTGCCGGACGCCGAGGAACGCGTCGCGTTCCACGACGGCAGCTTCCTGGACCGGGTCGACCTGTTCGACCACGCCTTCTTCGGCATGACCCCGAAGCAGGCCGCGGTCACCGACCCGCACCAGCGACTGGTCCTGCGCACGATGTACCGGGCGCTGGAGGACGCCGGATACACCGGCGAGCGGCTGGCCGGCAGCCGTACCGGCGTGTACATCGGCTACGCCGGCAACCCCGGCGGGTCGTACCTGGACTACTTCTGCCGCATCGACCCCGCCCTGGGGCAGCTCGGCATCACCGGCAACATCGTCACGATGCTGGCCAACCGGCTGTCGTACCTGCTCGACCTGCGCGGCCCCAGCATGGTCATCGACAGCGCCTGCTCGGCGTCGCTGCTGGCGCTGCACCAGGCCAGGGCCGCGCTGCTGCTGGGCGACTGCGACACGGCCGTGGTGGCCGGTACGCGGGTGGTGCTGGCGCCGGTGCGGCACCCGCACACCCGGATCGGCATCGAGTCCTCCGACGGTGTCACCCGCACGTTCGACGAGAACGCGGACGGCACCGGCTTCGGCGAGGGGTCCGGGGCCGTCGTGCTCAAGCGGCTGGACCGGGCCCTGGCCGACGGCGACCAGGTGTACGCGGTCGTCAAGGGGAGCGCGGTCAACCACGACGGCCGCTCCGAGATGATGACGGCGCCGGACGCCGGGGCCCAGGCCGACCTGCTGGACGCCGCGTGGCGGAGCGCGGGCGTGGACCCCCGCACGATCGGCTACCTGGAGGTGCACGGCACCGCCACCAAGGTCGGTGACCCGATCGAGTTCGAGGGGCTGCGGCGGGCCTTCGCGGCCCGGACCGACGACCGGAGGTTCTGCGCGGTCGGCACGGTGAAGGCGAACATCGGCCATCTCTTCGAGGGCTCGGGCGTCATGGGCGTGATCAAGGCCGCGCTCGCGTTGCGCCACCGGGTGATCCCGCCCCTGGCGAACTACGAACGGCCCAACGAGGCGATCGACCTCGACGACGGCCCGGTGTACGTGCCGCGGGAGGCGCACGAGTGGCCGGACGGGGACGGCCCGCGCCGCGCCGGTGTCAGCGCCTTCGGCCTCGGCGGAACCAACGCGCACGTCGTGCTGGAGGAGTTCACGGCGCCGCCCGCGCAACCGGGCGGGGACCGGCCGCCCTACCTGTTCACGCTCAGCGCGCAGAGCCCGGCCTCGCTCGGCCGGCTGGTCACCCGCTACCGCGAGGCGATCGACGCGGGCCGGATCGACGGCGGCATCCGGGACGTGTGCTGGACCTCGAACGTCTCCCGCGCCGGACACCGGCACCGGCTCGCCTACACGGTCGCCGACCTGCCGGCCCTGCGGGCGGCGCTGGCGGCCACCGAGGCCGGTGAGGTGCCGGACGCCGCCCGCACCGACGCCGCCCGCGACTGGACCGGCGGCGACGGCCTCGACCTGCGCGCCCGGTACGAAGGCCCGCGTCCGCGGACCGTGCACCTGCCGCCGTACGAGTTCGACGAGACCCGCGCCTGGGTCGACTTCCCCGACGACTGGCGCGACCGGTTCGCGCCGGCCGCGCCGCGGGCCGGGCACCCGCTGACCCACGAGGTGGCCTTCACCCCGGCGCCGCACACCCGGTACGGCGAGGCGCCGTCCCGCGTGCTGGCGCTGGCCGGCCCGGAGACGGCCGACGCCGTGGCCGCCGTCCTGCCGGCGGACGCGGTGCTGCGCGCGCCGGGCGCCCCCGGCACCGAACCGGACCCGCTCGCCGAGGAACTCGTCGACGAGGGGTACACCCATCTGGTGTACGCCCCGGCCTTCGGCGCGCGACCGGCGGCCGATCCCGCGGAACTGGACCGCCGCGTCGAGGAGCACCTGATCGGCCTCTTCCTGCTGGCGAAGGCGCTGATGCACGCCGGCGCGACGGTCGACCTGGTGGTGCTGACCCGGAAGGCGCTGGCGGCCCTACCCGGCGAGCGGGGCGTGGTCACGGAACACGCGGCACTGGCCGGGCTGGCCAAGGCGGTCGCCCGGGAGTACCCGTACCTGACCGTGCGGTTCGTCGACGCCGACGACGCGGTGCCGGCCGCGGTGCTGCGCGAGGAGATCCTCGCCCCGCAGAAGGGCGTGTACGCGCTGCGCGGCACGGACAAGTACCGCGAGTCCTTCGCGGAGCTGCCGCAGATCCCGGCGGTCCGCGACGCGTACCTGCGGCCCGGCGGCGCCTACCTGATCACCGGCGGTCTCGGCGGCATCGGCCTGGAGACGGCCCGGCACTTCGCGGCCGGTGCTCCCGGCGTCCACCTGTACCTGCTCGGGCGCACCGCCCTGCCGCCCGAGGCCGAGTGGGACGCGGTCGCCGCCGATCCGCAGCACCCCGCAGCGGCGCGCGTCACGGCGATCCGCGAGATCGCCTCGCTCGGCGCCGGCGTGCACCCGGTGGCCGCCGACGTCGCCGACGAGGCCGCACTGGCGGCCGTGCTGGACACGATCCGCGCCGCGCACGGCCGGGTGGACGGCATCGTGCACGCCGCCGGCGTGCCCGGCGAAAACCTCCTCGCCTACCGGGAGGCCGCCGAGTTCGCGTCCGTCCTGCGGCCGAAGCTGCGCGGCGCGTTCCTGCTGCACCACCTGACCCGGGACGACCGGCCCGACTTCGTGCTGCACATGTCCTCGGTGGCCGCGGTGTTCCCGGCCCTCGGGCAGGCCGACTACGCGGCCGCGAACTACTACCTGGACCACCTGGCCCGCGCCCTGGACACCCCGGAGCACCGGGTGGTCAGCGTCGAGTGGGTGGCCTGGCGGGAGGTCGGCATGGCGGTCGCCACCGGCGTCAACGAGGACCTGGCGTTCCGGTCGCTGCGCACCCGCGCCGGCCTCGGGCTGATCGACGCGGCGCTGCGCGGTGACCGGCCGGGGTTCTTCGCCGGCGAGGTGAACTACGACAGCGACCTGATGAGCGTGCTGCCGACCTACGACGTGGCCCTCTCCCCGGACATCGAGGACAAGGTCGCGACGGGGCTGGCGGCGCTCGCGGAGCGGAGCAAGCGGAGCCTGGCACGCGTGCGCGAGGCCGTGGAGACCACCGAGGTGCGGCTCACCGGACGGCCGGACGGCGCGTACAGCGACACCGAACGGATGGTGGGCCGCTGCCTGGCGCACGTCCTCGGGCACCCGGAGATCGACGTGAACGCCGACTTCCGGGACCTGGGCGCCGACTCGATCATGGCGCTGAGCATCGGCAACGACATCTCCGCCTGCCTCGGCCGCCAGTTCGACGCCATCGACCTGATGAGCGAGCGCACCGTGGTCGCCGTCGCCCGGCTCATCGAGACCAAGTACGACTCGGACGCACTGGGCGACGACGACGGGGACGACGACGCGTGGCTCGACGAGCTGCTGACCACCCCCGGGGAGTGACGTGCCGGACCTGACACGGGGCCCGGTGCTGACCGGCATCGTCGGCATCGCGGCCCCGCTGGCCCTGGCCAACCTGCTCCAGCAGGGCTACCTGCTGGTCGACAGCGCGGTCGTCGGCCGGTACGTGGGTGTCTCCGGGCTGGCCGCGATGGGCGCGGCGCAGCCGCTCTACGCGATCCTGACGTCGCTGTTCACGGGCGTCTCCAGCGCCTTCTCGGTACGGCTCGGACACCTCGCCGGCGCCGGCCGGCGCGACGATCCGAGTGCGTTGCGGGCGCTCGCGGTCTGCACCGTGGTCTGGTCGGCGGTGTGCGCCGCGGCGGCGGTGCCGGCCACGGCGCCGCTGCTGGCGCTGACGGGGGTGACCGGCGAGGTCGCCGCCCAGGCCCGCACCTTCGTGGTGACGCTGTGCTCGGGCATGGTCGCGGTGTACGCGCTCGGCGCGGTGTGCGCGGTGCTGACCGGCCGCGGCGACGCCCGCCGGGCCACCGGCCTGATGATCGCCGCGAGCGTGCTGAACGCGGTGTTCGCCTGGCTGTTCGTGGGGCCCTGGGGGCTCGGTATCGCGGGCGCCGCGCTGGCCGTGTCGGCCGCCAGCGCTCTGGCCGCGGCGGCCGGCCTGGCCCGCCTGGTACGCGAGCAGCGCCGGCGGCCGCCCGGGACGGCCGTGGTCACGGCCGGCACGGTGCGTGCCGAGGTGCGGCGCGGCCTGCGGATCGGTGCCCCGATGGCCACGCAGTACCTGCTGATCGGCGTCGGGGTCCTGGTACTGGTGCGGATCATCACGCCGTTCGGGGACGAGGCCCTCGCGGCGCTGACCGTCGTCTCCCGGCTGGAGCTGCTCACCAGCGCGCTGTTCCTCAACCTGTCCGGCGCGCTGATGGTGTTCACCGCGCAGAACTCCGGCGCCGGCCGGGCCGCGCGCATCCGCGAGGGCGTGCGCCGCACCGTATGGCTGGGCATCGCCCTCACCGCGGTGGTGTCCCTGCTGCTGCTCGCCGGACGCGGGCCGATCGCCGCGCTGTTCTCCGGCAGCGCCGGGACCCGGCTGGTGACCGAGCGGTACATCCTGATCACGGCGCCGTTCTTCCTGTGCTACACGCTGACGGTCGTGCTGCACGGCTGGTTCAACGGCATCGCCCGCACCGTCGTGCCGCTGGTCTGCACGGTGCTGTCGCTGGGCGTGGTCCGGCTTCCGCTGTCGTACGGGCTGGGTCACGCGTGGGGGGTCGACGGCGTCATGTGGGCGACGGTGATCGGCTGGGCCGTGGGACTGGGCTACACCCTGCTGGCCGGCCGGCGCACCGGGCGCCCGCCCGAGCGCGACCCCGGCGCGCAGACCGGCCCGATGGCGTTCTCGGAGAGCGGAGGCGACCGGTGATCCACTCCCTGTTCGTCAGCGACGTCCTGCCCCGCCGGCCCGCCGGAGGCGCGGTGCGGCGGATGGACCTGGTCACCGGCGCCCTCGCCGGCCTGGGCCCGGTCGACGCGCTCTTCCTCGCGCCGCCCGGCACGATGTTGCCGCCGGAGGAGACCGCCCGTTTCGCCCGCACCGGGGTGGCCCCCGTCCCGCCGTACACGGGCACCCGCGCCTTCCTGGAGATCACCGCGCGCGGGCCGTCCGCCGCCTACGCCGCCCACCAGCGGCGCGCGCTCGAACCCGTGCTGCCCGACTGGTCGACCGGCACCCGTTACGACCTCGTCTGGTTCAACCGGGAACGCGCCTGGTTGCCGCTGCGCGGCCGGTTCACCGGCCGCACCGTCGTCGACGTGGACGACTTCGAGGACGTCCTGATCCGCCGCTGGGCACGGCTCGGCCGAGGCGTGTGGGGGGCGCCGCTGACCCCGTGGCAGCGGGTGCAGGCACGCCGTTCGATCGCCTGGTGGAGCCGCGTCCACCGGCGGGTGGCCCGCGAGGCGGACGTGGCCGTGGTCACCTGCGCCGACGACGCCGCCCGGCTGGGCACGGAGCGGACCGCCGTGGTCCCGAACACCTATCCCGCCCGCCCGCCGGCGCCGCCGCGCACCGGCGGCGGCGCGACCATCCTGTTCCAGGGCTCCTTCGACTGGGCGCCCAACGCGGACGGCGCCGCCTGGCTGACCGGTGGGATCCTCCCGCTGATCCGCGAGCGGGTACCGGACGCGACGGTGGTCCTGGCGGGCGCGGCCACACCCGAGGTCGCCGCACTGGCCGGCCCGCACGTGCGGGTCACCGGCGCGGTCGCGAGCATGACGCCCCACCTGCGGGCCGCCGACCTGGTGGTGGTCCCGCTGCGAGTGGGCAGCGGCAGCCGCATCAAGATCCTCGAAGCGTTCGCCCACGGGGTGCCGGTGGTCAGCACCACGATCGGCGCCGAGGGTCTCGACGTCGTCGCCGGGGAGCACCTGGCGGTCGCCGACACGGCCGAGGACCTGGCCCGGCACTGCGCGGACCTGCTCACCGACCGGGCCCGCAGGGACGCGGCCGTCACCGCCGCGGGCCGGCTGCACGCCGACCGGTACCTGCCCGAGCACGCGGTCGCCCGCGTCCGGGAGGCCGCCCTCCGGGCGACCGCGGACGGGACTGCCACGGCACCCGTACGAGCGGCGCACCGGCGGAACACCTGAGCGTGTCCTGTCCTGCCCGCACCAGTCCGAACGGGGACTGGAACCATGCTTCGGCACGCTCCGAAGCCCCATCGGCGGGCATCCGCCGTCAGTGTGACAACGCCCTCGCGCCGCATCTGTCCTGGGCAACGGCTCCACGGGGCCGCCGATGCTGAGCCTTCGGGCTGCGAACGCCCTGCTGGTGCCGGTGAGTTGCCGATTTCCCGGGCGTACGCCCGACTGATTATGATCTTGGTCATGACTGTGCAGAACCCTGACAAAACCCCTTCCCGTAAACAGAGGCTTCAGGAAAGACAGCGCCGTCAGCTGGCGGCGGCCGACACCGTGGACAAGGCCGAGGCCAAGGTCCGCAAGGCAGAGGCCGAACTGGCCGTGGCGGTCACTGAGGCGGTGCAGGTCTTCGGCGGCGAGCGATCCGCGTCCGAAGGACTCGATATGCC
This sequence comes from Streptomyces glaucus, assembly GCF_039533365.1. Taxonomy (NCBI): domain Bacteria; kingdom Bacillati; phylum Actinomycetota; class Actinomycetes; order Kitasatosporales; family Streptomycetaceae; genus Streptomyces; species Streptomyces glaucus. The sequence goes on from NZ_BAAATK010000011.1 coordinate 53,213, forward strand.
GGTCGAAGCCATCCGGCGCTTCCTTGCCATGACACGGGGTCAAGTGACCGGGAGCGACAACGTCGACGAGGACGAGGGAAAGTCCTGAGCCCGGTGTTCGTGGCGAGCCGTGATGCGGGAGCGGTGTCGGCGCCCCGTGTCGCCGCAGGCAGCGCATCATGGGGCGATGTCGTCCGTTCGTGGGTGACGGGACGGTCCCACGCTCGCGTCTGTCGCGCGCATGAGGGAGTCGCGGGCATGGGAGGGATGCCGTACGCGACCGGCTTGTCCGACGAGCAGTGGGTGTTGGCCGAGCCGCTGGTCACCGCGGGGAAGCAGGAGCGGGCGGCGCGGCCGGCGACCGGGAATCCGGGCTCCCGCGACCTGCGCGGGATCGTGAACGCGCTGCTCCACCGGAACCGGACGGGTTGTCGGCGGTGACTTCTGCCGCACATTTTCCCGGCCCGGCCGGCGGTGTCCTACTGCTTCACTCCGTGGCGCCAGGACGGCCTTGACCGGCGGATCCAGGTCCGGCGCGGCCCCGGCGATGAGGGCAGGGGTTTCGTTGCGCAACCGAGGCGCCGGGTGGTCGAGCAGGGCAACGGCGCCCTCATGCTGCAGCGGCCCCTCGCCCGCGGCCGCGGGCGCCGGTCCGACGACGCGGCCTCCCGCGTCTTCCGGGTCTTCACCGCCGGCATGCTCCGCTGCCTGGCCACCCTCGCCGCCGACGGGACGCCGTGGAGTCGGCCGCGTGAACGTCAGCGCACTCCTGCGGCTGCTGCAGGCCGGACACGACGGGACCGCCGCACGAGCCGGCAACCTGCGTGAGCGGACCGAGCGGCTCACCACCTCCCTGGCCGGGACGGAAACCCGCCTGGCCGGACTCGCCGCCACCCGCAGGCTCGTCGACGGCCTCCCCCTCCCGGCCGGGAACCGGCCCCCGCGAGGACCGCCACCGCCACCGTCCACCAGCGCATCGCGACCACGTTCAACGAACACCCCGGGAAGGTGTTCCGCGTCCGCGGCCCGCACGAGCACCCCGGCCCGCCCACCGACGGGCCCCCGATCGACGTCACCCGCTCCCGCCTGGGACGACCCGCTTGCCAGGGACTCCTCGAACAGCCCGGACGCGACCCCTGCCGGAAACGGACTTGACGCCCTCCCGGGGCATGACGGGGCAGCGCTTAGCGGGAGGCGGCGAGTACGTCCTGGAGTATGTTCTCGAGCGTGACGCGGGCCAGTTCGTGTCGCAGGGTCTCCTCGATGCCCTCGTAGATGTTCTGCAATGCCGGCTGGATGCCGTGACCCACCACGCACTCCTGGTGCGGGGTGGTGCGGTGCATCGCGAACAGGGGGCCGGGTTCCACTGCCTCGTACACGTCGAGCAGGGTCATCGACTCCAGCTCGCGCGCCAGCGACCAGCCCGCGCCCGCGCCCCGCCGGGACTCCACGAGCCCGGCCCTGCGCAGCTCGCCGAGCAGCCGCCTGATCACCACGGGGTTGGTGTTCGCGCTGGTCGCGATCTGCTCGGAGGTGGCGACCTCGTGGCCCTGGCGCTGGTAGAGACCGATCCAGGCCAGCGCGTGGGCGGCGATGGTCAGCCTGCTGTTGGCGCTCATGGACTCCTCCTTCCGGCCGCAACGCTTCATGTTACGGCGACGCAGTCGTAACAGTTAATGTTGCAACAGTTCGTCGTAACAATTACTGTTGCGACTGCCGGGAAGGGTCGATCAACGAGGTGAGAAGAATGAGCAAGCCACTCATGGGCAAGGTCGCCCTGGTCACCGGAGGGTCGCGCGGGCTGGGAGCCGCGACCGTACGGCTGCTGGCCGAGCAGGGCGCCGACGTCGCCTTCACCTACGTCAGCTCCGAGAAGCAGGCGCAGGCCGTCGTCGACGAGGTGCAGGGCAAGGGAGTCAAGGCCGTCGCCTTCCAGTCCGACCAGGCGGACACCAGCCGGGCACCGGCGCTGATCGACGACGTGGTCGCGCACTTCGGCGGCCTGGACATCCTCGTCAACAACGCGGCGATCTCGGTGGAGCAGGGCCGCACGGTGGACGACCCGGACGCCGACACCGCCGCACTGGACCGGATGCACGCCACCAACTACCTCGGCGTGATCGCCGTCATCCGGGCCGCCTCCCGAGTGCTGCGCGAGGGCGGCCGCGTCATCACGGTGAGTTCCGGACTGGGCTCCCGGGTCGGCGCCCCCGGCCTTGCCGACTACGCGGCGACCAAGTCCGGGATCGAGAGGTACACCATGGGCGTCGCCCGCGACCTCGGGCCCCGGAACATCACGGCCAACGTCGTGGAGGCCGGACTGATGGAGGGCGGCATGCAACCGCCGGACCCCGAGACCCTCAAGGCCCTGGTCGGCTCGCTGTCCCTGCAACGCATGGGACACCCCGACGAAATCGCCGCGGCGATCGCCTTCCTGGCGAGCCCCGCCGCGTCGTACATCACGGGCGCCGTGCTGGACGCCCACGGCGGCTACAACGCCTGAACCGAAACCCCTGCCGCCCCGAAGGACATCGCGCCTTCGGGGCGCGCACCGCCGACGACCCGCGACAAGGCGCACGACCCGAAGGCCGTACGCGGTGAGCTGCAACGCCGCCGCAGCCAGACGCTGCTCTCCCGCAAGGCCTTCCCGAACATCAGGGGCCCGGGCAAGCTCCGCCGGTGACCTGAGCCGGGGATCCGCCGTCCGCCGCCGGCGAGTCCCCGGCTCAGGTCACCGGCCGCTGTCAGGCGTCTTCGGGTTCCGGCTCGAACGTGAAGTAGATGCTCAGCGTGCAAGGCAGATCTTCGTCGTGCGTGAAGTCCCAGGAGACATCCACCAAGAAGACGTCGTGTTCCCCCACCCACTCCTGTGCCTTCCCGAAGGCTTCCGCGGCAGTCGCGGCGGGGAACAGCTTCCTGGCCATGGGATGCACCTGAGTCTCCGCATCCGTGTCGTCGAAACCCTCCGGAACATGCAGACAGAGGCCGGGATCGAGGTCCATGGACTGCGTCCTTTCCAGTCGGCTGCTGGTACGCGTCGGCAGAGGCCGACGACCTGAACACGACACCCGATAGGACCGAGGCACCCCGGAAGGGGGTGCTTCCCGTGCCGACGCCCCGAGGCGCGGCAGCCTATCTCGCAGCCCTGAGGTTGTTCCCGGCTGCCTGCACGACCGACGTCCCTTGCTCGCCAGGGCACTGTCACATTGCCGGGTCGGGTGGTACTGACGGCTCGTCGGGGTGATGGCTCGCCCGCGCGGGTCCCCGTGGTCGGGCCGCCGCGGCGGGGCCGGGCTGCCCGCGAGAGCCGGGGGAGAGCGGCGCGGTCGGCCGGTATGCGGGGCTGGGCTTCGGACCCCGCAAGCAGGTGGCCTTTCGAGATCCCGTACGCCTTGAGGGGGTCCCTGCGCATCGCAGGCCGTGGGCGCCGTCCGCTGCGGTGTCCACGGATCCCGCCGGGTGTTCCGGTCGAGTGCTGTCGTGCGTGTCACGGCACCGGCCGCTCACCGCCCACCAGATCACTCATCCACCGCCGACGAGCACGAATCCAAAGCGTGTCGGATCAGTAAGAGATCGTCTCATTCGGCAAGCCTGGGCCAGTGGACGAGGGGACGGCGATACCGGTGAACGCCTGAAAGCGGTCAGTCGACAAGGCTTGAATTACTGCGCTTGTTGGCGAGGAAGCGCGCCTTCTTCTCGCGATTTCCGCACGTGTTCATGTCGCACCATTTCCGTGTGCCGCCTCGGCTGGTGTCCAGGAAAGCGGCTCGGCACGTGGGCGATGCGCACAAGGAGATCTTCCCCTCCCGTTCTCCCGCGAGGACACTGATCGCGTCGGCGGCGATCACACTGAGCGCATCTTCTACGGAAGAAGAGTTCAGTCGCCATTTCCGGCCCCCCTCGGGCGTCAGGATCGCCGAGGCCAGACCCTGAGTGCTGCAGTCATTGATGACTTGGACGGCTGAAGAGGGAAGCGGGTCTTGGTGCGCGACGGCCGTGGCAGCTGTATGAATCGATTCCCTCAGCTCTCGGGCCCGGTCGAGCTGGGACGGGGTGCAGGAGTCGACCGCGAGTCCGTTGACCGCCAACCAGTCTACGAGCCGAGAGGGCACGGGAATTCTCTCCAGCTTTTCACCGTAACGCTCCGACAGTGTTCCCGTGAAGCTGGTCGCCAACACTTTGCCCAGGCGAAATTCGGGAAAGCGAAGAGTAGCCACTGAACCACCTTAGCCGGTTGCCACCTGAAGGGCAAACGTGTTAGAACCGCCATAGGTGGTTCTAAGTCGACTCGGGGATCTCGTGGAGTCCTCCATGGTCAGCAGCATGTGCCCGACCGCCGACTGAGGCGACCCGGCGCGGATCGATCACGTCGGCATCGAGGAGCTCCTGGCGCACCACGCTGAAACCGGAGGTGGTCGACGATGGTGGATTTATCGGTACTGCCCAGCTACGTTGCGGTGATCCTGCTCTTTCTCGCTCCACCCGGGCCTGATATGGCCTACATGCTCGCAGTGGGCCTCGAAGGTGGTCGCCTGTCCGCGCTGAGAGCCATCCTCGGTATAGGAACAGGTATGAGTGTCTATGCCGCCGCCGTCGTTGCCGGGATGGGGGAGATCGCCCGATCGCACCCATCGGTGCTCGATGCGGTGAGAATGCTGGGCGCAGTGTATCTGCTGTGGTTGGCGTACGTGACGATACGAAGCGCGCGTCGCGCGATCGACGGGCACGGGAACATCGCGACAGGTAGATGGTATCTGCGAGGAATGCTGGTCAGCCTGACGAACCCGAAAATAATTCTCTTCTACCTCGCGGTGCTCCCGCAGTTCATGGGGGGTGCAGATGATCCCGAATTGCAGATGGCCGTTCTCGGTGCAATCAACGTTCTGACGGAGATAATTCTTTACGGGTGCATCGGGGTGCTGTCGGGGTTCTTTCATGCACGGCTCACCGGCTCGACAAAAGCGACAGCCGTGCTGAACTATGCTGCGTGCACCGTTTATGTTGTGCTGGCAGTGGCGATCACTGTCGAGATTCTCCTGGCCTGAAAGGGCAATCTCATCCGGCGAGCCCGCGACAGCAGATCAGGGTGCATGCGAGGCCCGTGAAGGCGAGGAAACGCTGAGCTTCGCGCTCGTAGCGGCGATGGAGTCGACGGCATGCAGCGAGCCAGGCCATCGCGCGTTCGATGGTCCAGCGGTGCCGCCCGAACCGTTGGGAGGGCCGGCTCCCTTGCGGGCCATGCGGTGCCGGATGCCCTGCTCGGACAACCGTCGTCGCAGGTGGGAGCAGTCGTAGCCGTTGCCGGCGTACAGTTGGTGGGGGCTTGCGCCGTCGGGGACTTCGCCTTCGGGAGTGGACCTCAGCACGCGCTTGGTCAGCTGCTGCTGCGAGCTGCCTCCTGCGGGGACAGCCCGCCCTCGCCGGTCAGCTGCAGGCCGCTCGCGCGGGCCCGGTCGACCAACGGCCCGACCAACTGCTCGTCCAGCACGTCCGCCGGCACCCCGGCCGGCCGAACCTCTTCAACCGCCTCGGCAGAGACAGTCACGTCACTCATCAGGTACTACTTCCATGATCGGGAGTTGTACCGAAGACCGCACGGACCCGCTGCTTGACCAGACCGGATGATGTGCCCGCACCCGCAGGACCGGAGGCGACCAGATCCTCGTCCTCCAGCGCGGCGGCGCGTACGAGTCCGGGCGCGGCACAGCGACAGCCGGAAGACGCATGGCGGCGCGGACGCGGCCGGACAGGGGCGACCGGGAACGCTGGCGCACGACGGTACGGCCAACCCGGCGGCAGGCGGGGCGGGGACGGCGGTGCCGCCCGTGACGCAGCCGCGGCGGCCCGTTCCGCGGCGGCGTGCACGCGCTCAGTCATGGTCCGCAGGGCCAGGTGGCCCGTGTGCTCGGCGTCCACCGGGTCCCTCAGCAGGTACTCGGCCACCACCGGCCGGTCACCGTTCCGTTGGGCGGCCGACAGTGTGCGTGCCCAGCGGGCCGCCAGCCGGCGTGTCCACCCCGCCGGTGCCCCCGCCCGGGCCGGCCCGGTGATGCGCGGCAGCAGGGGACGGACCTCGCCCGGGCCGAACCCGCGAGCCGGCGGCGGCCGGGGAGGACCAGGTCAGATGGCCTGTTGCACTTTCCACATCAGGTCGTCGAACTCCGCGGCGAGCGCGGTGTTCGGACGTCCGGTGTTGCAGACGGCGCTCCAGGCGCGGCCGTCGGAGGGCCGGACGAGGGTCGCCTGGGTGCCGGGCAGGGTGCCGTCGTGCCAGATGGTCCCCACGTTGTTGACCCACCACCCTCGGGCGTAGCCGGACTCGGTGGGGGTGACCGGGCGGACCGAGGACGCGGTGGTCATCGCTGTTCGTGTCGCGGGCCGCAGCAGGTCGGGGGGTGTCGGCAAGCCGTCGACGGAGAAGAGGAAGCGGAGCACTTCGGCTGGCGTCATGACCCAGCCGCCATGGGCGTCCATCCGGTCGACCCGGATCTCGTAGGGCGCTTCGCGGTTGAGGCCGAAGTACATCGCCTCCTGGCCATGCCGGTTCGCCGCGGTCGCGCCGGCCAGGACGGACTGGCCGGCGTTGCTCGGCTCCATCACGGAACGGTCGACGAACTGCGCGTACGACATCCCGCTCACCCGCTCGATGATCCGGCCGAGCAGGCAGTAGCCGAAATTCGAGTAGGCGTAGGTGGTGCCGGGGTCCGTGGTGAGCGGCCGGTTGTTGAGCGTCCAGGAGATGAGCGCGTCCTGTCCCAGGTGCTTCTGCTGGAACATGGGGTCGTCGCTGTCGTTGGCCCAGCCGCCGGCGGAGTGTTCCAGCAGGTGCTGCAGTCGCAGGGCAGCGAGCCGGGCGCTGTAGGGCTGTGTCCCGTACGTGGTTCCCAGCAGTGCCCCCGTGCCGAACACCTTGTCCGTCAGGGCGAGGCGGCCCTGGTCGATGAGCAGGTGTACGGCGGTGGAGGTGATGGGTTTGGCGACGCTCGCGACACGGAAGCGGTGGTTCGGCGTGGCGATCTCGCGGGTGATGCGATTGGCGTAGCCGAAGGCGCCGGTGGCCCGGATCGCGCCGTTGCGGGCAAGCGCGAAGGAGAATCCCGGTACGGCCCACTTCTGCATGAAGGGCACCACCAGTCCTGCCGCGGCGCCGGCGCTGGGGCTGGTCTCCGGGGTCGACTCCCAGATGGTGGTGTAGCGTGCCGAACTGCCGTCCCTCGCGCCGCTCACATCGACCAGGCGCAGCCGTGCGGCCGAATTGGCGTCGAACTGGCCCTGGTAGTCGGCGTGCGGGAGGCCGTGGGCCGCGTTTCCCGGATGACCGGGCGAATTCTCCCAGATACCCGCGTACCGGATCTGGCCACCGATCGGGTAGCCGACCACTCGCACCAGACGGAAGCCGCGCTGTTTCTGCGCGTTGAATTCGTCCTGGTATTCCTGCGCCGTCAGACCGTGCCGGGCCGTCCATGCGGGGCCGGCGTAACGGTCCCAGATGCAGGCGAAGCGCACGCCGTTCTGGTCCTCGTAAGGGGACACACAGCGTAGGCGGAAGCCCTTGTTCGACAAATCGGTGAACAGGGCTTGGTATTCGTCTCCGGTCAGTCCGTGGCGGGCGGCCCACTCCAGGCCTTGCTCCTGTTCCCAGATCGCGCTGAACAGGACGGTGTTCCCCGAGCGGAACACCGACAGGTCGACAGGCCGGAAACCGTCGCTGCTCAGCGAGGTCACCGCTGCCTGGTAGTCGCTGGCCGAGATGCCATGCCGGGCCCGCCAGGCGCTCCCGCCCTGGATCGCCCAGATACTGGCGAAGCGCGGGATGCCGCCCAGTTCATAGCCTGCGATCTTGAGAAGTCGGTAGCCCCTGCCGGTGAGCCGGTCGAACTCGGCTTGATGCTCCGCCGCGGTGAGGCCATGACGGGCTTGCCAGTCGGTGATGATCATAATCAGCTCCAGTGCTCGGATCGCCCCATTTCGATGGGAGGCCCGGGCGGGCGAGGAACGGCTTTCGCTCTTGTCCGGCTCGCTGACGAACAAGCCGCAAGGGAGGGGGAAGGGCGGTCGTATGACCCGGATCCGTCGTGCGGCTGCGCATGCGAAGAGACGGGCACTCCGGCGTCACCGACCGCCGCGACATGGGGTGATCTTCACTCCTCCGGCGGCCTTCACGGCATGGTGACGCGGAAGGCCCCGGATACAGGCTCGAAGGCCCCGGATACAGGCTCGAAGGCCCTGGATACAGGTTCTTGCAGACCGGGGGGAGCCGCAACCGGGCGATCGCTCCCGGGCACGCCTCGGGGGGAACACGAGGGCGTACCTTTCATCTGGTACGGCGCCCGTCGCCGTGTGCTGCTCACCGCCCCGCGGCGGTCGACGTGCCCGTCCGGCCCACGCGGCGCCCATCGCTGACCGACCCCTGCCCTGGGGGTTCCTCATGACTGCCATCGGCATACCGGGCCGCCGGCCACGCCGCTCCCGTGCCCGCGGCGGCCGGCGCCACACCGCCGGTACGCGCCGAGTCCGGCGCCGCGTGCGGCCGGCTGCTGCCCGGGACGGACGACCCGTCATGGGACACAGAAGGCGCCAACGGTGTCGGCACCGTTCCAGCCGCCCGACTCAGGGCGGACGCGGCCGTTCTCCACGCTTCGAGATGCCGGGTCACGGAACTCAAGGGAACGGCCGCTGTGTGTGAGTCTCCTCGCCCACGGCCCGCAAGCGAGGTGAAGAAGCCCTGACCCACGGGCCCGGCCCACTCCGTCTCGCGGAGGTCCTCGGGCTCGACGAGAAGACCGCGATGCGCTGCGCGGACTCCGCACGATCCCTGCTGGAACAGGCCGCCGAGCCGGGGTTCAGCCGAGATGCGCGGCAAGGGGGCGATGAGCAGATCCTGATGCGGCTTTACGCGTGGTCAGCACAGTGACGCCGCAGTAAGTGCGTACATCTCGCCCTGGAAGCCGGAACGGTCCGCCGCAGGTCGCGACGATCACGGCCGGGGCTCCGTCGCAGTGAGTCCGGTATTCCCTGCGGCAGTCGGGAGTGCGTCTTTGCGACCGCACGACTGTCCGAATGCGGGTCTGCTGTGAGGGTTCGAGGGGAGGAGACTGTCGGTGCGCGACGCCGACCAGGCCTGGCACCAGCGTGTTTGCCTGGGTCATGCCCCCAGGTCCTCCGTCACGGGCAGGCACTCGGCGAGCAGGGCGACGACGTCGCGCCAGGCTCGCTGCGCGTGCTGCCGGTGGTAGCCGACGCCGGGGACCACGGGGTGGTCGACCGGCGGATGGTGGAAGGCGTGCAAGGCCCCGCCGTAGACCGTGAGGCGCCAGTCGACGCCCGCGGCCTGCATCTCAGCGGTGAACGCGTTCCGTTGCGCGGGCGGCATGATCGGGTCTTCCGACCCGACCCCGGCCCACACCGGGCAGCGGATGCGCGCCGCCTCGCCCGGTCGGCCCGTGGTAGTTGCGTTGACTGTCCCGATCGCGCGCAGGTCGACGCCGCCGCGCCCGAGTTCCAGCCCGACGGCGCCCCCGGTTCCGTAGCCGACGGCGGCGATCCGGTCGGGATCGGTCCGGGGCTCGGTGCGCAACACGTCGAGCGCCGCATGGCCGATCTCCCGCATCCGGTCGGGATCAGCGAGCAGTGGCAGGCAACGGGCCAGCATCTCCTCGGGGTCACCCAAATAGCGCCCGCCATGAAGGTCGAAGGCCAGCGCTACATATCCCAGCTCGGCGAGAGCATCGGCCCGGCGGCGTTCGACGTCGCTGAGCCCCATGCCCTCTGGTCCGAGCAGCACCGCGGGCCGACGGTCGACACCGGCCGGGAGCGCGAGGTGCCCGATCATCGTCAAACCGTCCGCCGGGTACTCGACCGTACGCGTCGTAATCGCCGTCATGAGACTGGACTGTAGTGATCGTCGAGCCCGGTCCGGCCGGTGTTCTGCCGCCGGCAGAACAGCACGGGTGTCCCTCCGGAATACGGGGCAGGCCCGGCGCTCGGGGCTTCAAGATCATCCCGTTGCCCCTTCTGGCGCGTATCTCGCCACATCGGTCGGTTCCTCCCCGACGATCCGCTCGATGCGCCGTGGCCGGTGATCGAGCATCTGGTCGCGCAGCTCGGCACCGAGGACGCGTCGTCGGCGAAGCGGTACACCGAGCGGCCCAAGCCGGCCTACGAGCACGCGTGGGAGATCCGGGACGCCTACGAGTACCGCGAGTACGAGAATCGCGTCAGCGCCCTCATCCCGACCGGACCATGATCCGGGCCGGCGGCTACCGCTGATTTCCGTCCGGATACGCCCCGAGGGCCTTTTCGAGACCGTTCACGTTCCCGGGCGCAGGCCGGCGCCGGCGCCCGGGAGGTAAGGGCGAGGAGTCCGGCTAGCGGACCCACACCTCCCAGATGCCGTTGTTCCACCGGCACTGGAACTCGCGGTATCCCTGGGTGTTGTGGTCGATGTAGTCCCGTCCCTCGACCTGGCAGGCGTGGTGCGTGGGGAACCCGCCGGCCAGGTGGAAGCCGTCGGGGTCGGTGGGGAAGGCCGAGGCTGTGCCCGCGGTCAGCGGAACGGCGAGCAGGGCCGCGCCTGCCACGGCCGCGGCGGCGATACGGGAACGCCAGGAGGTCATATGTCTCCTTCGGTAGAGGGCCGTCCGGCTGTGCGGCCGCCGCCCTGCGTGCGGTGTACGGGGAGCAAGACGGATCGCGGGCGTCAAAGGTTCACCCCCCGCGCCGATCCGCCCAGGAGGCGCCAGCGGGTGGTGATCATGCCGTCCTCCGGGCCGGTGGCCGGGCGGTGGCGGGGTTGGGCCGGTGTCCGGCGACGGGGTTGCGCTCCCAGCGGTCGCCCTCCTCCGCGCAGCTCAGCAGGGCGCGGGAGCCGTCGGCCCAGCCGCCGCGGCGGCCGATGCGTCCGAGGGTGCGGCCGGCGCGGCGGGCGGCGGTGGCGAACCCTGCTCGGCATGATGCTGGGCGAGATCGCGCCCGGCGGCGTGGGCTCCGGCCTGTACGGCATGCCGATCATGGCCGTCGTCGCGGTGTTCATCGCCGGCCTGATGGTCGGCCGCACCCCCGAGTACCTGGGCAAGAGGATCGGCACCAGCGAAATCAAGCTGGCGGCCCTGTACATCCTGGTCGCACCGGCGCTCGTGCTGGTCTTCACCGCCGTCGCGATGGCCCTGCCGACCCCGGCGAACTCCATGACCAACAGCGGTGCGCACGGCTTCTCCGAAATCCTGTACGCCTACACGTCCGCCTCGAACAACAACGGCTCGGCCTTCGCCGGCCTGAACGCGGACACCCGGTGGTTCGACACCACGCTCGGCATCGCGATGCTGCTCGGCCGCTTTCTGCCGATGCTGTTCGTCCTGGCCCTCGCCGGCTCGCTGGCCCGGCAGACGCCGGTGCCGGTCACCGCGGGCACCCTGCGCACCGAGAAGCCGCTGTTCACCGGCCTGCTGGTCGGAGCGATCCTGATCATCACCGGTCTCACGTACTTCCCCGCCCTCGCGCTGGGTCCGCTCGCCGAAGGGCTGGCGTGATGACCACCCGCACTCAGAAGCCAGAGGACCGCATGTCCACTCCCACCCTGGCGCCCCACCAGGACGCGCCGACGGGCCACAAGACCCCCGAGGGCCGTGTCGACGCGGGCCTGTTCGACCCCAAGCAGCTGCTGAAGTCATTGCCGGACGCGTTCGGCAAGCTCGACCCGCGGGCGGTGGTCAAGTCCCCCGTGATGTTCGTGGTCCTCGTCGGGTCGGTCCTGACGACGGTCCTCTCCGTCACGGACCCGGGCGACTGGTTCGGCTGGACGATCAGCGCCTGGCTGTGGCTCACCGTGATCTTCGCGAACCTCGCGGAGGCGGTCGCCGAGGGCCGCGGCAAGGCGCAGGCCGACACCCTGCGCAAGGCGAAGACCGACACGGTCGCGCGCCGCCTTCTCCCGGACGGCACCGAGGAGCGGGTACCCGGCACCGGGCTGAAGGTCGGCGATCCGGTCGTCTGCGAGGCGGGAGACGTCATCCCGGGCGACGGTGACGTCATCGAGGGCGTCGCGTCCGTCGACGAGTCGGCCGTCACCGGTGAGTCGGCGCCCGTCATCCGCGAGTCGGGCGGTGACCGTTCGGCCGTGACCGGCGGTACGAAGGTCCTCTCCGACCGCATCGTCGTCAAGATCACGACGAAGTCCGGCGAGACCTTCATCGACCGGATGATCGACCTGGTCGAGGGCGCGGCCCGGCAGAAGACGCCGAACGAGACCGCACTGAACATCCTGCTCGCCTCGCTGACGATCGTCTTCCTGCTGGCGGTGGCGACCCTGCCACCGTTCGCCGGCTACGCGGGCTCCCCCCTGTCGACGGTGGTGCTGGTCGCCCTGCTGGTGTGCCTGATCCCGACCACCATCGGCGCCCTGCTGTCCGCGATCGGTATCGCGGGCATGGACCGCCTGGTGCAGCGCAACGTCCTGGCGATGTCGGGCCGGGCGGTCGAGGCAGCGGGTGACGTCTCCACGCTGCTGCTGGACAAGACCGGCACCATCACGCTCGGCAACCGGCAGGCCGCCGAGTTCGTGCCGGTGCGCGGCACCACCGAGGCCGAGGTCGCCGCCGCCCGGCTCTCCTCCCTGGCTGACGAGACGCCCGAGGGCCGCTCCATCGTCGCCCTGGCCAAGGCCACGTACGGGCTGCGCGAGCGCCACCAGGGCGAACTGGCGGGCGCCGAGTGGATCGCCTTCACCGCGCAGACCCGCATGTCCGGTGTGGACATCGACGGCAGGAAGATCCGCAAGGGCGCGGCCGGTTCGGTCGTCGCCTGGGTCGAGGAGCGCGGCGGCCGGGTCGCCGGGGACGCCGGCACCGTCGCCGACCGTATCTCCGAGGCCGGCGGCACCCCGCTGCTGGTCGCCGTCGAGGACACCGGCGGCACCCGGGTCCTGGGCGTCATCCACCTCGAGGACGTCGTCAAGGAGGGCGTGCGGGAGCGGTTCGAGGAGCTGCGCCGCATGGGCATCAAGACGATCATGATCGCGGGTGACAACCCGCTCACCGCCAAGGCGATCGCCGGGGAGGCGGGCGTCGACGACTTCCTCGCCGAAGCCACCCCCGAGGACAAGACGGCCCTCGTCAGGCGGGAGCAGGCCGGCGGCAAGCTCGTCGCGATGACCGGTGACGGCACCAACGACGCCCCGGCGCTCGCGCAGGCGGACGTCGGCGTGGCGATGAACACGGGAACGTCGGCCGCCAAGGCGGCCGGCAACATGGTCGACCTCGACTCCAACCCCACCAAGCTGATCGAGATCGTCGAGATCGGCAAGCAGCTGCTGATCACCCGGGGCGCGCTGACGACGTTCTCCGTCGCCAACGACGTCGCCAAGTACTTCGCGATCACCCCCGCTCCGTTCGCCGCCGCCCACCCGGGCCTGGACGAGCTCAACGTCATGGACCTGTCCTCGCCGGACTCCGCGATCCTCTCGGCGGTGATCTTCAACGCGCTGGTGCCGCTGTCCCTGAAGGGCGTGCGATACCGGCCGGGTCGGCGAGAACCTGCGCGTTCATGCCGTGATGCCTCTTCTTCCCGGAGTGGTGGGCGGTCGGCGGCGATGCGGTCGATCGGCAGGAGCGTGCCGTCGAGGATCGTGTACGCCTTCCTGCGGACCGTGTCCATGGCCTGCTCCGGCGTCGGAGCGAGCGGGGCCAGGGGGGCGACGGCCTCGCGTATGTAGCGGTAGACCGTCGCGAGGCGGGCGTAGGTGTCACCGCAGCGCAGGTGCGCGAGGACGAGCAGGGCTTGCCGGCCGCAGGTGAGGAGGCGCCGGCGAGAGCCGATCCGGCGCCGGTGCCCCGCGAGCAGACCGGCGAGACGCTGCAGGGTGCGGCTGGACAGGTCGATGGCAGACGAGTGGACAAGCACGAGAGCCCCTGACGGACTGGTGATCTTGGCCGTGAACCCGTCTACCGGGAGCTTTCTTCATGCCCGCAACCGGGGCGCCGACCCAGCCACCCGTCAGGTTGGAAAAGGCTCACCGACAACGGCCGGACGCCGGCAGACACGGCAACCGGCTGCTGCCTTCGAAACTGACGAACATCTCCTGGCTCCGCGGTCCCCAACTGCCTCCCCGATTCATCGACAAACGCTGTCGGTGAACATGCGCAAAGCCACCCGTCGCTGACTTCATGCCGACATACGTCCAGTCCTGCCAGCATCTGCCCTGTGCCGGCAGCAGGAGCTCACGGTGGTTCTTCCCCGGACGCCAGCCCGGCCGGCCGATGAACCCGGTCAGCCTTCAAGTGCGCTTGCGCGAGACCGGCGTCCTGCCGCAGCGCGGCAGGAATTCCGCGATCCGACAGCTCGTCCTCCAAGCCCCGGCTCCCGTCATCGCGAAGGCCCTCGGTCACCACGGCAAGACAGCCACCCGCCTGGTCACCGAAGCTGGAGGAACCTGGCGCCGATACGCTCCCGGCGACCACACACGGTGATTGCGCCTGAGCTCGGTTCGTCGCTCCACACGCTCGCGAGATCAGTCGTCCGGCGGAGACTCCCGGTTCAGAAGCTGTAGTACCTCCTGCTGCCGCCGATGAGATCCGGGCAGCAGGGGCTGCACGAGGGCGAGATGCTCCGTGCTCGACAAGCCCTGGTGAGCAGGCGGCTGCGCCGGGTGATTCCGATCAAGGGCCTTGTTCATCGAAGCACAGAACAGGTACGCCCTTCCCAAGGCCTCCGAGTCGAAAACGATCTGTCCGGCCGCCACTGAATCGACCGGGCCCCATACGCCTTCGACCAAGGCGCCCAGCACATCAACGGCGACCGCCGGATCACCGGCCGGGTCCCACCGGGCATGCATGAGCGCAGCGCGCATGCCCTCGGCCGACTCCGAAGCCGACGGCTCCGCCGGATCGCTCGCCATCCCCGCATCGTCCCGGCCTGACTCGTGGAAAACCACCCTGAACCAGCTACTCGCCGTGACCGAAGTCAGGGATACCCAGCGAATACACGACACCTCGACATGCGAGCCCACCAGTCCCGAGGCCGACCACACCGTCGGTCGGGCGCCCGGCCGGGTGCGCGGGTCACCTTCCGGCTTCGAGCAGGGCGTCGACGCAGCGCGGGTCCACCCGCACGGCGAGCGTGAGCGGCCCCGTGCCGTCCTGGAACTTCCAGTGGATCTCCGTCCAGACCTCGGCGGCCAGGGCCTGCGCCGCACGCCTGGTCGCGCGCCGCGCGTGCCGGTCCCGCGCCTCCGGCTCGGTGCAGCGATCCCGCATCGCCAGATCGGACTCCACCAGTCCCGTCAACGCCCGCGCTCGGTCACCGGGCGAGTGCAGCCGGGACACGAACTCGTCGGCCCTGTCGTGCTCGCCGATCCGGTCCGCGGCCTTCGCCAGGGCCTGGAGCGCGCCGGACGGGTTCGGTACCGCCCCGGTGCCGAAGGTGGTGACGGCCCGCGCGAAGACGGCCCGGGCGCGGTCGGCGGCACCGGCGTCCGCCAGGGCTGCCGCGATCTCGGCCAGCGTCTGCGCCCTGTCGTCGGTGCCGCTCACGGATCCGGCCAGGCTCTCGGCGAGATCGTGGTCCCGGGCGTCGTGCGCCACCTCGCGGACGAGCAGGGTCAGTGCGTGATCCCGGTCGCCCTGGCTCCAGTGCCAGACGGCGTCCTCGGCGTGCTCGATCATCGACTGGATCTCGTCGCGGTCGCAGACCGGGGCGGCGACGTGCAGGATCTGTCGCACGTTCGACGCCAGGGTCGGCCCGTTCTTCTCCCGCAGCGCCAGCTCCTGCGCCCGGAGGACGGCCGAGCGCGCGAGTTCGCGGTCGCCGAGCTCGATCGCCGCCTTGATCACCATTTCCAGGACGATCAGGATCTCGTGTCTCCTGGGGCAGGACGCCGCGATGCCCGGTACGTCGCGCAGCAGTCGCCCCGCGTGCTCGCGAGCGCCCGCCCGGGCCGCCATCAGCGCCAGGTCGGTGAGCGCGCACGCCCGGTAGTAGGGTTCGGCGATCCCCCGCGCGAGCGGCTCCACGTGGGCGGGGTCGGCGTCGTCGGTGCCCTTGGTGAGCAGGTTCAGCGCGCTGAGCTGGTCGGCCGGGTCACCGATGCCGTGCAGCACCGTGGCCGCCTCGTCCTGTTCGCCGATCAACGTGGCGACGCGGACGAGCAGTCCGAGGCCGTGCCGGTAGCCGGGGGAGGCCGGCGCCGCGCGCATGACCGGGGACGCCGACCGGAGCATGGCCGCCGCCCGGGCCCGGTCGCCCTTTCTGGCCGCCTCGTCCGCCAGGACGCACTGTCCCCACGCCTGGTCGGTCGGCACGTGCGAGGACCGCAGCATGGAGTCGGCCCTCGAGGCGTGGCCGGTCGCGGAGATCACCATGACAAGACGTTCGAAGACGTGCCGCCGCCGTCCCGGCTCCCCGATCTGGTGGATCTTCGCCTTGGCCAGCCTGATCAGCGCACGCGCACGGTCGCGGTCCTCGGGTGCGGTGGACCTCCCCACCGCCTCCAGGACGGCGATGAGCCCGTCGGCCTGGATCCTGGCGTAGTCCGTCGAGCCCATCGCACCCTCGCACCCGGCGATGAACCGCCGGGCCCTGTCCTGCTCGCCCGCGCCGGCGGCGACCCAGGCCAACCGGGCGAAGGCCTCGGCGGTGTCCAACGCCCTGGGCAGCGACCTGGCGAGATGTTCGGCCCGCTGGTAGTCCCCCTTCTCGGCCATGACCTCGACGAGCCGGATGAGATTCCAGGCCGGCGAGGCGCCCGCGGGCATCAGCCGGGCGACCCCCTCCGCCCGGTCGTACTCGCCGGCCCGCGCCATGCGCTCCACGAGCCACTCCGACTGGTAGACATCGTCGAACTCGTCCGCCTCGTGCAACAGGTCCTCGACGCGATCCCAGTCCCCGTCGAAGGCCGCCAACCGGGCGAGTACCTGCTGGTGGCCCACCGGGTCGGTCATCGCGCGCGCGAGTTCCCGTGCGGCTGCGGCGAGTTCCCGCGCCCGCGCGTGCTCACCCCGCTCGGCCGCGACCTCGGCCACGCCGACCAGGGTCTCGGCGCGCTCGACGAGGGCGTCGTCACCGTCGTACCAGCCGGCGTACACGTCGTCGCCGGTGTCGGCGACACCCACGGACCGGGCCAGCGACTCGGCCCGGGCGAAGTCACCGCGCCGCGCCGCGGCCAGGGCCCGGCGCGCCGTGAGCGAGGGGTAGCCGCAGGCGCGCGCGAGCAGCTCGGCCCGTTCGTGGTCGCCGGCCGCCTCGGCCGCCACCGAAAGACGGTCGAGCAGCTCACGATCCTGCCGGGTCGGGTCCAGGGCGATCCGGTCGGCTCGCTCGTGGTCGCCGGCCGCCTCGGCGACCACGGCAAGCGTCGCGTGGTCGTCGAGCCACCCGGCGACGGCCTCGGCGCGCTGCCGGTCGCCGTTCTCCGCGATGGTCTCGGCGACCTGCCGGATCGCCCAGTACCGCGACACCCCGCCGTGCAACCGGGCGAGCGACTCGGCCTGCTCGTACGCGCCGAGCCTGGCCCACACGGCCGGCAGGATGCTGGGCATGTGCTCGTACCGGCGGGCCAGTTCGTCGCGGCACAGGGCCAGGCGCAGCGCCAGCGGCAGATCGGTGGCATGCTGCCGGACGTTGAGCTGGTAGGCCATGTCGATCTCGGCGATGGCCAGGAAGTCGTTGCCGGTGCGTCGACGCAGCATGTCCTGCCGCGCCCGGTCGGTGGCGCACCGGGCGAGACCGGCGAGGTCCCGGGTGGCCATGAGCAGGTTGGGATAGTCGTACAGGAGGTAGGCGGGGGTGCTGTCCGGCCAGTCGCGCCGCCGGTAGCCGTCCGCCCAGCGGTGCAGCCGGTCGCGCAGGTCGTCGATCTCCGTGCCGAGGCTCTGCTCGGTCGCGGTCTGCAGCGTGTCGTGGCTGAGGAAGTAGGTGAGCTGCCCGGTCGCCGACGACCGGCCGGTGACGCTGTGTCCGAGGTCGGCCCGGAGCAGGGCGTCGATGTCGTCCGGTTCGCGTCCGGTGAGTTCGCCCAGGTCGGTGCCGGTCAGCCCGCCACGCGCTGCGGCGACGAACCCGAGCACCTGTCGCCGCACGCCGGTGTCCCGCAGTGTGTGCGCCAGCTCCGTCGAGGCGTCGTGCTCCAGCAGGCGTGCGTGCGGGGACGCGGCGAGTTCACGCACCGGGCACGTCCGCAGGGGGTGGTCGCCCGGCACGTCGGCCGGCAGGCGGAAGTCCGGCCGGCTGGACACCAGTACCCGCATGTTGTCCGGCGGGTGCCGGGGCAGCAGTGCCGCGATGCTGGCGGAGTCGCCGCCGAGGGCGCCGCTGTCCTCGTCGAGACCATCGACGACGAGCAGCAGCACCCTGCCGTTCCCGCGCGCCCGTGACGCCGCGGACTCGAACAGCGAGGCGAGCCGGCCGCGCCGGTGGGACGCGGCCCCGCTGCCGGACTCGCCGTCCGCCGACGCGGAGAGCTGCCGCGCGACCGTGGCCGTGAACGCGTCGCCGTCGGCCGCACCGGGCAGGCGCCGGGTGACGAAGAACGACACGACCTCCACCCCGGGCGGCGGGTTCAGCACGAACCACGAGAGCAGCGCCGTCTTCCCGGCCCAGGCCTCGCCCCGCACCCATGCGTAGGGCTGCCGGCCCGCGCAGAACGCCGCCAGGCCGGACAGTTCCTCCTCGCGGTCCCGCAGTCGCAGGGGCGCGAAGTCCTCACGGACGGCCGCCTGATGGACCCGCCTGACCACGTCGTGCCGGGTCGGCGGGAGGACGGGGGGCAGCGGCCCCGACTGCGGTGTCCCGGCCAGCTCCGCGAGGCGGAGGCGGTCGCCGGTGCCGAGGGCTGCGACGCAGCGGTCCACCCGAAAGGCCGTCAGGCTGCCGTCGCCCTCTTTCCCGTAGTGCCGCGCCAGCACGCCGACGATCCGGTCGCGGCACCACAGCGCGGCCCCTGACATGCCCTCCCACGGCGAGACGGCGCCGTCCGGCTCGGCGCGCGGCGCCGCCACCCTGACCTCCAGGGTGCCCTGCATCCGGTTGGACGCCGTCCCGATCGAGCCGTCCGCCTGGTGGGTGTCGCGGTACCACGTCCTGCCGTCGTCGTCCGACCGCAGTTTGAACCGCGGGAAACCGATCGCCAGGGCCTTCAGCCGCAGGACCCTGTCGTCGGGGATCCCGCCCAACGGTGTCTCGGGCAGGGCCTCGGCGCGGCCCTCCATGGCCAGGACGGCGATGTCGTGCTCCGGGCACGACCAGGCCACGGTGGCGTCGGCGGCCCACTCGGTCCTGAGGCCACCGTCGAACCGCACGCGGATCGAGCGTGCGCCGTTCACCACGTGCGCGGCGGTCAGGACCGCCGTCGGGCGGATCCGGTAACCGGAGCCGCGCTGCGGGGCACGGCCCCCGGCATCGACGATGATCTCGGCGACGCGGCGGACGTCCACCCCCGACGTCACCGTTCACCCGGCAGCGAGTCGCCCGTGATCATCATGCGGGAGTCCGGGGCGCTGGTCCGGCGCGGGTCGAGACTCAGCCTGATCCGCTGGGTCGACTGCGTCGAGAACTTCGCGTCGGCCCCCATCTCGACCACCCAGAACTTCACCTTCGCGGAGGGGCCCGCGTCCCTGGACACCGCCAGGGTCAGCTCCAGTTCCACCGGACCGAGTTCGAAACGCAGCTCCTCGCCGTCGCCGGCGTGCATCGCCGCCGAGAGCTCGGCCCGAAGCTCGGCGATGACCTCTGATAACTCGACGCTCATACCGCAACCCCCTCGTCACCCGTAATCTAGCGGCATCCGGGGGGACGGGCCCCGGATACCGCCGGTCACAGCGCGCGGTGCACGATGCGCAGCCCGGCGTAGCCCTCCGTCGGGTGCCGGAAGCCCTCCGGCACGGTGCCCAGCACGCCGAAGCCGAGCGACCGGTACAGCTGCACCGCATGGACGTTCGTCTCCACCACCGCGTTGAACGGGAGGCGAACAGGGACCGCGCAGAGGGTGCGGTTCGGTGCCACGTGATCTGACGCCTCGCTGGCGGGTTCGGCCACCGGGCTCACCAGCGGCGACCTCGATCGGCTCAGTCCGGGACGCCTGTGGCGGTTGCGGTCCGCAGGTGGCGGTAGACGGTTTCGCGGCTGATGCCGTATTCCTTGGCCGGCGTGGATTTCCGCTCACCGGCGGCGCGCTCGCGTGGCTGGCGGGCTTGGCCGGGGGCGAGTACGGGGTTGAAGCACTCTCAGGCACGCAACGGGCTTACTGGTCGTTTCGGAATGAGGTTCGCAGACAGCGGAGGCAGATGATGCCGCAGGCCGGCTCGGCGTTGGGGCTCACGAGCCTGCTGCCTCGCATCCCGGCGCTTCGCCGGGCTCACGATCCAGGTGTTCCGAACGTCCCCGCGGCACGCGCTGCATCTGCCCGTGGCACGGCTGATCGGTTCCGATCGCGCATCCGAAGGCTGATCAGCGCGGTGACGGTGAAGACGGCGGCCTCGTAGATCATGGCGTGCCGAAACGCGGCAGCCGGGCCGGCGGCGGGTGCGAAGTGGACGAGCCCCGCCGCAGCCACCCCGATCGACCCGCCCAGCTGCTGAGCCGTGGGCAACACAACAGCCCGGACACGGAACCGGCCGCGGAGCCGTCCGCCCTCGCCGGCACCAGAGCGAACACCGAGGCGGTGAACGAACCGAACGCGGTGCCGCCGAGACCAGGACCGGCAACGCTGCCCAGCGTCCGGCTGCCGTGCCGATGAGCGGCGCGAGAGCCAGGGCCGTCCCCGCCAGTACCGGCGCCGAGATCGTGAGCACGGCTGACCCGTGTCGGCGGGCCGGCGCGGGTGCGCCACGACTGCCCAGGACGGCCACCGACACGGCCGGCGTGGCCCATGTCCACCAGAGCCAGCCGGCTTCCCCTCCCAGCGCGAGCGGCAGCACAGCGCACCGAAGCCCACGGTGGTCAGCAACACGCCCACCCCGTCCACGCGCTGTCCGGCCGCGCCTCGCGTGCGAGGCAGCACGGTCGCGCCCGCGAGCGAGACGAGTGCCACCGGCACCGTGACCAGGAACACCGAGCGCCAGCCGAGACCGAAGAGGTCGGCTCCGACGAGAAGTCCGCCGATCAGCGGCCCGGCCAGCGACGCCACTCCCATCGGGGCACCGAACAGGCCGAGAGCCCGTGGGCGCCGGGCAGCGGGGACGGCGACCTGGGCGATCGGCAGAACCTGCGGGGCGACCAAGCCGCTGCCCGCGCCCTGGACCAGCCGGGCTGCGATGAGGAACGCGGCATCGGGAGCACGCGCGGCAGCCACTGAACCGGCCGTGAAGACGACGGTGCCCAGCACGAACAGCCGGTGGTAGCCGTACCGGTCGCCGAGGCGCGCGGCCGTGATGAGCAAACAGGCGTAGGCCAGGGTGTACCCGGCCAGAATCAGCTGCACGGCGCCTGAGCCGGCACCCAGGTCGGCCGGACCGCCGGGGCGGCGATCCGCGCGGCGGTGACGTTGAGCAACTGCACGAATGTCGCGCTCAGCACGACGGCAGCACGAGCCGCCCGCCGCCACCGGCGTCGAGCCGTTCCCGGCTCAGGGACGGGGAACCCTTCACGGGCCGATGCCGGCTCACGAGGCGAGGGCCGCGGCGAGTTCGCCCGGCCGGGCAGCGAACGGGCTGTGGCTGCCGGGCAGCGTATGCACGATGAACGGATTGCCGGGAAAGGCCCGGTCGGCTTCCGCGATCATCAGGTCCTGCGCGGCCGGTGCCAGCGCCCGGTCCTCGGCGCAGCGCAGGAAAGTTCGGGGAATTCGTCCCCACCGTGCTGCGGTCAGCGTGACCGGAGCCGTCGGGATCGCCAGGGGCAGATCAGGGCTCAGCGCGGACCGCCACCGGTCAAAGCGGTCCAAGGGGGTGTCGTGGTAGTAGGTTTCCCGCAGCTCGTCGAGGTAGGCGGGATCCGGCGAGAACGGATTGATCCGTACGGCGCCCAGGGCCTCGGGGTCGCCGAGGTTCAGGTTCTGGCCCAGCGCGGTGGCGTTCTCGGGTGAGCCCAGATAGTCGAAGAACCGCGGCCGCCCGCCCGGGACGAAAGCGGACAGGTAGACGATCCGGTCCACCAGCTCGGGCGCCCGCTCCGCGGCCAGGGACGCGGGACCGCCGCCCGCGCTGTGCGCGACGAGCACGACAGTGCGATGGTGACGCACCTGGTGCAGGACGCTCAGTACCGCCTCGGCGCAGTCGTCCATCGTCAGGGTGGCGAGCTGTGACTTCTCGGTCAGCAGGCCCGGCTGGCCGGGCAGCAGGTATCCGGTGGGCAGGGGTGCGTCGAAGCCGTGTCCCGGCATGTCGACGGCCACGCTTGCAGCGCCCAGTCCGGCCAGCGCGCGTTGCGTCGCCGCCCACTGTCCGGAGCTGTGCCAGGCACCGTGCACGAGGACGAAGACGGTGTCGGTCAGAGATACGTTCTTCATGGCTCCATTCCGGGCAGGAACCACAGCGCCGTCCATCCATAGATCTGGTAAGTGGCACGGCGATACCTTTGAGGTATTGCCAGCAGTCGACGGGACCGATGGGACGAGGGCAGGGGCATGGAAGCGCGACACCTGCGGTATGCGGTTGCTCTCGCCGAGCACGAACACTTCGGCCGGGCGGCCCGCGAGCTGGGCATCGCACAGCCGCCGCTGTCCAGGCAGATCGCCGACCTGGAACGCGAGGTCGGGGTCCGGCTGTTCGACCGCACACGTCAGGGTGTGTTCCCGACCGCCGCCGGCGAGGCGTTCCTCGCGCGGGCCCGCCGGGCGCTTGACGAGATCGCGGCGGCCACGGTCGACGCGGGCCGGGCCGCGCGCGGCGAGACGGGACGTCTGCGCCTCGGCTTCATCGCCTCGGCACTGCTCGACCCGCTGCCGGGCGTCCTGAGCCGGTTCGGCCGTGAACGACCCGACGTGAGATTGGAACTGCACGAGATGGCAACCAGCCGCAGCAGCCCGGCTCTCGTCGCCGGGGAGCTGGACGTGGCCATCACCCTCGGCCCCCCACGAGGTGCCGGAGCCGAGCATCTCGTGTCCGTCCCGATCGGACGCGACCACGTGATCGCTGTGGTAAGTACGGCGCACCCGTACGCGGGGCGACAGTCGGTGAGTGCCGACCAGTTGCGGCGACAGCCGCTGATCGTGTCGGCCGGCGAGGACGAGCCCGCTGTCGTCGCCGGACTGCGCGCACTGCTGGGCACGGACTCATCGGCTCTCGGCGGCGCGATCGTCGCGAGGGACGTGCACACGATCATCGGCCTCGCCGCCTCCGGCGTGGGCGTCGGCCTGGGGCCGTCCCGCATGAGGGCGGTCCCGCGTCCGGGAGTGCGGTTCTGTGCAGTGACCCCGCGCACGCCCCTGCCCGATCTCGTCCTGTCCTTCGCGGCCCGCGATCACTCCCCGGTGCTGCGTGCCTTCCTCGACACCATCCGGACCAACTGCCCCGAAGTCGGTGCCGCGCTCGACGACCGGCTCCGACCCCAGACCTGATGCGGGCCGGCCATCCCTTCTCATGCACGTGTCCGGCCTTCCGGGCGGATCCGTAGCCGCTTGAACCGGTGCAGCCGGGCGAAGGCGCGCCCGACGACCCAGCGCACCTTGCCCGGTCCGGAACCGTGGGCGACGCCGCGTCGGCGATCAACGGCTTGCTGCCCCGCTTCCACAGCAAGCAGCAGGACCTACGACCTGGTCCACGCGGGCACGGACAACGCCGAACGCACCACGCTCGGCTCGGCCTGGTTCCACCACACCGCCCTCGGCCTCGCCTCCACGGCCACCCACGGCGTCGACACCGTATTCATCCGCGAACCGGCGGGCACGCTGAATTCCATGACGACTGGGGGTAAGGCGTACTACTGCCTCACCGACGCCACCGGCAACGTCCTCGGCCTCGTCGACGACACCGGCGAACGCACCCACACCTACGGCCCGGCCGGCCTGCCCCGCACCACCCCCACTGGGGCCTTGGCCCCTGATCTTGGACACACGAGACACTGGATCCGGAGGATCTGAGAACGGACATCTCGTGGTCATGAAGAACTATCCGCCGCAGTTCAAGGCGGATGCGGTCGCGCTGTACCAGTCGCGACCCGAAGCGACGATCAGGCAGGTCGCCGCTGACTTGGGGGTGAACCCGGAGACGTTGCGGAACTGGGTCAGGGCGGCTGGTGCGAGCCGGCCGCGGGGCCGCCGGGCCGGGGCGTCCATTGAGCCGCCCACTGCGCTGGAGGCGGAGAACGCGGTCCTGCGCAAGAAGATCCGCGAGCTGGAGGAAGAGCGCGAGATCCTGCGGAAGGCGGCAAAGTATCTCGCCGGCCAGACGCGCTGGTGAACCCCTTCCAGTACGTCGCCGACCACCAGCGCCGCTACGGCGTGAAGCGGCTGTCCACCGTCCTGGGCATCGCCCGCTCCAGCTTCTACTACTGGCGCCGCACCGCCGCCGACCGGGCCGCCCGGCAGGCGGCCGACGCCGCTCTCGCCGCACGGATACGGGCCGTGCACCGCGAGCCGGACGGCGCCTACGGCGTCCCCAGGATCACCGCCGAGCTCCGCGAGGCGGGCGAGCGGGTCAACCACAAGCGGGTCGCACGCGTGATGCGAATCATCGGCCTGGCAGGCGTGCGCTTGCGCCGCAGGCACCACACCACGATTGCGGACCCGGCCGCGGCGAAGGCCCCGGACCTGATCGGCCGCGACTTCACCGCACGCAAGACGAACACCAAGTACGTCGGCGACATCACCTGTCTCCCCCTGGAGAGCGGGAAGTTCCTCTACCTGGCCACCGTCACCGACCTCGCCTCACGCCGCCTGGCCGGCTGGGCGATCGCGGACCACATGCGCACCGATCTCGTCACCGACGCCTGGCCGCCGCCGAACAAACCCGCGGCAGCCTCGCCGGAGCGGTCCTGCACACCGATCACGGAGCCCAGTACATCAGCCGGGCCTTCACCGACGCCTGCCGCAGGGCCGGCGTCCGCCAGTCCATGAGCGCGATCGGCTCCAGCGCGGACAACGCACTCGCCGAGTCCTTCAACGCGACGTTCAAACGCGAAACCCCCCAGGGCCGCAAGCACTGGGCCGGCGAGCACGAGGCCCGCCTCGACGCGTTCCGATGGCTGCACCGCTACAACGTCCGACGCCGTCACTCCCGCCTCGGACACCGCAGCCCCATCGCCTACGAGAACGCCTTCCGAACGACATCAACTTCGCTGACGCAAGCCGCATAACCCGTGTCCAGGAACCGGGGTCAAGGTCCCATGGCTTGTGCGCTGGACGTTTGTTCCCCTGTGTCGCTCGATAGTGAAACGCGGGTCAAGCGGTGTGATCGTCAGGTCATGCTGTGATTGGCGTACGCCCCGAGTCGGTGTGTGCCGCACGCGACCGACACTGCAGGGGGCATCGATATGACAGCTACTCCGCACGGCAGCCGGGGGCTGGACGAGCAGGCGGTGCTGCTCATGGCCGGCCTGGCGGACTTGGCCGTCACCACCATCAGTTCGGCCGTCGGTACTGTGCAGCAGCTGCTGCGCCGCTCCGACGGGCCCGACATCGCACGCGATGCGCAGCAGGACCTGATGGCCCGCGGCCGCATCACCCTCGACCGCTACGCTGCTGCTCCCCCCGCCCACCTCGAGGTGCTGGCCCAGCACGTTCTGGCCCGGCAGACGGCACCCGGTGGCGATGTCTGACCGCTGGAACCCGGTCGACTTCAAAGCACGCATCGACACCCTCTTGGCGGACTTCCTGACCGAGGAGACCGAGCAGCTGCTCGCGATTGACGAGGCTCTGCAGCCGGTGGCTGAGCAACTGCGGGCGGCGGCCGGGCACGGCAAGCGACTGCGGGCGGCGTTCTGCTACTGGGGGTGGCGTGCGGCCGGCCAGCCCGACAGCGACGCCCTGGTGCGCGCGGCAGCCTCCATGGAGCTGATCCATGCCGCAGCGATCGTCCACGACGACCTGATCGACGACAGTCCTCTGCGCCATAACCTGCCCACTGCCCACATCGCCCTGCAGACCACTCTTGTCGGCCGTCCGCGGGCGCGTGCTGCTGCCCGCTCGTTGGCCATGCTGATCGGCGATCATCTGATGGCGTTGGCGGGTCGGCTGTTCACCACCAGCGGCCTGCCCGCCGCCTACCTGGCCAGAGCCAGGCCGATATGGGCCGAACTGCCGCGGGAGCTGATCGCCGGCCAATGCCTGGAGATTCTGACCACCGGCAGCCGCCCGGACGCGGAAGTGTCCTTGAAGGTGGTCCGGTACAAGACCGCCAAGTACACCGTGGAGCAGCCCTTGCTCCTCGGCGGCCTGCTCGCCGGCGCTGCGCCGCACCTACGCGCCGGCCTGTCCGCGTACGGACTTCCGCTGGGCGAGGCCTTCCAGTTGCGTGACGATCTGCTGGGCCTGTTCGGAGAACCCGGCCGCACGGGCAAGGCCTGCCTGGACGACATCCGCGGACAGCGGCCCACCGCTCTGCTGGCCATGACCTGGCAGGCCGCCCTGCCCGCACAGCGCGAGCAGCTCGCCAGTGTGCTGGGCCGCCGGGACCTCACCGACGAGCATCTGCGCGACATCCGCGAGTTGATGATCACGCTCAAGGCTCCGGAGCAGGTGGAAAGCATGATCACCTCCCGGACGCAGGAGGCGATCAGCCACCTGGACGGGGTGGACATGCCTCACCCGGCGCGACGGGCCCTGACCGACCTCGCTCACCTTGCCACTGACCGCCACCACTGACCCGCCTGCCCAACGGCTCCCAGCCGCAGCCGTGCAGCTTGCCGAGAGGGACTGCTGTCATGACCTACACCGAAGCCTCGATGAACGCCCTGCGCCGGGCAGGTGACGAACTCGCCGACGCCGTCGTGGCCACCTTGTTCGAGCGGGAAGAGGTGGACAAGTTCAACACCCTCATGCGCCACGTATCCACCGCCGGCTCACCTCTGCCCGACGGACTGCCCGACGTCGCCCGCGAATACCTTCAGGCCACCAGCGTGCCCCCGGCCTGGGTGGACTGGGAGGAGATGGAGAAGGCCCGGCTGTTCTTCATCGACAACAACGTGCACATCTCCACCGCACTGTCCTTCGCCGCCATGCCCGCCTGCTACGTCGTCCCGCACGTGGCGAAGCTGCTGTCCACGACACACGGGCTGAACTACCCCTCCAAGCGGATGGCGGAGACCGGCCAGTTCACCGTCTACCTGATGCAGCCCGACGCCTTCGAGGCCGGCAGCCGCTTCATCCCCGCCGCGCAGAAGGTCCGGCTGCTCCACGCCTCCATCCGCCACCATCTCAGGCGCGAGAACCGCTGGGACGCCAAGGAACTGGGCACGCCGATCTGTCAGGAGGACATGATCGGCGGACAGATGTTCTTCTCCCTGCTCGTCCTGGACAGCCTGCACCGCCTCGGCATCCATATGAGCGTCGAAGGCGCCGAAGCTTACTACTACGCATGGCGGGTGGTCGGCGCCATGCTCGGCGTCGACCAGGAGGCCGTTCCCAAGTCCCTGGAGGAGGCCCGCCAATTCCTCGACCTGTACATGATCCGGCACATGGGACCCTCCGAAGAGGGCGCGCGCCTGACCCGGCAGCTCATCGACCTCTATGAGGAGGTCGTCCCCGGCACCTTCTTCGACCCGATCGTCTCCGCCCTGATCCGCCACCTGATCGGCGACACCTGCGCCGACTGGCTCCAGGTCCCGCGCACTGCCTGGGACAGCGTGGTCAAGGTCGTCCCTCACCTGCTGGGCGTACTGGAGACGATCGAAGACCGCTCACCGCTGGGCGCCTGGGCGCTGGACCGCCTCGGACACCTCACCACCGTCTTCGAGCTGTCCTCCCTCACCCGCGGCCGCGTCATGCACTACGCCATCCCCAAGCAGCTGAAAAAGGACTTCGGCGTCACCGACAATGTGCCCCGCACCCGCCGATGGACACCGCCCGCGCCGATTGTCGCGCCCTGACGGGACGACTCCCGCCCTCGGTCGCAGTAACCATGGCCTCTACGGGCGTCTGGCGCTGCCGCCACCCCGCCGCCCGGCACCGTCCGGAGGACCCCGGCCGCCACCCGGCCCCCGGCGAGGCAGGGTGACCCCGGCCCGTGGAGCTCGTGGAGTCATCGCTGCGGCTCGAGCCGTGTACCGGTACTCGCTGGCGACCCCGGAGAGGACGGGGGCGCGCAGGAGTCCGCCGGGCATGCGATCGTGCGATGCCGCGGACCGTTCCCGGGCCTCGGGTGGCCGTTGGTCTCGTGGCCGGTGTGGCCGATGTGTGTTGTGGTGCTTTTGGTACGCAGCGAGAACCTGGTGGGCGTGGGCGTCGTCCACCGTCAGGATGTGATCGGGGACGTCGGGCCGGATCGTGCCGGCCGCTCGCGCGCAGTGAACGTTCCTGCGGGGCGCCTGTGGTGCACTGAGCGGCACGTCCATGCCTTCGGCCCCGAAGACGGCGTCGAAGGAGCCGGTGTACTCGCGGTCGCGGTCGCGGAGAACGGAGCGGAGCGGCTCGACGCGTGCGCCGAGGCCGGCGATCAGACCGCGGTGCCAGGCCGGCGGCGTTGTCGGCGTGACCGGGAAGATACGGCTCCAGCGCCGGCGCGGTATCGGCGACGACCGCGCGACCAGCCGGAACCGGTCCGCTGGCTCGTAGCGGACCGGATCGGCGAGTCGCCGTCGCAGCACCGCGTTCTCGTGCCGCAACACCAGAAGTCCGGCGTCCTCGGCCATGTCTCGGCGCAACAGGACCGCAGGCACGGACAGCACGCCCGGGTGGCCCGGTACGGCAATAGATGATCACTGGTTCGGCGTGCCAGCCACCGTCGGGAGAACTCGCACGCGAGCTCCCACCAGCAGCGACGACTTCACGAGTCCCACAGGATCCGCCTCCCTCCGGCGCTGCGGTCCAGCGCTGGTCCGGTTCTCCGGCGCCGCCCCGAGGCGGGACGCGCGGCCGTGAAGATCCGGCTCCGGTTAGCCTGGGCGCATGCGTGTCACCAGGGACCTGCCGACGCTCGCCGCCGGCGAGGTGGACGTGCCCTTCGTGATCCAGGGGTACGAGGAGGTCGTCGCCGCCGACACCGCGTGGAACGAGCACTCGCACCCGTGGCACGAACTCCTCTGGAACGAGCACGGCACGTCCACCGCCGTGGTCGGCTCCCAGGTGTGGTGCATCACGCCGACGCTGGGACTGTGGATGCCGGCCGGGCAGCTGCACTCCGCCTCCGCGGTCGCGGGCACCTCCTACCGCGCCCACTTCTTCCGGCACGGCACGGAGTCGGCGCTGCCCGACGTGCCGGTGGCCGTGGAGATCACCCCGCTGCTCCGGCTGCTCCTGGAGCGGCTCGAAGAGGCGGAACTGCCGCCTCGCTCCCGGGCCGTGACCGAGGCGATGGTGCTCGACGTCCTACGGCCGTCGCCTTGGGCGCTGCTGGTGCAGCTGCCCACGTCCCCGTTGCTGCGGCCGATCGTGGACAGGGTGCGGGCCGACCCAGCCGACCAGCGGACACTGGCCGGCTGGGCCGCCGTCCTCGGCTGCAGCGCGCGCACGCTGACTCGCGCCTTCCGTGCCGAGACGGGTACGAGCTTCGCCCGCTGGGTCGCCTCGGTCCGGGCCCAGCACGCCGTGCAGCTCCTCTCCCTCGGGCACGAGGTCGACGTGGTGGCCGACGCGGTCGGCTACCGCTCGGCGAGCGCCTTCGGCGCGGCCTTCCGGCGGACGACCGGCATGACGCCCGGCAGGTTCCGGGCGCGCTGAGAACGTCGGGGCGGACGCCTTCCCTGCGGCGGAGCCACCCGCCTGCGTGTCCCGATCGCTACAAGGGCTGTCGAAAAGGCTCGATTGATCAGCGAGCCTTCGCTCCATAACCTGTGAAGGCAAGCCTTACCTAACTTGCTGTAGCAAGTCCGGTGCCCTGCTCCACGACCCACAGTCCGCGGTCCGGACGTGCGAGTCCCGGCACCCCCGACCGAAAGTGAAACCGGGTCGATGAAAACCCCACGTCTCCGTACGCGCGCCCTCGCGGCGGCCCTCCTGCTGGGACTCACCGCCTGCGGCGGCGGGTCCGTGGACGAGGACGACAGCAGTTCCGCCGGTGCCGAGGGCGCCGGCCGGTTCCCCGTGACGATCGAGCATGCGCTCGGGACCACCGAGATCCCCTCCAAGCCCCAGCGCGTCGCCACCGTGAACTGGGCCAACGACGAGGTGCCGCTCGCCCTCGGCGTCGTCCCCGTCGGCATGGCCAGGGCCGACTTCGGCGACGACGACGGCGACGGCGTGCTGCCCTGGGTCGAGGAACGGCTCAAGGAACTGAACGCCAAGACCCCGGTGCTGTTCGACGAGACCGATGGCATCGACTTCGAGGCCGTCGCCGACACCAAGCCCGACGTCATCCTCGCCTCGTACTCCGGGCTGACGGAGCAGGACTACGAGACTCTCAGCCAGATCGCCCCCGTCGTGGCCTACCCCGAGGCCGCCTGGGCGACCCCGTGGCGCGACATCATCCGCCTCAACAGCAAGGCCATCGGACTGGCCGACGAGGGCGACGAACTGATCGCCGGCCTCGAGGGGCAGATCGAGAAGACCGCCGCGAAGTACCCCCAGCTCAAGGGGAAGACGGCGATGTTCATGACGCACGTGTCGTCCAAGAACGTCAGCCAGGTCGGCTTCTACACCACCCACGACACCCGCACGCAGTTCTTCACCGACCTCGGCCTGAAGATCCCCGCCAGCGTCTTGGGACCGTCCGGGGCGACGAAGAAGTTCGTCCTCACCAAGAGCGCCGAGCACATCGACGACTTCAACGACGTCGACATCATCACCGGCTACGGGGACGACAAGGGCGAGTTGCTGAAGGCCCTCAAGAAGGACCCGCTCACCTCCAAGCTGGCCGCCGTCGAGCGGGACTCCATCTACCTGCTGCCCGGCAGCACCCCGCTGGCCACCGCCGCCAACCCGACCCCGCTGTCCATCCCGTACGTCCTGGAGGACTACGTGAAGGCGCTCGCCGAAGCCGCGGACAAGGCAGCGTGACCGTCACCGAGACCCCGCCCGTGTCGGACACCGCCCCGCTGCGGCGTCCGGCGCGCGTGCGCGTCACCTGGCTCCTCGTCGTCGCCGCGGTCCTGCTCGCCGCCATGACGGCCTCCCTCGCCTTCGGCTCCCGCGACGTCGCCTGGGCCGACGTCTGGGCGGCGCTCGGCGGAGCGGAGGCCACCCTGGAGGAGGCGGCGGTCGCCAACCGCGTACCGCGCACCCTCCTCGCCGTCGTCGTGGGCGCCGCCCTGGGCCTGTCCGGCGCGGTCATGCAGGGCGTCACCCGTAACCCGCTGGCCGATCCCGGCATCCTCGGCGTCAACATGGGCGCCTCGCTCGCCGTGGTCACCGGCATCGCCCACTTCGGCCTAGCGTCGGTGTCCGGATACATCTGGGCGGCGATGACCGGAGCGGCCGTGACCGCAGGGTTCGTGTACGCCGTCGGCTCGCTGGGCCGGGGCGGCGCCACCCCGCTGAAGCTGGCCCTCGCCGGTGCCGCCATCTCGGCCGCGCTCGCCTCACTGGTCAGCGCCGTCGTCCTGCCGCGCAACGACATCTCCGACACCTTCCGGCTGTGGCAGATCGGCGGCGTCGGCGGCGCCACCCACGCGCAGCTCGGCAGCGTCCTGCCGTTCCTCGCCGTCGGCTTCGTCGTCTGCCTGGCCTCCGCCCGCGCCCTCAACTCCCTCGCCCTGGGCGACGAGCTGGCCGCCGGACTCGGCGAGCGGGTGGCCCTCGTACGGGCCGGCGCCGCGCTCGGCGCGGTCGTGCTGTGCGGCGCTTCCACCGCCGCCGCCGGCCCGATCGCCTTCGTCGGACTCGTCGTACCGCACGCCTGCCGGCTGCTGGTGGGCGTGGACCACCGCTGGCTGCTGCCGTTCTCCGCGCTGAGCGGCGCCGTCCTGCTGACGGTCGCCGACGTGGTGGGGCGAATCGTGGCCCGGCCGTCCGAGATCGAGGTGGGCATCGTGACCGCGTTCGTCGGCGTCCCCTTCTTCCTCCACATCGTCCGCCGGCAGAAGGTCGGATCACTGTGAGCGCCCCCGTCGTCACCGCCCCGCCCACACTGCGCACGGTCACCCGCACGCGGGTCCGCCGCGCGTACCGGCGACGGCTGATCGTCTGCGCCCTGCTGGTCCTCGTCGTCGCCGCGTTCGCCACCACGCTCATGGCCGGGCACACCTTCTACCCGGCCTCCGACGTGCTGCGCGTGATCACGGGCGAGCAGGTGCCGGGCGCCTCCTTCACCGTCGGCACACTGCGGCTGCCGCGCGCGGTGCTCGCCCTGACCGCCGGGTTCAGCTTCGGCATGGCCGGCGTCACCTTCCAGACGATGCTCCGCAACCCGCTCGCCAGCCCCGACATCATCGGCATCAGCGCGGGGGCGAGCGCGGCGGCGGCCATCGCCATCGTCACCTTCTCGCTGAGCGAGACCCAGGTGTCCGTGCTGGCGATCGCCGCCGCGCTCGCGGTGGCGCTGCTGGTGTACGTCCTCGCGTTCCGCGACGGGGTCGCCGGCACCCGGCTCATCCTGATCGGCATCGGCATCGCCGCCCTGCTCGACAGCGTCACCTCCTACGTCCTGTCCCGGGCCGGTGAGTGGGACCTCCAGGCGGCGATGCGCTGGCTCACCGGCAGCCTCAACGGCACCACCTGGGAGGAGACCGTGCCCACCGTCCTGGCCGTGCTGGCGCTCGGCCCGGTGCTGCTGTTCGAGGGCCGCGACCTGAGCGCGCTGAGCCTGGGCGACGACACGGCCTCCGCGCTCGGCGTCCGCGTCGAACGCACCCGCGTCACCGTGATCGTCGCCGCCGTCGGGCTGATCGCGTTCGCCACGGCGGCGGCCGGACCGATCGCCTTCGTCGCGTTTCTCTCCGGGCCGATCGCCGCCCGGCTCACCGGAACCGGCGGCCCCCTGCTGGTGCCGGCCGGCCTGGTCGGCTCCCTGCTCGTCCTGGTCGCCGACTTCACCGGCCAGTACGCCTTCGACACCCGCTACCCCGTGGGCGTCGTCACCGGCGTCCTCGGCGCCCCCTACCTCGTCTACCTGATCGTCCGCACCAACCGGGCCGGAGGCTCACTGTGACCGCGTCCCACACCCTCGCCACCGAGGACCTCACGCTCGGCTACGGCGACCGCGCCGTCATCGAGGGCCTGGACCTGACCCTCGCGGCCGGGCGCATCACGGTGATCGTCGGCGCCAACGCCTGCGGCAAGTCGACGCTGCTGCGCTCGATGTCCCGGCTGCTCGTCCCGCGCACCGGCCGGGTCGTCCTGGACGGCAAAGAGGTCCACCGCACCCCAGCCAAGGAACTCGCCCGCACCCTCGGGCTGTTGCCGCAGTCACCGGTCACCCCCGAGGGCATCACCGTCCTCGACCTGGTCGGCCGGGGCCGCCACCCCCACCAGCGGGCCTTCTCCCGTTGGACGGCCCAGGACGACGCCGCGGTCGCCGCCGCGCTGGAGGCCACCCAGACGACGGAACTGGTGGACCGGGCGGTCGACGAACTCTCCGGCGGCCAGCGCCAGCGCGTGTGGATCGCGATGGCGCTGGCCCAGCAGACCGATCTGCTGCTGCTCGACGAGCCCACCACGTTCCTCGACATCAGCCACCAGATCGAGGTCCTTGACCTGCTGACCGACCTGAACCGGACCCGCGGCACCACGATCGTCATGGTCCTGCACGACCTCAACCTGGCCGCCCGCTACGCGGACCGGCTCGTCGCCCTGGCCGCCGGACGGCTGCACGCCGCCGGAACGCCCGAGGAGGTGATGACCGAGGACACGGTCCGGGCCGTCTACGGCATGGACAGCCGCGTCATCGAGGACCCGGTCTCGGGCAAGCCCCTCGTCCTGCCGATCGGACGCCACCACGCGACGACCGGGGACACGGGAGCCGCCCCCGCGTCGGAGCCGGCCGGGAGCCGCTGACCATGCACGCCAAACTCGCCGCCGTACTCCCCGACCTCTCGCCCTGGCGCTCCTCCCGCGACTTCCGCCTGCTCTGGACGCAGGGCGTCGTCACCCACGTCGGCAGCGTGATGGCGTTGATCGCGCTGCCGCTGCAGATCAAGGAACTGACCGGCTCACCGCTCGCGGTGGGCGCGATGGGCGCCGCCGAACTGGTGCCGCTGATGGTCTTCGGCCTGTACGGCGGGGCACTCGCCGACGCCGTGGACCGGCGCAAGGTCATCGTGCTGACCGAGGCGGGACTGGGACTGCTGGCCGCCGTCCTGCTGTTGAACGCGCTGCTGCCCAGCCCCATGCTGTGGCCGCTGTACGTGGTCGCGGCCGGTGTCGCGGCACTCGCCGGACTCCAGCGGCCCGCCCTGGACTCGCTGCTGGCCCGGATCGTCCCGCACGACCGGCTCGCCGCCGCGGCCGCGCTGAACTCGCTGCGCTGGCAGACCGGCGCGATCGCCGGACCGGCGCTGGCGGGCC
Source organism: Streptomyces glaucus (assembly GCF_039533365.1). Classification (NCBI taxonomy): domain Bacteria; kingdom Bacillati; phylum Actinomycetota; class Actinomycetes; order Kitasatosporales; family Streptomycetaceae; genus Streptomyces; species Streptomyces glaucus. The sequence goes on from NZ_BAAATK010000011.1 coordinate 87,648, forward strand.
TCGTCGTCGCGTACGCGGGCAACAGCACCGCGTACGCCATCACGGTGGTGAGCTTCACGGTGTCGGTCCTGATGTGCCGCCGGCTGGCGCCGGTGCCACCGGTCGAGCAGGCGGCCAGGCCGTCGCTGCGCGGCATCGCGGAGGGGGCCCGGTACGCATGGTCCCGGCCGGTGCTGCTGGGTACCTACGCGGTCGACCTGGCGGCGATGTTCTTCGCCTTCCCCAACACCGTCTTCCCCTTCCTCGCCGACGAGCTCGACGCCGACTGGTCGCTGGGCCTGATGTACGCGGCGGGCTCCGTCGGGTCGCTGCTGGTCAGCCTGACCAGCGGCTGGGTGTCCCGGACACGGCGGCACGGCCTGCTGGTGGTGTTCGGCGCGGCCGGCTGGGGCCTGGCGATGGCGGCGGCCGGCTGGACGTCGAACGTCTGGCTGGTGCTGCTGTGCCTCGGACTGGCGGGAGCGGGGGACATGCTGAGCGGACTGGGCCGCTCCACCATCTGGAACCAGACCATCCCGGACCGGCTGCGCGGCCGGCTCGCCGGCATCGAGGTCCTCTCCTACAGCGTCGGCCCGCAGTTGGGTCAGGTCCGCGCCGGGGCGATGGCCGGCTGGACCGGCGTCCGCCCCGCGATCTGGACAGGCGGACTCGCGTGCGTTGCGGCGGTGGGCCTGCTCGCTGCCGCGCTGCCGAAACTGATCAGCTATGACGCCCGCACCGACGAGGACGCCCGCCGCCGCGCCGCCGAAGGCACCGCAACCGCACCGGGCCATGGGGACGTCGGCACTGACCGGTAGCCCGCTGCCCCCCTCACGGCCGAACGGCCGGCGACCTCTGATGGCCTCCCGCCCGGCGGGTGGAAGGGACGGGGCCTGGCCGCGGTCGGTCTCAAGGCCGGGGACGTGGCGACCGAGCGGCAGGCCGAACTCCTCCTGGGAGAGGGCCGGCACCCGGACGCCGACCGGATCGAGCGCGAACTCCTGGCGCAGGGCAAAAGCCCCGCCCGCGCCCTGTCCCGGCTGCGGCACTCCAACGCCTGGCTGTGGTGACGATGCCGGACACCGTCCACCGAGTGGAATCCACCCGACGGGTTCCACCGAGTGGATTCCGCTCTGGCGCGCACCGGATGACGATGGACGTCACCGTGGTGCGCACCGAGAGCGGATCAAAGAGGCGTGTGATGCCGCAGAAGCCGCCGGCCCCCAGCTTTGAGGACCTGCTCGACTCCGCCCGGCAGCACGCTCTGCGTCTGGAACTGCGCGACGTCTACGCCGTGGGGGAGGAGCGGGAGGTCCTTGACGCGTTCCTGCGTGACGGGAGCGTGCCCGCGGACGACTCGGAGTGCTGGAGCGGGCGGCTGCCGCTGGTGGAGCGGACCGGCGCCGCTCCCGGTTCCTCCACGAGGGAGGCCACCTCTACGTCGTCCTCCTCGAGGAATCCGTCCTGCGCTATCGAACCGCCGACCTCGACGCGATGCGCGGGCAGCTGCGCCACCTCCTGGCCGTGATGCCGCTCGCCTCGATCCCGCTGGGGATCATCCCGTTCACCGCGCAGCGCACCGTGTGGCCGCTGGAGGCGTACTACGTCCACGACGACACCATGGCCGTCGTGGAGACACCGACGGCGGAGATCACGGTGACGCAGCCGCGCGAGGTCGCCGCCTACGCCAAGGCGTTCGCCGGCCTCGCCTCGATGGCCGTCTACGGCGACGCCGCCCGCGCCCTCATCCAGGCCACGATCGACGCCCTGGTGCGCTTCCGTGCCTTCTGCTGTTGATCGCCTCGCTGGTCAAACCTCTCTTCGTCGACCGGTATGTGCTCTACAGCAATATCGGGATCGCCTTGCTGCTGGGCGCCTGCATGGATTACCTCCACCGGCTGTGGCAGCCTTCCCGCAACGCGTGGATCGCGGCGGTTGCCGTACTGGCCGCGCTCGTCCCGACGAGCCTTTCGCTGAGGACGCCTCAGAGCCGGACCGATGACGTCACCGCCATCGGTGCCGCCGTACGCGAGGAAGGCCGTCCCGGCGACGGACTGCTCCATCTCCCCGGCCAGCACCGGATTTGGACCGCGGCCAACCCCGAGGACACCCGTCTCCTGACGGATCTGGCCCTGGCGCAGGACCCCGTTTCGTCGAACACGCTTGCAGGTGTCGGGTTTCCCGCCTAACTGATCGTTTCAGAATGGGTTGATTCGCAGGTCTTGCACTCGGTGGCCTTGGTCGGCAGGGTGTCCGGCGTGCGTGCTGATCTTGTTCCTGATGACCTGTGGAAGCGGGTGGCCCCGCTACTGCCGCCTGCTCCCGAACGGCGCCACCGGCATCCTGGGCGGCTTCGTGTGCCGGACCGGGCAGCACTCGCCGGCGTCCTGTTCGTGCTGCGGACCGGTGTCGCGTGGCGTGATGTTCCCGCGGAGACGGTGGGCTGCTCAGGTGTGACGGCCTGGCGTCGGCTGCGGGACTGGACCGAGGCCGGCGTGTGGCCGCGCCTGCGCGCCGTCCTGCTGACCGAACTGCGCCATGCCGGCCTGCTGGACCTGGATGACTGTTCCGTGGACGGGTCGCATGTCCGGGCCGTCAAAGGGGGGATCATGTCGGCCCCTCGCCCGTCGACCGTGCCCGGCCCGGCTCCAAGCACCATCTGATCGTAGACCGCCACGGAACCCCACTCGCCGTGACGCTCACCGGTGGCAACCGGCACGACGTCACCCAGCTTCTGCCGCTGCTGGACGCCGTCCCGCCGATCCGGGGACTGCGGGGACGTCCCCGCCGCAAGCCCCAACGTCTGTATGCCGACCGGGGCTACGACTTCGACAAGTACCGTCGCCTGCTGTGGAAGCGGGGCATCAAGCCGTTGATCGCCCGGCGCGGCGTCGCCCACGGGTCCGGACTGGGCAAGGTGCGCTGGGTGGTGGAGCGCGCCTTCGCCTGGTTGCACCAGTTCAAACGGCTCCGCATCCGCTACGAGCGACACGCCGATCTCCATCAGGGTCTGCTCGAACTGGCCTGCAGCCTCATATGCCTCCGCCGCCTGCGGACCTCATCCTGAGATGATCAGTTATGCCCCGTAGAGCGCGAGGCTGCGCACGGCGCTCTTGCTTCCGGCCACGGGGAGGGCGAAGCATGCAAACTGCGAGCAGGGCCGGGCCTGGACGTCGGCGGCGTACTCGTCGTAGGAGTTCGTGGTGAGCGTCGCGTCGTCGAGTGCGGCGCCCACGACGTCCGCACGTTCCGGCTCGGTGAGGGCGTGCACCCACCGCGCGAGGAGCCTCAGACGTACGACCGCAGCCAGCGCAGCTTGGCCGCCTCGTGGTACGGGCCGCCGCCCTCGTGGTCGTTGAAGTCGTAGACCTCGATGGCCTTGTCGGGACCGGCCCAGGCGTTGAACGCCGCGAAGACGGTCGACGGGGGGCAGGTCTGGTCCTCCAGTGCTACCGAGAACAGCGCGGGCGCGCGGCCGCGGGCGGCGAAGTGGACGGCATCGAAGTACGACAGCGTGAGCAGGGCGTCCTCGGTGCGGCCGCGGTGCGTCTTGAGGTAGAGGCCGATCTCACGGTACGGGTGTCGGTCCGTCAGCACCGCGGCGCGGGGGAAGTCGCACAGGAACGGCACGTCCGGCGCCACGGCGACCAGGTCCGGCACCAGGCCGCCCACTGCGATGCTGATCCCGCCGCCCTGACTCGTCCCGAGCGCCACGGTCCGCGACGCGTCCGTCAGCGGGTGCGAGCGCGCCGCCTCCACCGCGCGTACGGCATCGGTGAACACACGCCGGTAGTAGTAGTTCTCCGGGGCGTCGATGCCCCGGGTCATGAAGCCCGGGTACGCCGGAGCGCTGCCCACCGGGTCGGCGGTGCTGCCGCCGCCACCCCCGCCGCTGCCCTGCTCCCGGGTGTCCATCACGAAGTGCGTCCGGCCGCTGGACGCCCACAGCAGGTCCTCGTGGGGGAGACCGCGTCCGCCGCCGTAGCCCATGAACTCCACCACCAGAGGCACCGGCTCTTCGGCATCGGCCGGCAGTCGCAGCCAGCCCTTCACCGGATGACCGCCGAAACCGGCGAAACGTCACGTCGTACACCCTGACTGTCGACAGCCCGGCGTCGACCGGCTCGAAGCGGGCATCCACGTCGAACTCGCGCGCCTCGTGCAGCGTCCTGGCCCAGAAAGCATCGAAGTCCTCAGGGGCGACCGAGTCGCTGCGATACGCGCGGAGTTCGTCGAGCGGGAGGTCGATCAGGGCCATGCGGCACCACCTTCGGCAGGTAGGGGGTCGCTCACACCGAACGCGGAAGCGCATCCAGGCCCCCCTTGAGAGCACTAATTAATTATTATTTAATGCCTTGATCGTGTCCAGTGTCCCATGCCACCCATCGGAGCCCTCTCGTGGACCTCGCAGACTTCCCCCACCGCCTGAGCCATCGCAGGCTCGCCGCCATCGTGCGCGGACGCTCTGCGCACGCCGCTCTGCACACCGTGCTCACGTTGGTGGAGGAGGGGGTCGATCTCATCGAGGTCTCCCTCAATACCGACGACGCCTGCGGTGTGATCGCGAAGGCCGTTCGCTCGGTCGGCCAGGATGCCTTCATCGGTGCGGGCACCGTCGTCACGCGCCATGATCTGCTGTGCGCCCAGGACGCCGGTGCCACCTGGGTGGTCACCCCCGTCGTGGGCGAGGGCGTCACCGCCGCCGTGGAGCAGGGCCTGCCCGTACTGGCGGGGGCCCTGACCCCTACGGAGGCCGCCACCGCGATGGCCGCCGGTGCCACCGCGGTGAAGCTCTTCCCCGCCTCCATCGGCGGACCCGCCTACCTCCGGGCCCTGAAGGACCCCTTCCCCGACCTCCCTTTGGTTCCCGTCGGCGGTGTGGACGCGCAGGCGATACCGGAGTACTTCGCGGCCGGCGCTCTCGCCGTCGGCGTCGGCTCGCCGTTGGTCGGCGACGCCGCCCACGGCGGCGACCTGGACGGACTGCGGCTGCGGGCCCGCCGGTTCCGCGCGGCGTGCCAGGGAGAGGAGCGCGCCGCGTGAACTCCGGAACGGTCGCCGATGTGCTCACCTTCGGCGAGACGATGCTGTCCCTTCAAGCGGAGGGGCCTCTGGCCACGGGCGCCCCGACCCGTACGGCGGTGGCCGGCGCCGAGTCGAACGTCGCCATCGGGCTGGCCCGCCTGGGCCACCGGGTGTCCTGGGCGGGGCGCCTCGGCGCGGACGAGCCGGCCCGCCTGGCCCTGCGGACGCTGCGGGGTGAAGGCGTCGATGTGCGCCACGCCACGACCGATCCCGAAGCGCCCACGGGTGCCCTGCTGCGCGAGCGCCTGGCGGCCGACGTGACGCGTGTGCACTACTGGCGGTCGGGATCCGCCGCATCCCTCCAGCAACCCGAACACCTCGCGCCGGCCCTGGCCGCGGGAGCCCGCGTGCTTCATGTCACCGGCATCACCTGTGCCCTCGGTGCGGGCCCCCGCGCGACGGTGACCGCCGCCGTCGAACACGCTTCGGCGCACGGCTGGACGGTGGTCCTCGACGTCAACTACCGCGCCCGCCTCTGGAGCCGGGGCCGGGCGACGGAGGCCATGCGCCGGCTCGGTGGCAGCGTCGACGTGGTCATCGCTTCGGACGACGAGCTCTCCCTGATCGCCGGTGGCGAGGAATCGCTGGAGGAAGTCACCCAGGTGCGTCGGCTGCTGGACGACGGGGCACGCGAGGTGGTCGTCAAGCGCGGAGGCGACGGCGCGGACCTGTACACCGCCGACGGCGAGCACTTCCACCAGCCCGCTCATCGTGTCCCGGTCCTCGACACCGTGGGTGCCGGGGACGCGTTCTGCGCCGGATACCTCTCGGGGCTCCTGGACGGTTTGCCACCGGCCGATCGCCTGCGACGCGCCGGCACCACCGGCGCGTTCGCGGTCGCCAGCCGCGGCGACTGGGAGGGACTGCCCCACCGCGACGAACTCGCCCTCCTCGACGTCCCGCCCGGAAGCGCCATCCGCTGAGCAGCCCTCCTCCTCGACCGCCTATCGCCGGAGTTCCGCCATGTCCACGCACCTTCGTACACCCGAGGTCGGCACCGAGTTCACGCCCGTCGCCGTCGACCGGCTCGAACTGGGCGAGGGGGTACGCATCCTGAGGGACGGGCGCGTCGTGCTCGTCGACATCCTCGCCGGCCGGCTGCTGAGCCTGCCGGACACTCCCGGCGCCCCACTGATCGAGCTTGCCCGCCTCGAAGAACCGCTCGGCGCCGTCGCGCCCTTGGCGGCCGGGGCCGGATTCCTCGCCGCAGCGGGCACCGGTTTCACCAGGCTCGCCCCGGACGGCAACCTCATCAGTCGTACGAGTCTGCCAGACCTCGAGGGGTGGCCGCCGCGCCGGATGAACGACGCCGCTTGCGACGCGCAGGGCCGCCTCTGGGCCGGCTCGATGGCCTACGACGCCGCTCCCGGCGCGGGAGCGCTGCACCGACTGGATCCCGACGGCGCCGTCGTCACCGTCCTGAAGGGTCTGACCGTTCCCAACGGCCCTGCGGTCAGCCCCGACGGGGCCACCCTGTATCTCGCCGACAGCGCCGAGGGAGCCGTGTACGCCTTTGACATGGATCCGGCGACGGGGGTGCTGTCAGGCCGGCGCCTCTTCTTCCGGCTCGCCCCGGGAAGCGGCAGCCCCGACGGGATGACCGTGGACGACGAAGGCCGCTTGTGGTCGGCGGTATGGGGAGCGGCGCAGGTCCGCTGCTACGCGCCGGACGGACGGCTCCTGCTGACGCTCGCCCTGCCTGCCCAGCAGCCCACCAGCGTGTGCCTGACCGGCAACCGGCTGATCGTGACCACTGCCCGGTACGGCCTCCCGGCTCCCGGTCCGCTGGACGGCGCGGTGCTGTCCGTCCCCTGTGACGCCACGGCGCCCCCTGCGGCGTCCCGGACCGTCTGTTCCTGGCCCGACGGTCGGCACGGCGGGGCGGGAGATCCCCCTTGGCACCCCTCAATAATTCATATTTAATCTGAGTGTTGCCGCTGTTCTTCCCGAGGAGACCTCTCATGCAGCCCGCCGCCACCTCCCCAGCCGACCGCTTCGACGGCCGCTGCGTGCTGATCACCGGCGCCGCGTCCGGGATCGGCGCGGCCACGGCTCACCGGCTCGCCGCCGAGGGCGCTCGCGTCGTCGTCGCGGACATCGACGAGGAGGCTGGGCAGGCCGTGGCGGCCTCGATCCTGGAGGCCGGCGGCCACGCGCTGTTCCAGCGGTGCGATGTCTCCGAGGAGTCGTCCTGGGGCGAGACGGTGAAGGCGGCGCGAGAGGCGTTCGGCCCTGTTCGGGCGCTGGTGAGCAACGCCTACTCCGTGCGGGTCGCTGCGGCCCACCGGACCAGCACCGGCGAGTGGAACCGTCAGCTGGCCGTGAGCCTCACCGGATCGTTCCTCGGCGTGCGCGCCTGCCTGGACGACCTGGTCGCGACCGGCGGCAGCGTGGTGCTCGTCTCCTCGGTGCATGCCCTGGTGGGTCTGCCCGGGCGTCCCGCGTACGCCGCGGCGAAGGCCGGTTTGACGGGGCTGGCCCGGCAGTTGGCCGTCGAGTACGGCGGACGCGTCCGGGTGAACAGTGTGCTGCCCGGGCCGGTTCTGACCCGTGCCTGGGAGGGCATCAGCGAGGAGGACCGGCAGGCGACCGCCGCGGAGACCGCCGCCGGCCGCCTCGGCCGCCCCGAGGAGGTCGCCGCCGCGATCGCCTTCCTCGCGAGCGACGACGCCTCGTTCGTGACCGGGGCCTCGCTCGTCGTCGACGGCGGCTGGAGCGTTTTGAAGAACTCCTCGTGAACCCCGCCGGATCTCGTGGCCGGCCCCTTGTCTTGTGCTGCCCTTTGGAGCAAACCTCTTGAAGATCACCCGTGTTGAAACTTTTGCTGTTCCGCCCCGCTGGCTTTTCTGCCGTATCGAGACCGACGAAGGCGTGGTCGGATGGGGCGAGCCCGTCGTGGAGGGCCGGGCGGCCACCGTCCGTACCGCTGTCCACGAGCTTGCCGAGTATCTGATCGGTCAGGATCCGATGCGGATCGAGGACCACTGGCAGATGATGACCAAGGGGTCGTTCTACCGCGGCGGCCCGGTCCTCTCCAGCGCCGTCGCCGGACTCGACCAGGCTCTGTGGGACATCGCGGGCAAGACCCTCGGCGCGCCGGTCCATGTGCTGCTCGGCGGTCCGGTGCGCGAGCGGGTGCGGGCCTACAGCTGGGTGGGCGGCGACGACCCCGCCGAGATCGCCGATGCCGTCAGCGCGCAGGTCGAGGCCGGCTTCACTGCGGTCAAGATGAACGCCTGCGGGCGGATGAACCGGCTGGCCACCGCGGCGGACATCGCAGCCGTCGTCGAACGGGCCGCCACGGCCCGCGAGGTCCTCGGCCCCGACCGGGACTTCGCCATGGACTTCCACGGCCGGTTCACCGCCGCCAACGCGCGCCGCGTCCTGCCTCATCTCGCTCCGCTGTCTCCTCTGTTCGTCGAGGAACCCGTCCTGCCCGAGTACACCCACCGCCTCGGCGACACGGTCGCGGCCTCGTCCGTCCCGATCGCCACCGGCGAGCGGCTCTACTCGCGCACCGAGGCCCTGCCCGCACTGCAGGCCGGCATCGCGGTCCTGCAGCCGGACCTCTCGCACGCGGGCGGGATCTCCGAGGTACGCCGCATGGCGTCACTGGCCGAGACCTTCGACGTGCTGCTCGCCCCACACTGCCCGCTGGGCCCGATCTCCCTGGCGGCGAGCCTCCAGGTCGCCTTCAGCACGCCGAACTTCCTCATCCAGGAACAGAGCATCGGCATCCACTACAACGAAGGCGCCGAGATGCTGGACTACATCGTCGACCGCGAGGTGTTCCGCTTCGACGAGGGCCACATCCGCCGGCCTCTCGGCGCCGGTCTCGGAATCGAGGTCGACGAGAAGGCCGTCCGCAAGGCCGACGGCATCGCCCCGGACTGGCACAACCCCACCTGGCACCACGCGGACGGCTCCTTCGCCGAGTGGTAGCCCCCTCTCACCACACGCTCGTGGGCGGCGCCGGTCACATGACCGGCGCCGCCCACGTCGTGCAGCGGACCACAAGGGATCAGCCGGACAGACTCACACCTTCGGTGCGCACAGCCGTTTGCGGTACGGCCACCAGCTCGGCGGTCTCGACCGCGGCCCGGGTGTGCGCCGCGTTCAGTCCGTCGCGCAGGGAGGGGTTCACGTAAATGTCGGACGCGGGGTCAAGGGGCAGGACGCGGATCTCGATGCCGTGCCGGCGGACCGCGTCGGCGAAGCGGCGCAGCCCGATCTCCCACTCCGGTCCGTACCAGAAGTGGTCGGCGACGAGCTGCCCGTCGATGTAGGCGCGGGCGGCGTCCCCGGTGTAGCGCAGCCGCAGCAGCACCTCTCCCTCGCCGTCCAGAGCCGCTTCAGGGACGTCGACCTGGTACACGGCGGCCTTGTCGAAGTCCTCGTCGCGCGGGGCCGAGGCCCTCAGGTGGGAGCCTCCGGTGCGGGCCGGGGCGGCGACCGCGTCGCCCTGCAGGCAGCGCAGGGCCGGCTGCGGCAGCCGCGGCGCGGGGCTGAGCGACCAGCGGGTGAACACGCCGTCCTGGGCGGGCTGCCCGACACCGTCTCCGTGGAGCGCGGCGGGCGCCGGCAGCAGGGCGAGGGACGGAGTGGGGGCGGCGATCTGCAGGCGCAGTTCGTCTCCGTCGGCGAGGACCAGGTCGTCGCTGAGCACGAGCCGGTCCTGCCCGTCGAAGTGGATCCGGTTCAGGCGCAGTGCGTCGTCGTGCGACAGCACCAGGACCTGGGCGGTGCCGGACGGGCCGGTCAGGGTGAGCAGCGCCCCGGTGCCGGGCTCGTTCACCGTGATCAGGGTGCCGTCCGTGCCCCGCTCCACCTGCGCCGGGCCCTCGACCTGCACGTCCCCGTTCAGGGAGAGAGTGGCCGGGATGCCGTCGACGGCGGCCAGCACGGTGAGGGTGCCGGTCTCGGTGTCCAGGCGGGTCGCGGGCTGGGCGCTGGCCCAGTCCAGGCGCAGCCCGCCCCCGAGGTCCAGGCCGATGGGCCAGACGAAGTGCGCTCCGGACGGCACGCGGACCGGCTGCGCGGGCAGGGTGACGGTGCGCCCGCCGTCGAGGTGGACGCGGAACTGGACGCCTTCGTGGTCCGGCAGTGTGTCGTGCGGCTGGTGGTTGTTGACGAACAGGAAGCCCTGCCCGCCCGCCGACCGTACGGCCCAGCGCAGCGTGGCGAGGTCGTCGAGCGAGTCGGGCTGGGTGTCGGGCAGGGCCAGCGGCATCCGGGCCAGGTCCGCTCCGTAGCTGTGCAGGAACAGGTGCTGGAGGCGCAGCGCGTGGAAGGCGGGGCGGACCTGGCCGTACTCGCCGAGCGGTGCCTGGAAGTCGTAGGTCACCGTCGGCATGTCGTTGGGGTAGCCCGTGTCGTGGCTCTCCTGGTTGGGCTCCTTCAGGTCCGTGCGCTGCGAGCCGCCGTGGTACATGTAGTAGCCCTGCCAGACCGAGCCGCTGCCCAGCTTGGCCAGCGCCAGCGAGGTGATGTCCTCGACGGGCACCGCAGGCCGGCGGTGGTAGGCGATCGCCATGCCGCCGCCCAGTTCGCAGGTGGCGTACGGGTAGCGGCTGGTGTCCGGCCCGGGGCCGGTCGCCTCGACGGCGCGCAGGTCCGCGCCGATGGCGTGGTCGTCCCGGATCGGCGTGAAGAAGTAGTGGCGGCGCATGTCGCGGGCCGGGCCGATGCCGGCGTCCTCCCAGAACACCTCCGGGTAGCCGCCGTACAGCGGCAGGAGGGTGTCGCGCGGGATGTCGGCGGAGCCCCAGGCGGTTGCGGTCCACAGCGGGGCCTGCATGCCGTACTCCTCGGCCATGCGGCGCAGGGTGGCCAGGTGCCCGGGCTGGTCGTAGAGCTCGTTCTCCACCTGGAGCGCGATGATCGGGCCGCCGTCCCCGTGGAAGAGGCCGCGCAGTTCGTGGGCGATCCGCCGGTAGTAGGGCTCGACCAGCGCCAGATAGGCGGGGTCGTCGGTACGCGGGGCGCAGTCCACCTCGCTCAGCCAGTCGGGGTGGCCGCCGTTGCGGCATTCGCCGTGGGACCAAGGGCCGAGCCGGACGACCATGGCCAGGCCGATCTCGTCGCACAGCCTCACGAAGCGGCGCAGGTCGAGGTCGCCGTCGAAGCGGAGGGTGCCCCGCTCGTTCTCGTGCTGGTTCCAGAACAGGTAGGTGGCGAGCAGGTCGATCCCGCCGGCCTTGATCTTGAGCAGCTCCTCGCGCCACTCGGCGGCCGGGTAACGGCTGAAGTGGAACTCGCCCATCACGGGGATCCACGGGCGGCCATCCCGGACCAGGCTCTGGCTGTCGACCGTGAGCTGGTGCGGCGCGTCGGCGGAACTGCCCATCGGCAGATGCCCGGCCAGGACCTCGGAGGCTGCGTGGGCGTGCAGGGACAACATGGAAGGCGGCTCCAATGAGGGGGCGGGTGAAGTGCGCGTCCATCGTCGGGCGGCCACAAGCCCAGGTCAAGATGTATTCATAATTAATATCCCTCCAGTCGCGGGCCCGCCCCATGGCCCGCCGAGGGCCGCCCGTGTTCTAAGCGTTATTTATGAATACATCTTGACAGGGGTGTGGGTCGCCTTGACGATGAACCCACTTCACGAGCCGCCACGCAGGAGCCGCCTGTCATGTTGTCGTTTCATGCCCTCAAACCCCCCGCTGCCTTGCCGAACCGGCTCATGGGCGGGTTCCGCTTCCGGCCGATCGCACCGACGGCCAGAAGCGGAGGCGGTGAATGAACGGGATGAGCCGCCGTTCCTTGCTGCGGGCCGCGACAGGCGCCGGTCTGGGCGCCCTGGCCCTGCCCGGTCTGGCCGCCTGTGGCTCCTCCTCGGGCCGTACGGTGTCCTCGGGTCGGGTCGATGTCTCGCTGTGGACCCATGACCCCGGCTACATCAAGACCTTCCAGGCCGCGGCCGGCGACAAGGCGCTCATGCGGGGCTCCCGGTTCGACTACCGGGTGAAGGCCACCAACGCGGCCGGCAGTGACGTAGTGACCCGCACGATCGCGCAGGCGGTGGCCGGCGGGAACACGCCCGACCTCGCCGGCGTCATCGTCGACCAGTTCCCCCGCGTGATGGGCTCGGCGATCGCCGAGAACCTCTTCGTCGACCTGAGTGACACCGTCAGGCCCTTCGAGGGCGAGCTCCTCAAGCTCGCCCCCTACTCGGTCGACAAAATCCCTTACGGACTGGACTCCGACAACTCCATCACCGTTCTGTACTACCGCCAGGACCTCTTCGCCAAGTACGGCATCCCCGAGGACCTCGACACCTGGCAGGACCTCGCGCGCGTCGGCGCACGCGTCTACGACCAGCACAAGGTCAGCCTCGGCATGGTCTCCACCGGTGACAACGGGGCCATCGTCAACGGTTTCCTGCAGCTCCTCCTGCAGCGCGGCGGCGGCATCTTCGACGCATCCGGCGAGCTCGTACTCGACTCCGCCGAGGCGGTGGAGGTCCTCGAGTTCATGGCTCAGGGAGTCCGCTCCGGTTTCCTGATGTCCCTGCCCGACCCGTACGGCGCCGTCTGCGGTGCCGCCCTGAAGTCGGGTCGGCTGGCGGCTGCGGCCATGCCCAACTGGTACAACGTCTACGGTCTGCAGGCCAACGCCCCCGAAGACAAGGGCAAGTGGCGCATGCGGACGCTGCCGCGCTTCGCCGGCGGCGGTCACGTGGCCTCCATCCTCGGAGGCACCGCGTTCTGCGTTGTGAAGGGCAAACCCAACACCGAGGCCGCTCTCGAACTGCTGCGGAGGGTGTACCTGACCCGCGAGGGGCAGCTGCTGCGCTACCACAGTGGCGGCTTCCTGCCGACCCTCAAGTCCCTCTACGACGACCCCGAACTCACGTCGGTCGCCGACGACTACCTCGGCGGCCAGCGGGTCTTCGACGTCTACCGCGCGGCAGCCGCCGATCTGCCGCTCTACTACCAGGCACCCGGCATGCAGTTCCTCTCCGACCTGCTGGGCGGCCACATACTCCAGGCCCTGCAGGGCAAGACCTCCGCCGCCGCGGCGCTCAAGGCCGGCATCAGGGATTACCGACAGCAGGTGAAGCGATGACCCGTCCCGTTGCCACCCCCGCCCGGCCCGAATCGAGCACCGCCCGGCCCGCGAAGCAGCCCGCGAACTTGGCCGAGCGCTCCTGGTGGAGCCGCAACCAGCGGTCGCTGGCCCCCTACGTGTTCGTGTCGCCCTTCTACCTGCTCTACGGGCTGTTCCTGCTGGTCCCGATCCTGGTCGGTTTCTACCTCAGCTGCACCGAGTGGGCCGGTCTCGGAACTCCCCGCTGGGTCGGGCTGCGCAACTACCGCGACCTGCTGACCGACCAGAGCTTCTGGGCGGCCATGGGCAACACCGCCCTGTACGTGCTGTTCACGCTCTGCGTCGTCGTCCCCGCCGCACTACTGATCGCCCAGGCACTCAACGCCCGGGGACTGCGGGGCCGGGACATGTTCCGGATGACGTACTTCATGCCGGTGGTGATCTCACCCATCGTCATCAGCCTCGTCTTCGGGCTGATCTTCGACAAGGACTACGGCCTGGTCAACGCCACCCTGCAGGCCGTGTTCGGGTTCGGCGGAGTCGACTGGCTCGGCGACCCGGCCTGGGCACGGGTATCCGTGGTCATCCTGGTGCTGTGGCGCTGGACCGGCTACCTCACCATCTTCTTCCTGGCCGGTCTGCAGAACGTGCCGCGGGAGCTGTACGAGGCCGCCGCCATCGACGGCGCCGGGCCGGTGCGCCGCTTCTGGGACGTGACCCTGCCGGCGCTGCGGCCGGTGACCGCCTTCGTCGCCGTGACCGTCCTGGTCAACACCGCCCAGATCTTCGACGAGCCCTTCCTGCTGACCCAGGGCGGCCCCGGTGAATCGACTCTGTCCGTCGCCATGTTCGTCTTCCGCGCCGGCTTCCAGCGCCAGCAACTCGGCTACGCCGCAGCCGCCGGCGTCATCCTCTTCGTCGTCGTGTTCGTCCTGGGACAGCTCGCCATGCGGGCCCTGGGCGTAGGAAGGAGCACCCGATGACCTCGGTCACCGTGCCCGAGACCGCATCCCCCTCCTCCGCCCCGGCCACCCGCACCGTGCCGCCGCGCCGGGCCGAGCGCGGACGCCTGACAGGCCGAGTCCTGCTGTACGCGTTCCTGATCGCCCTGCTGGCCGTCTTCGCGCTGCCGCTCCTGTGGGCGCTGTCGGCGTCCTTCAAGTCCCGCAGCGAGATCTTCTCCTATCCGCCGCAACCACTTCCGATCCCGGGGAATCTGGACAACTACCGGGGATTGCTGGACGGCTACCCGTTCTGGACCTGGCTGCTGACCAGCACCGTCGTGGCGCTGATCTCCACCGTGGTGTCCGTGGGGCTGTGCTCCCTGGCCGGGTTCGCCTTCGCCAAGTACCGCTTCCGCGGCCAGAACATCCTGTTCAACGTGATGTTCAGCTCGATGGCCGTGCCGTTCGCGGTCATCGTCGTACCGCTGTTCATCATGATCGCCAAGGCTCAGCTGACCACCCCGTACTTCGCCCTGGTCGTGCCCTGGGTGGCCCCGGCGTTCGGCATCTTCATGATGCGCCAGTTCGTCGAGCAGTCCGTCCCCGACGCCCTGTTGGACGCCGCCCGGGTCGACGGCTGCACCGAGTTCGGACTGTTCCGCCGGATCGTGTTCCCCCTGCTGCGGCCCGCCCTCGGGGCCCTCGGCGTGTGGTCCTTCCTCACCAGCTACAACAGCCTGCTCTGGCCGCTGATCGTGGTCAGCGAGCCGGGCGACTACACGCTCCCGATGGGCCTGCAGGTGATCTTCAGTGCCACCGGCCGCCAGTACGACCTGGTCTTGGCCGGCGCGGTCCTCGCGGCGGTGCCGAGCCTGCTGGTCTTCTACGTCCTGCGCAAGCAGCTCCTCGAAGGGCTCACCGCAGGAGCAGTCAAGAGCTGACCTCCCTTCTCCGGCCGGGCGCACGCCGAGCCGACCATCAGCGAAGGTCCGTGCGCCCGGCTCGTACACCCCGGCTGGACGAGCCGGGTACCCACCAGAAGGAGTAATCCCTGTGCGAATCCGCAGAAGCGGCGCGATGGCGACCGGCCTCGGTCTGCTGCTCACAGCGACGACACTCGCCACCGCGCCCCTGAGCTCCGCCAAGACCACAACGACGAACCTCCTGGCCAACCCCGGCTTCGAGAGCGGGCTGACCGGCTGGACGAACATCGGCACCTCGAACTCCGCTTACACGCAGACCGCCGGGCCCCACAGCGGACAGACCAGTCTCGTCCACGGCAAGAAGGGCCAGTGGTCGGTGAACACGGTCCAGACCCTGACGGGGCTGACCAAGGGCACCTACACGCTCTCCGCCTGGATCAAGAACAACGGCGTGGCCGCCGCAGGTCTGCAGGCGTACTCCTGCGGCGACACTGCGCAGACCCTCGACCTGCCCAGGACCACGCAGTGGACGCGGGTGACGCTCAGCGTCTCGGTGCTCAGCCCCTCATGCACCGTCGGCATCTGGTCGAACTCCGCCGCGGGCACCCTCCAGGCGGACGACTTCTCCTTCACCCGCATCACGCCGGGAACCGGTGGCGCGATGGCCGTCGGCGGCGACATCACCTACCGGCGGATGAATGCCGCCGCCGGCGCCCAGTACGCGGACAGCGCCGGCAACAAGAAGGACGTGCTCGACGTCCTCGCCCCCGAAGGTTTCAACCTGGCCCGCATCCGCGTCTACAACAAGCCGGGCGCCTTCGTGACCACCAACGGACAGCGGTACCAGCTCCAGCCCGGCTGGCAGGACATCAACGACGCGGTGGCGAACGCGAAGGACGCCAAGGCACGGGGAATGAAGGTTCTCCTCTCCTTCCACTACAGCGACTTCTGGACCAACCCCGGGCTCCAGGCCAGGCCCGAGGACTGGGCCGGCTACTCCCAGAGCCAGCTCGAACAGGCCGTCTACGACTTCACGGCCGCCTCCGTCCGCAAGATGAAGGACGCGGGCGTCGCACCCGAGTACGTCTCCATCGGCAACGAGATCAACAACGCCCTCGCCGACGTGGACCGCTGGACCACCCCGGCCGACTACTACGCGCTGCTCAAGTCCGCCTCCAAGGCGGTGAAGGACACCTCCCCGACGAGCAAGACCGTCATCCACCTCACCACCCCTGACCGCACCGCCTACCAGGGCTGGATCGACGGCGCACGGGCGAACGGCCTGGACTACGACATCATGGGCGTCTCGCTCTATCCGTTCTGGACCGACATGACGATTGCCTCCCTGGCCAACTTCGCGAGCTGGGTGGGAACGGCGAGCGGGAAGCCGGTCATGGCGATGGAGACCGGCTATCCCTTCACGCTTGAGTCCAGCGGCGCGAGCGAGACGACGCTGATCGAGGGGAACAACCTCGACCCGGACGGCCCCGAGAACTACGGCGCCACCCCCGAAGGCCAGCTGAGGTGGACGCAGGAGTTCTTCCGCGCCATGTACGACACCGGCAAGGTGGTGGGAATCTCCTACTGGGACCCGATCGCGATCGACTTCGCCGACGGCGCCGACCCGAACGGCTGGGTCGTCGGCGGCGACAACGAGGTCGAGGACACCTCGCTCTTCGGCTACGGCCCGGTCCACAGGGCGCTTCCCGGCCTGAGCGCCTTCCGCACCTGGTGAGAAAGCAGAGCTGACGGATGCGCCGGCCTCGGAAGTAGCCCCTGTCCGAGGCCGGCGCATAATTCACGCCACAGTGTATTCATAATTAATATTCAACTGTAGAATTGGGAGACCTCTCAGTCCTCTGACATCAAGGAGCACCAGCGATGGCGTCCTACTCCGGCCGCGGCGTACACGGACAGGTCGTGCACCGACTGGGCGCGCGCATCGTGGGAGGCCGGATAGCCGAAGGCGAGACGCTGGACATCGGCGCCCTCGGAGCCGAGCTGGACGTGAGCCTGACCGTCATGCGAGAAGCCCTGAAGGTTCTCGCCGGCAAGGGGCTGATCGACGCGCGGCAGAAGCGCGGCACCTTCGTCAGGGAACGCGTCCACTGGAACCTCCTCGACGCGGATGTGATCCACTGGCGCATGGAGACGGGCGACGGCGGCCAGCTGCTGCGCGACCTCGCCGACGTGCGCTCCATCGTCGAGCCGGCCGCGGCGCACCGTGCTGCCCTGCACCGCACCGATGCCGACCTCGCCGCCCTCGAAGCCGCCCTTGATGCCATGGGGCAGGCGCATGCCGAGTCCAGTGACGCCGCCGAAGCCGACGCGGCCTTCCACCGAGCACTCCTCGCCGCCACCGGCAACGAGATGCTGCAAAGGATGGACATGCTCCTGGAACCGGGGCTCAGGGAGCGCGACCGCATGGTCCACGCCCACGGTGACGCGGACGACCCGGTCCCCAGCCATCAAGCGGTGCTCGACGCCGTCCGCGACCAGGACCCCGCCCGCGCGGAGCTCGCCATGCTCGACCTGCTGGCCAAGGCCACCGAGGACCTCGATCACCTCACCCATACCCGGGATGCCGCGCACCGGTCCCGGGCGTGAGAAGAGCGGTACACCGGGCACTGCCCGTTGCGGGTCGGGTCACGTGGCGGGTCAGGCATTCTCGGCGGTCACGCGAGGATGGCCGACGGTGAGCATGATGATGTCCTTTATTGTGCCGATTTCGGCCAGGCAGGGGGAGACGAGGGGTGTGCCGTGGCGATCGACGATCAAGGGGTACTTCCTGCCAGGGCGTGCGCGGTCGACCGCGAAGGTCTGACGTGAGCCCTCTTCAGCGCTCTGACGTGCGAGCCGTCGATCGCGGCATCGTCCATGTCGAGCTGGCCGGTTCTGCGCAGTTCGGCCAGGAGTACTTCGTGCAGGTGGGGTCAGACGCCGACTTCGGTCCAGTCCCGTAGGTGCTGCCAGGCTGTCACTCCGCTGCAGCCGATCCGGTCAGCTGGCACGCATCTCCAGCTCACGTTCTTGCGGAGCACGTAGATGATGCCCCGCCAAGCCACCCGGTCGTCCGCCGGCAGGCGCCCGGGATACCGATGGCACCGCGGCGACCAGGGGCAGTGGAGCAATGCGTTCCCCAGGTCATCAAGCGCAAGATCATCCGGCACTCACGCCACTCTGCCGCCAGCAGACCCGCCAGCCAAGCCCCTCACGCCGGACTCATTCTGAAACGATCAGTAAGACATAGTGGCACGCATGCTGGAATCCGACCGGATCGTCGCGGTCCGCGACCCGGCAGGTGCACACTCGCCGACCAGCCCGCAGGAGCAAGCGAAAACGAGCACCCTGCGGCGCCACTTCCGCGAACGCGGAACAACCCATGTCAACGGGGCGCGAGTCACCGTCTATGTCCGAGACCACGACCCGCTCCGAAGGCCGGTCCCGGGTTCGACAGCCCGGGAGCGAGCGGTGGGGTGATGAGGTGACCGCGGCTAGAAGACTGATGAAGATGTTGGGTTCTGGCCCCGCCGCGTCAGCGGTGGGGCCAGACTCGTGTGGTGGTTCAAGGGGAGTGGGCCGGGGAGACGGTCGGGCCGGACGTGTGGGAGTCCTGCCGGGAGTTGATCCCGGCAGGGAGTGTCTTCGCGTTCCTGGCGGAGCATCGTGGCGTGCTGTTCCCGGCGGAGATGTTCGCGGACATGTATCCGTCGGCGAACGGGCGGCCGAGTATGCCGCCGCAGGTTCTGGCCGCGGCGGTGGTGCTGCAGTCCCTGCATGGCCTGTCGGACTTCGAGACGGTTCAGGAATTGCGGTGTGACCTGCGGTGGAAGGCCGCCTGCGGGCTGGGCCTGCACGACACGGCGTTCGATCCGTCGCTGTTGTCGTACTTCCGGCGGCGACTGGCCCGCTCGGCCCGTCCGCATCGGATCTTCGACGCGGTGCGTGAGGTCGTGCGGGCCACCGGCGTGCTCAGGGGCAAGCACCGCAGGGCTCTGGATTCCGCCGTGCTGGACGATGCGGTGGCCACCCAGGACACCGTCACCCAGTTGGTGTCCGCGATCCGGGCGGTGATCCGCGAGGTTCCTCAGGCGGCCGGCGTCGCGACCGGGCAGTGCACCGCGCACGACTACTCGTCGCCGGGCAAGCCGCGGATCGTCTGGAACGACGAGGAGGCCCGGGCCGCCCTGGTCGATGCTCTCGTCGGTGACGCGCTGCGGCTGCTGGGACATCTGCCCGAGCAGAATCTCGGGGAGAAGGCGGCGAACGCGGTCGGGCTGCTGGCCCTGGTCGCGGGCCAGGACGTCGAGCCCGCGGACGACTCCGACGGTCGGGACGGCCGCTGGAGGATCAGCCGGGGCACCACCTCCGAGCGAGTCGTCTCCACCGTCGATCCCGACAGCCGGCACATCCACAAGACCCGGTCCCACTACCAGGACGGTTTCAAGGCCCATCTGGCCATGGAGCCCGAGACCGGGCTGGTCACCGCCGTCGAACTCACCCCCGGAGCAGGGCCGGCCCACCACGAGGCGGTCATCGGGCTCGGTCTGCTGGCCGACGAGGACCGTCCGCTCGACGTCCTGGGGGACACCGCCTATTCCACCGCGCAGGCCCGGGCCGCTCTCACAGAGGCCGGGCACCGGCTGTTCCTCAAGCCCGCTCCGCTGCGGCCGGTCGTCCCCGGCGGGTTCACCCTGGACGACTTCGCCATCGACACCGCGGGCAACACGGTGGTCTGCCCGCGGGGAGAAACCGCCGAACTGCGGCCGCCTTCCGGCATGCACCAGCAGCGAAAGGCCGTCTTCACAGCAGAACAGTGCGTCGGCTGCGAACTGAGGAAGCGGTGCACCAAGACCAGGGCCGACCGCATCGTCACGATCCGCCCTCACCACGACCTGATGGCCGAGGCCCGCCGCCAGGCCTCCACCGACCCCGGCTGGCAGGACACCTACCGCCGCTGGCGGCCACCCGTTGAACGGGCTGTCGCCTGGCTCGCCCACCGGGGCAACCGGCGCCTGCGTTACCGCGGCACCATCGCCAACAACACCTGGCTCCACCACCGGGCCGCCGCCCTCAACCTCCGCCGCCTGATCAACCTCGGTCTCACCCGCGCCAACCACACCTGGCACCTCAACATGGCCCCCGGATGACCAGAGAGGCCGCCCGGCCGCCGGCCGGACAGCCCCTTACCAAGATCTTCATCAGTCTTCTAGGGCCTGTGCGGAGTCGTGATCAACCTGGGATAGAACGTTTGTGTGGCAAGACGCGAACTGAGCGATGATGATTGGGTGTTGGTAGAGCCGTTGCTGCCGATAGGTGGGTACGGGCCGTATCCGCACCGGCTGCGGGATCAGTTCGAGGGTGCGGTCTGGCGGTTCCGTACCGGAAGCCAGTGGCGGGAGATGCCGGAAGAGTTCGGGTCCTGGTCGACGGTCTACGACCGGTTCCGTCAGTGGCGCGATGCCGGGGTGTTCCAGGCCCTGATGGAGGCGCTGATCGCCGAGGCCGCGCGGCGCGGGCAGGTGGACCTGTCGCTGGTCAGCATGGACTCCACGACCGCCCGTGCACATCACGACGCGGCGGGCGCACGGGTGAGTGAAGACGTCCTGGTCGCCCTGGAGGAGACCATCGAGCAGTCAAAGGGGGTCGCCGGAAGGGACAAAAGGATCAAGAAGGTACGGAAGATGCTGACGCGGCCGATCCTGCCCGTGCCGAGCGGCGCCGGGTTCGCCGTCGGCGCCGCGCGCGGCTGAGGGCCGCTGCCCTGGGGCGCTCGCGGGGCGGGCTGACCAGCAAGGTGCACCTGGCTGCCGAACGATGCTGCCGTCCGCTGTCCTTCGTGCTCACCTCCGGGCAGGCCGCCGACAGCCCGCAGTTCATCCCCGTCCTGCAGGGCATCAAGGTCCGCGGTCCGGTAGGCCGGCCGCGTACCCGGCCCGACGCGGTCGCCGGCGACAAGGCATACTCCTCGCGCCGCAACCGCACCCACCTGCGCACACGCCAGATCAAGGCGGTCATCCCGGAGAAGGCCGACCAGGCCGCCAACCGGAAGAAGAGGGGGCGCCGCGGTGGGCGGCCCGTCAGCCACGACGCCGAGCTCTACCGTGACCGCAACGTCATCGAGCGCCTGATCAACAAGCTGAAGGCGTGGCGCGGCATCGCCTCCCGCTACGACAAGGCCCCCGAGAGCTACCTCGCAGCACTCCACCTCCGCGGCGCGATCATCTGGCTCCGCAGCCTCCGCCCCGCCACACGAGACTGAACTCCCTGGGCTGGCCGATGAGTGGTTGGTTCGCCCCGTACAGCGCCGGCCACCAGCAAGCCGCCATCCGGGCAGGAAGCTGTCAGGGCGTGCGGAACTGGGGCGGGAAACCGGTCCAGCGCAGGTCGTCCGGGAGGTGACTCACGTCGTTGTAGACGAGGACGGTTGCGGGCCGGGCAGGCGCGTAACGGATCACCGTGAGCGCAGCGTTTGCGTGGTTGAGTCCCATCCAGCGCCAAGTCGGCGCTTCGAAAGCGGCGCGCACCAGCCAGGCGATGAGAAACGCGTGGGTGACGACAAGGTCGTGGCGGGGGGCATTCCCGCCGTCGGCCGGCCCGGTGAACTCCACGACCGCCTGGCGGACCAGCTCCGCTCCGCGCGCACGGTCCACGGCAGACAGCGAAGCAAGACGAGGCAGCATGGCGTCGGCAACATCTGCGGGAACCTCGTCACGCTCCGGCACGTACGGGACGTAGTCCCCGGCCGCCTCGCACTCACGCAGCGGCACATCGCCCAGACGCTCCCCGACCAGCCGGGCCGTCTGCACCGCGCGAGGCAACGGACCGTGGTGAACGGCCGTCAGCGGCACGCCGCGCAGACGCTTGCCCAATAGCTCAGCCTGACGGCGCCCTGCCGCAGTGAGACTGCCTTCGTCGGGCGTGGCCTCGCCATGGCGGGCCAGGTAAAGGTATCGATCTTGCATATCGGGGTCGACGCCCCCCGGTGGCCGCTGGTTCTCCCGCCCCGCCCAGGGAGCCCAGAGTCGGCCGCCGGCGATGCTCATGATCACGACCCCGCACAGGCCCTAGTGCCGACCCGGCCGGCACCACCGCCGTCACGCTGTCTCGACCCGGAAGCCGGGCCTTGACTTGCTGCTCGCGGTATCAGCGCAGCGAGCGGTTCTCGCTCCTGATCGGCGAGCTCGTGACGACGTACCACCACACCATGATCCATCACGCGGTGATCCTGGAAGACGAACCCTGGATTCCGGGCGGGGACTCGCGCCGGCTCGGCCGTCCGGACTGGCGCAGGACCGCCCGGGATCAGAGCTGGAATTCGGCCGGGGACAGCCCCAGTGCCGCGCAGGCCTCGCGCAGGACCTCCGCCTCGGCCTGGGAGAAGTGGCCGTCCGCGCCGGCGACGACCATGCCGGTCTGGACGACGGCCCGGGCCTCGGTGGGCTTCTTGGCGGCCTTGGCGATTTCCTGCAGCGCCTCCGCCTTGCCGTGCTGGAAGTTTCTCGTCAGCTGGTCCACGTGCTTGCCGAAGCGCTGGCGCAGCTGCTCCGGCGGGAAGTTCTGCAGCACGTCGTTGCTCAGGATCATCGATTCGACCTGCTGGCGCTCGGCCGGGTCCACGTGCCCGTCGGCCGCCGCGACCAGGGCGCACATGGCCATGCTCGCGTCCCGGTACGCCCCGCTCTTCAGTTCGTTCTTCAGCGAACCGAGCTGCGTCTTGAACAGGCCGATCAGTTGGGCCTTGCCGCCTCCGCCGGACCTCGCCCCACCGCCGAGCCCGCCGGCCGCGCCGGCCGCGCCGTGCCCGCCGGTCGCGCCGTGCCCCGCCTGACCCTGCTGCAGAGCCTTGGCCTGGTCCTTGAGCCGGTCCCACACTGCCATCGCCGTCACCTCGGTATTCGTCAGCCTCGAAGGGCGCACCCGCTCACGCGCGCACACCCTCTCAACGCCCCGCCCCCGGGCAAAGGTTCCGCAGGCCGCCCGGGGCCGCGGGTGAGCGACGGCGCGCAGACACCCGCCGTCGTGCGGCTGGGTCAGGCTGTCGTCCTCACCGCCGCCGAAGAAAGCTGCCGGGGCCCCCGGGGAACGGCCGGCGTTCCTCGCGCAGACGGGGCCCCCGCCGCTTCGGTCATCGGCCGGCCGGGGCCCGGCCGTCCGGCACCCCTTTCGCGCGTCCTCGCGGTCCCCACCGTCGACCGCCGGGGCGGCGCCGTGCCCGGCATCCGCCGGTTCCCCGGTCGGCGGGCTGCCGTGCCGGGCGGCCGCCGTCCCCCGGACCTCCGACGCCGGCCGGACGAGCCGGGCGACGGCTCGGAAGTGCTGGACCCGTGCCACGTCGGCTGCGGGAACCGGGCAGCAGGCCCGCCCCGCACGCGCAGCACGCGATGCCGCCGGTGCGAGTCCGCGGCGGCACCGACCGGGGCACGAACGCGATCGCCTGCCCGAATCCGACCGGGGCCAGGATCATCAGGGAGTCCCGCCCTGCGGGCCCCTCCCGCCCGGGGCGGTCTTCGAGGCCGCCCCCGGCCCAGGAGGCACGCTCCTGCCCACCGGCCACGGGCCCCGTCGCCACCGGCTCCCCGGCCAGGCTCACCTTGGCGCGGTCCGCGAGCGGGCGGCCCTCGGCCACGACGGCGACGCGGGGTTCCGTCAGCCACGTGTCACTCGCGGCTTCCAGGTGCCGAGCGGGCGCGGAGCAGTGCCAGGTCGCCCGCCCCGGAGCGGGCCGCGGCGGGCTTGGCCACCGGGCCGCGGTCTTGTCCCGGCGGCTCCGCACCAGGATGTCGAGCACGTTGCCGTCGGCGTCCACGGCCCGCCGCAGGTGCTTCGGCTCTCCGCCGACCTTGGTGAACACCTCGTCCGAGTGTCATTTGTCCCCAGGGCGGGGCCGGCGGCGGCACAGTCCGTCGGCGTAGACCTGTCCGGACTCCGGACACCATCGGCGGATGGTCTCATGGGAGACGATGACGCCGCGCTGGAGCATCAGCTCCTCCGTCTCGCGGGAGCCGAGCGGGAAGCGGAAGCACAACCGTACGCAGGGGGAGATGACCTCGAGCGGGTACCGGTGCCCTCTGTACGACGGCAGCGCGTTCCCCACGGACGGCTTCCCTCCGGCACGACCGGTCCGGAGACCATCCCGCCCCGCCGGCCGGCGTGACAGTGCCGGGACGGACGGTTCAGCTTCGGGTGAAGGTGAAGGTGATCCCCGCCTGCCCCGCCAGTTCGCCACCGGACCCGAGCAGGGACACCGTTCCCTTTGCGCTCACCTCCGCGCTGAACGTCACCTCGTTCAGCTGGAACTCGCCCGCGCGCTGGGGCAGCGAGGCGATCACGTCCTGCATCGTCGTGACGAAGTCGCCGAGGCGGGAGCGGAGTTCCTCGGCGGGAATCTCGGTGCGGGCGGCCCGCCATTCCTCGAGGCGTCGCAGGGTCAGCCGGTCGGTGCGGCCCGAGTCGGTGTCCTCCAAGCCGAGGACGCTGATGGTCTTCGTGGTGTCAGGGGTGGGCTGGGGCTGAGGCACGGGGTCTCTCCTGGGGTGTCGGGCGGACGTGCAGGCCGGGATCGGCGTAGGCGGCATACGTGAGGCCGAGCGGGTTGCGCAGCGTGTACAGGAGGTGCAGGCGGGACTCGAGGAGTGCTCTGCCCAGCGGGATCCTGCGGACGAGGAAGCGTTCGTACAGCGCCGTGGAGAACGCCGCGGCGATGTCGTCGGGGATCTCGGTCTCGGTGCCGATGAAGCCGCGGTTGCCGTTCATGAGGAAGAGGTACGGGAACGACGGAGCTCCCGGGACGCGCATCCGGCCCGACCCGCAGGCGTTCATCACCACCAGCGGAAGGTCGAAGTCGCGCAGGTCCTGGCTGGCGCCGAGGGCGACGAGGTCCGCTCCGAGGGCGCCCAGCGTGGTGCGCGAGTGGTGTCCCGCTCCGCTGAGTTCGATCTCGGAGGCGAGTGTGTCGTCCGAGCGGGTGTAGCAGTGGCAGGCGAAGTGCTGTACTTGATCGGGCAGTTCACGGCGGGTGCCGTCGAGGAGGAGCCGGGGGTCGAAGATCTGCTCTGCCAGGCTCGGTGCGCGTTCCGCGCCGTTGGGGTACGGGCCTTCGAGGTCGACGTGCGCGCTTCCGGCACTGCTGAACCAGGCCAGTTCCTCGATGGCTCCTTCGAGGTGCTCGTAGTACAGGTAGCGGGCGGGGACCCGGCCGTGGGGGCCGGTATGCAGGGTGAGGCCGCCGTGAACCGGGGCGGGCAACATGGCCCGGCGCACCACGCACGAGAAGCCGACGAGGGTCCGGCAGGCGGTGATGAAGTCGTCCGGGGTTTCGACGGGTGCGCCTGGGAACATCCGGAACAGCGGCAGGAACTCCAGGGGCAGGAAGCCGTCCCGGTCGCCGACGCACTCGACGAGCGGGGGCGGCAGTTCGGGGATCATGCCGTACGGCAGGGCGTTGTTCCAGAACGCCTGGAGTTCCCTGAGGACGGCCTGCTGTCCGCCGAAGAGGATGAACAGCAGGGTGCGGCCGAGGCCGTGCAGGCTCTGGAAGACCCGGTTGAGGTCCTTGTCCTCGACGTCGAACGCGGTGAGTTCGTCCTTGAGGCGGGTCAGCCCCCGGTCCAGTTCCTGGCGGACCCTGGGCAGGGCGTCGCTGCCGAGCAGGGTGGCGTGCACGGGTGCGACGCCGGGGCGCCTGGCGGTGAACTCCAGCCGGGTCGCCTCGTCGGTGGTCAGGACGCGTACGGAGACGTCCGGCGGCCGTGCCTCGCTCATACGTCGCCTGTCGCTCCTGCCGGGGCCCGGGCCTCCACCTTGAGGGCGACGACCTGGACGAGGTGGCCCGCCTGGTAGAGCTGGAACCACACCTCGTGGCCGCCCTCCTCCTCGGGCAGCTGAAACTCGAAAGCCGTCTGCTGCTCGTTCTCGACGAGGAGGTTCCTGCGCTGTGGCAGGGGGGTGAGCGTCGAACTGTCGGCCATGGCGTCGAAGGACACCGTACGGGTGTCCCTGCCGCCCTCGACGCGTACCGGCTCGAAGACGAAGAAGTCCCGGCCCGGAGTGCTTGTGACGACCGACGGGAGGTCACGGGCGCGCGGGTCGCGCACGACGGAGACGAACAACTTCACCCGCTGCCCCGCCGGTGCCGTGACCGCGCAGCCGTCAGCCCGTACGTCCTGCTGCCCGCGGTCCAGCTCGATTGCGAGGTAGCCGACGAAGTTCGACAGGGCGGGGCCGGCCATGGACTCCTTCATCGAGGAGTGGATCGCGGCTCGGACGTCCCGTTCGAACTGCCGGTGGAGCTCCGTCAGATGGTCTTTCAGATGACTCTTCAGGTCTTCGGCGACGGGGCCGGCCGCCCGGTTGGCGACCTCCCGCGCGAGGGCGGTCAGGTCGAGGTCCGAGCCGGCGGCACCGGCCGGCCTCCGCGGGTCGTGTGAGGCGTACCTCTCCCGGATCGCCTGGCGTACCTCGGCGCGTACGCCGCTCCGTACCCGTAGCGCCACGAGGTCGGCGAGTTCGTCGAGCCGGGCGCCGTCGGGAAGCTCTTGCTCCCGCGGCCGGTGCCACTCGGATCGGTCCGAGGGCTCGGCACCGCTCAGTGCGCGGGCCAACCGGATCATGTACGGGCCCGAGGGGTCCGGCGGCAGGGTGATGTGCATGCGCTTCGCCAGGTCGTACCGGTAGACCTCGAGCGCGTCCGCCTTGGCCTGGGTCACCTCGGCCAGCAGCCTGCGCGCCTGCACCAGCGCTATCGCCGCCACGAGCAGCGGCCCCCAGACGAGCGGGACGGGCCGCCAGTCCGTGTAGCGGAAACCGCCGAAGCCGGTGAGCGCGATGAGCAGCCAGGCGCCCGCCGTGCACAGGGCGGCGGCGACGGTGATCCGCCAGACGAGGACGCCCCGCTCCCCGCGCCGCACCTGTCGCAGGACCTCGTCGGAGGCGACCAGGGCGATCCGGGGCCAGACCTCGTCGAGGGCGAGGCCGGTGGTGAGGGCCGTACGCCGGTGGATCTGGATCACGGCGGCGGACCGGAGGGGCTGTGCGAGACGCCGCCACCAGGTGGGGACGCTGTCCGGAGTCGAATCCAGTTCGCGCAGGCGGCGTTCCCAGTTCCGCTCCCGCTCTCGCTCCCATTCCCGCTCGCGCTCCCGGAGCCGCTCCCGCTCGCGCTCCCAGGCCTGCTCCCGCTCCCAGTCCCACTCGCCCTCCGGGGACGACCACCCGGGCCCGTACCCGGCATACCCGCGTGACAGCCGGCCGGAGCGGTCCGGACGGCCCGCGGACCCGGCCTCCTCCAGCGCCAGCTCCCGTACGCGCCGGGCCATGTCGGCCGTCCAGCCCCTCGGCTGTCCGGTTCCCGTCCACAGCAGCACGCCGTTCTGCACCAGCAGCAGAACGGCGCCGGCCGCGGCCAGCCAGCCGACCCGCAGTAGCCGTTCGCCGGAGTCCGCCGCGCTCCACGGCTCCCCATGGGACATCGCCCACGCGACACTGGCCAGCGGGACCAGGATCCCGGCGAGTTGCGCCCCGGGCGGAGCGGTCCGGCCGCGACGGCCGGTGGCCCTTCGGCGGAGGGCGGAGGTGAGGCAGAGCGCACCGACGACGAGCAGCGGAACGCCCACCGCGATACCGCCCGCCCACCACGCGGCCATGGTCTCGCCCCTCAGCGCGAAGTCCGCCACCACACCGCCCGCGCCCAGAGCCCCGGCGGCCCCGAACACCTTCAGGTACCTGTCGTGGGCCGACCAGTCCTGCGAGTCGGACAGCCAGAAACCCGCGGCCAGTGCCACCATCGCGCCACCGAGGGCCCAGGCCGCCCACAGGGGCCCCTCGACCGCGAAGCGGGCGGTGAGCCAGGCGCCGCACGCCTCGGACAGGACGAAGGGAGCGATCGTGAGGATGCCGTCGGACGGGGTGTGGCCACTGGCCGATCCATAGCGGTCGCTGACGTCGGCGGTGCGCCAGGACGCCGCGCCGAGCAGCGCGAGGAACAGCCCTCCGGCCGCCCAGGCCGTCGCGTCCTCCTGTCCACGGGTCAGCCTGGCGACGATCAAGGTCAGTTCGCCCACGAAGGCCGTCGCCACGATCCCGGTCGTGTACAGGTGCAGCGTCCGCGTTTCCCCTTGGCGAGTGGACCGGCGGCTGCGCCGGACGCGGGCGACGGCCGCCTCGGCGCACCACACGGCGGCCGCCGCGATCACCGACCAGCCGCCGAACAGCCACAGACCGTGCGCCGCAGCGCCGTGCACGGGAATGAGAACGGCAGCCGCGCCAGCAAGGGCGACCAGGAACGTCGCGGCCGTCGCGAAGAGGACGAAACCTCGCGTCGTGCCCGTGCTGCCCGCCATCACGTCCCCGTCGGTCGGTTCGAGTCCGGAAACTCAACAACCAGTATGGCCAGTTGTGAGGCGGCCCGCGACGCCCCGGACAAAGGCGTTCATGGAAGTGGTACCGGGGATTACGCAGTTCTTCGGCCGGGCACGGGGGAGGCATCGCCGCCGGGCGGGGGCCTGGTTCGGGCCGGAGCGGCCTGCTTGGTCGGCGCGGCGAGCGGGGAGCACCGGCCTTTCCCCATCGTGCGCAGCTGCTCCCAGTCGACTTCGGGGCGGGCGGCGGGGATCGCGTCGACGGACGCGGTGGCGTAGAGGGCGACGTCGACGGCCCCGGCCCGGTTGGCGCCGAAACGGACCTCGATCGACTGCGGGGAGCGGATCCAGCCGAGCCGCACCATCCAGTCGATCCCGATCCTGCGCACCCTGAGCCGTGCGGCCGCCTGCTCGGGGCCGAGGGGGGTGTCGGCGGCGATCAGGGCCGCCAGGTCCTCGCGCCGGCAGACCTGGTCGACCTGGCCGGGACGGTGCAGCGTCCCGGCCGGGACCGCGCTCAGGTCGACCAGCAGGCCCCGGTCCACCAGTTGGGGGCGGAGTTGGCCAAGGGACCGGTTGCACATGGCTGGGGGGACCAGCGATGGACGCTGGAGCCGGCCAGGACGGTGATCGGCCGGCGTTCCACCTGAGCTACACGATCCAGGAGCCGCCCGCGCGGCCGACGTCCGTACGACCGTCGTCGACGGCCGCGTCCTGATGCGGGACCCCGTCCCGCTCACCCCGGACGTGCAGGCCGTCCTCAGGGAACTGACGGACCGGTTGCCCGGGCTGACCGCGCGCCCACGGACGGCGCGTCCAGGAGTACGACACCTGACCCGGTCGCCCACCGGGACCCGACTGTTGTCCGGGCTCACCGGGACTGATCGAAGCGGGCGACGACGCGGTCCCGGAGTGAGCCGCGCCGACCGCTGCCCGAACCGCTGGGCGTCGGCTCCGGCCGGTGCGGGGGTGTCGGAACGGGCAAGGCGGACCGGCGAGGGCGGGACCGACTGCTGCCACCGGACGCCGACGAACACACCGCAGACAGAGACCCCTCACGCCGGTTGCGATCGAGTACCTCGGCCAAGCAGGACGGCTGCGGGGCGCGCCCGACTGCCCGCCGGCGTCCGCCGAGTCGGCGAGCGCCGGCCATGCCTCCGCATCTCGCTTGACGTCATCTCGCTTGACGTCCTTCATGAAGGCCCGCAGCCAGGCTTCGCCTCCGGCTGGTCACTTCGGCCGGTCCCTCACTCGAGTGACAGCGTTGCCAGGTCGGTTTTCCGCCGGCGGGGGTGGGGATTTCTCGGGCGGGGGAGGGCGACGCCGGAAACGCTGTGGCCCCGGGAAGAACTCGCTGAGGAGGCGGCTCGATGAGGGTCGGGGAAAGGCGCCGATTCCTGCGCGACCCACTGGAATCCATTGACACTGCCCGCCGCCACTGCACGACGGACGTCTTCAGGCTTCCCTGGGGCGGTTACTGCGTCAGGGACGCGGACCTCGCGCAGACGCTGTTGCGAAGCCCGGAGTACAACACCGGCAAGTCGGGATTCTTCGGCGAACTGCTGCCCACGCGACAGGCACAGCTAGAAGTCGGCCACGCGGTACGGAATTTCATGCGGGCAGGCCTGCCGCGGTACCGGGCCGAGTTGACCCGTGCGGTGACCGAACTCCCCGCGGTCAGCCGATGGCCCGCCGCCGGCAACAAGCTCGTGCACCGCTGCCTGGATGACCTGCTCCTGCACCCTGACAGCTCCGCCACCACACGCGAGCGGGCCCGGCGCGCGGTGCGTGGAGGGGTGGTGTTCCACGCACCGCACACATGGCAGCGTGCGCGGGCCGAGATCCTGCGCGCCAGGCTGCTCACCGCTCTGACCGACGAGGTGCGACACCGTCGGCAGCAACCCGTCGGTGAGCCGCGTGATGTGCTGGATGCCCTGCTCGGCGTCTGCCCCAGCACCGACATGGCCGACCGGACCGTGGCCGAGCTGCACTTGATGATGTACCGGGCCATCGTGGTCCCCGTCAGCGCCTCACTCGCGTGGTCGGTCCTCCTGGCCTGCCTGCACCACAAGGCCGACTCGCCGTGGCCCTGGCCCGCCGACCAGATCGTGCGCGAGGCGCTGCGGCACCGCCCCGTCCCCTGGCTGCTCGGGCGGACCGTCTGCCGCACCGTCGAGTTCGGCGGGGTCGTCTTCCGGCCCGGGGATCTGCTCTCCGTCAGCCCGTACCTGATGCACCACGAGACGGACCGGTGGGCCGACCCTGACGTGTTCCGGCCCGAGCGCTGGGACGAGCCAGGCCGACACGGCTCCTACATGCCGTTCGGCGCGGGCCCTTACATCTGCGCCGGCGCGGTGGTCGCCCAGACGCTGCTGTCCGAGTCGCTGACCGCCCTTGTGCAAGACGCCCGCCTGACCGTTGTCGACGGTGACCCGCGTGCGGTGATGGCCGAAGGCAACGTCCCACGGCCCTTCACCCTCCACCGCACACCACGCCACGGCGGACCCGGACACGACACCGGAAGGAGGTGAGCAGCCATGGCCGCAGCGATGCGACGCATCTTCCACAGCAAGCCTTCCCGCGTCTGGTACTGGTACTGAGGAGCCGTTGTCCCTATCCGATCACGAGGACGGTACTGATCGGCCAGGGTGCCTGGCCGGGCGTCGGTCGGGTCGGTGCGTGAAGGCAGGGCCTCCGGCGCAGCGCGGAGTTCGCGATGCCAACTCGACTGCACGGAGACCCTGTCTCGGCCCGGTCTCGGCAGCCGGTTCCCCCTCCAACTCGCATCTGCCGACTGCGATCGCGGGGACACGCGGTCGGGACGGGGCGGCCGGTTCCATACCGTGCCCGGCGGACGCGCACGGAGTGCGGCAGACCAACGCCTTGCGTCACCGGCGCTCGATTCCCCGTGGCCGTCCGCGAGACCTGTCCGGTTGTCATCGGTGCCTGAGCGCCGTGCCTGCTCCGCCTGCCAGCGCCGTGCCTGATGCAACGCACCCCGTAGGCACTGTTCGGCCGAGGCCCGCTCAGCGGACGCCCGGCAGGCCTGCTCGGCGGCTCTGGAACGTGCCGCGGCTTCGGTATCCGCCTGCAGCTGGGCGCGGACGGCCGCCGGTTGCACGGATGCGCCGGCCGTCCACCACACTGTGTCGCCCAGGCCGCTATGCGGGTGCACACGCCCCTGGCGGCCGACGGCTCCGGCAGGTATTCGGCCGGCAACCGGTCGTAGGCGACGCCGTTCCGCGCGGTCACGGCCTGTTCGTCGCGTTTCCCGTCGCACGGTGCACGCCGCCGACGGCCGCACACCAGGTGAAGCCGCGCCGCCAGCGGCTGCCCAAGCCTGGGCGACGCCGGACCGGGCTCCGGCGGGCCCCGCGCTGCGCCGGCCGGCCCGCCCTCGGGGCGCCGTCCGGGCGGATGACCGTGCGCCTCGGTCGACCAGAGCACGAGGTTGCGACAAGAGGTGCGCCCGGCTGTTGCGTCGGAGGTTGTGCCAGGGGGTGCTCCTGCTGTTGCGCGACCCGACAAGCCGCCCTCGCGTTCGCGCAGGTCACCACGCTGTTTCGCCGTGGTCGGACCGCTGGCATCCCCGTTGCCGCCGCTTGGCCCATGTCCCCTGGCTCGAGTGAAGGAGCAAGGGACGGGCGGAATGGGCGGTACGGCCGCGGCCGGGGACCAGGGTGCGTTCAGACCGTTGCGCGTCGGCCGGAGCCGCTGCGCCGCACCCGCCGTCGGCCCGGCGGCCGGGCCGGGACACCAAACCGTAGGCACTCCGGTGCTGTCCTCCGGGCGCTGAGCCCCGCCAAGGGCGTTGTCACGTTGGCTGACCGGCCTGGGATGATCTTGGAGTTGATCGTGCCGGGGAGGGTTTCGCTCGTGTCGTCCGCGCCGCCGTCGTACGAGGGTCACCGGTACCCGGTGGAGATCATCTCCCACTGCGTACGGCTGTACCACCGCTTCCCCCTCAGCTTCCGCTAGGGCGGGGAACTGATGCTCGAGCGCGGCGTCATCGTCTCCCATGAGACGATGACGCCGCTGGTGCGCGAAGTTCGGGCAGGGCTACGCGAACGACCTGCGCCGACGGCGGCCCCGGCCCGGCGGACATGGCACCCGGACGAGGTCTTCATCAAGATAGGCGGAGAGCAGAAGTACCTGTGGCGGGCCGTCGACGCCGGCGGCGACGTGCTCGACATCCTCATACAGAACCGGCGGGACAAGGCTGCTGCCCGCTGCTTCTTCCTTAACAAGTCATCTCATTTGGTGAGTCGGCGGTAGCAGATGAGGGTGCAGGCGAGGCTGGTGAAGGCGAGGAAGTGTTCGGCTTTGCGTTCGTAGCGGCGGTGCAGTCGGCGGCAGCCCGCCAGCCAGGCCATGGTGCGTTCGATGGACCAGCGGTGTCGCCCGAGTCGCTGTGAGTTCTCGACGCCCTTGCGGGCGATGCGGTGCCGGATGCCTCGCGGTGACAGCCATTGCCGCAGATGGCGGTAGTCGTAGCCCTTGTCGCCGTGGAGCTTGCCGGGCTTGCGCCGGCGAGGGTCTCGACGGGACCGGATCGGGGGTATGCCCTTCACGAGCGGGATCAGGGCCTGGCTGTCGTGGACGTTGGCCCCGGAGATGCCGACGGACAGGGGCAGACCGGTCCGCTCGGTGATCAGATGGATCTTCGAGCCGTTCTTGCCCCGGTCGACAGGATTCGGACCTGTCAGGTCCCCCTTTTCAGGGCCCGCATGTTCACCGAATCGATCGCACACCGCGACCAGTCCAGGTCACCGCGGACACCGAGTTCGTCGAGGACCAGGCGGTGGAGCTTGGCCCACACCCGGGCCTTCGTCCACTCGGCGAACCGACGGTGGGCCGTCGCGCCGGACGGCCCGAACGACACCGCGGGCAACTGTTGCCACGTGCAGCCCGAGGTCGCGACGAACACGATCGCGGCCAAGACCTCGCGGTCACCGTGGCGTCGCCGGCCACCACCCTGCGGCCGCGACGGCGCCTCCGGCACCACCTGCTGGAACAACTCCCACAGCTCATCCGGCACCAGCCGCTCAACGATCCCCACGCTGAGAGGCTACCGGCCGTAAAGGAAAGGCCCGTGGTCAGCGGCCCATGCGGCGCTGCTTGTCGAACCGCAGCAGCACCCGTACAAGACGCCACACCCCGGCCACCGCTCCGAGCAGTGCGCCCCCCGCCAACACGCGTCTCTCTACCGAACCAGAGAGGTCAAGGGTCAGGGCGAGAGTCCAGGCGACGACAAAAATTAACCCAGCCAGCACGGCGGCAGTCACCAGAGCGAAGACGATCTCCACCGTCATTGCGTCCTTTTCCCATCGCGACTCACGCCCCATGTCCATGCTGCAAGTCTCACATCGCGGTTAAACCACCGTGCCTGCGCTGACCGCTGACTCACACGGGCAGCTCGACCACCAGTTGAGATGACTTCTAGCAACTCGCGCGGATAGGCGGGTGGGCTGGTAGATGCTGACGGATCACGGCCGCTGTGACGGGCTGTGACGAGGTGGCCGTCAGGTTAGTGGCAGCAAGGTGAGGGCCTGGATCCGCGACGCTGCGAAATCGCTACCGCAGCGGGGGCAGCCGTTGGTCAGTTGGTGTGCTCCGATGTGCCGTCCGAAGATCGGGAGTCCGGTGTCGGGGTAGACGGCTCGAAAGCGTGCTGTGCAGGCGTGGCAGGTCAGGGTGTGGATTTCCGCGAGGACGACTTCTTCCAGGGCATGCGGGTCCGGTGTGGCGTTCCCGGTGAGGTCGGGTGCTGGTCGGTTCGCGGGCCAGACCGCCACGTAGGGAGCTTCTGGTCGCAGGTGCGGCCGGAGGAGTGCCGGACGGAAGCGGTTCTCGAGCTGTGCGAGGGCCTCGGTGGTGGGTCGCAGGGCCGCGGGGACGGGCTCAGTGGCGGCGAACACCTCAAGTTCGCCCCAGGGCAGTGCGAATCGCCGCATGTGTTGTCCTGTCCTCCGGGGCTGTCATTGTCGCCCGAAGCCGTGGGCAGTGCCGCCAGCAGGGAGGTCACGGACGTCGGCGGGGGCGCTCGTCCCAGCGGCGGGTCGTCCAGGCTCGGCGGATGAGGCTGCGGACAGTGATGATCGTGTCTGCCAGGCCGAAGAAGGCGTCGATCACGGTGGTGCGGCGCTCGAAGCAGCGGGCAAGGCGGTGGAAGGCGTTCTGCCAGGCATGGGTGCGCTCCACGTGCCGGCGTCGGCTCGCCTGGATCGGTGTCTTCTCGCCCTCGTGGGCGATCCGGCCGCGCAGGCCTCGTCCGGCGAGGAGTGCACGGGTCCTGGTCGAGTCGTAGCCGGCGTCCAGATGCACGGTGATCTCATCGGGCAGCGGGCCGGGATCGCCCAGACGGTCCAGAGGGGGTGCCAGCAGCGGGGAGTCGTGGCGGTTCGCGCCGGCCGGAACCCGGCCAAGCGGGATGCCGTAGCCGTCGGTCGTCCCGGAGTGCTTCAGGCCCTGCTTTCCGCGGTCGACAGGCGAGCGCCCGGCCGCCTCGCCGCCGCCCGGCGCCTTGGTGATGGCGCCGTCCACCGCGATCTGCCCCAGCACGAGACCGACGATCCGGTCGTAGCCCTCGAGCGCGATCTGCTTGAACCGGCTGAGTACCCCGAGCCGGATCCATTCGTCGCGACGGCTTCGGATCGTGCTGGCCGAGCACGTGGCGTCGGCTATCGCCTCGTAGGAGCACCCGAAGCGCAGCAACTGCAGAAGCTTGTCGAACACGATCCGGTCACCAATACGCGGGCGGTGACACCGCAGCGGATGGTTCGGGTGGTACACCGGCCGCTCGGGCAGAAGCACCGAGAATTGGTCCCACAGCGGTTCGGTCAGCCATGATGGCAGGACAGGCGCAGGTCTCTCCGGTGGTCACAGACCATCGCAACTCCATGATCGCCAGGACCTGTGCCTGTTGTACGGCCGGGACACCCCAGCCCCTATCCGCGCGAGTTCTGAGCTGTTCAAGAAGACGCGTACAGTGCCCCGGGTGATCGCCACCGACAAGCTCCGCTCCTACCGAGCGGCCCACCGCGAGGTCATGCCCCGCGTCGAGCACCGGCGGTCGAAGTACCTCAACAACCGGGTGGAGAACAGCCACCAGCTCACCGGCAGCCGCAAGACGCTGTGCAGGCCCGATGTCCCGTCGACGTTCGCGCTGGGCGACCTCAATCCAGGCGACGGCGAAAACGTTCCTGGAGGACCAGATGGACGACTCGCGGCTGTCTGCCGCCCGTGCGCTCCTCATCCACAGGAACTGCCCGGCGGGGCAAGGAACCATGGAACGAGTCCGACGCGGTGATGAGCGATTTCTGCACAGGTTTCGCCGAGGCGCTGCAGAAACTCATCGACCAGCAGGTGGCGCGCCGGGCCAAGTTCCTTGCCGCGCAAAAGGCAGAGAAAAGGTAGGTGTCGCATGTTCCTGATGGGCGCGTTGCTGGCTGCAAGTCTGGCCACTGCAGTGGTGGGCATCCTGGTGATGCTCGTCCTGCTGAGCCACCCGCCGCTACCTGTGCCCAACGCCTACGCGCTTGTCGCCCTGAGCCTGGCTTCCTCGGCGGTGGCGGTGTACTGCTACGGCTGGTTCTCCGTCCGCGTGGGGGGCCCTTTTCCTGAACTGTGCACGAACCGGAACGACGCCGGCGCCGACTTGGCGGCCATCAAGCAACAGTACTGGCCCCTTCGAAACGCCTGCGTGTACTCCGACGGGCCGACCGTGGAGCACATCTCGATGTCGGTCACCGTGTTCGTATGCCTATTGGCGGGTGCCGCCCTCGTCTCGGTCGGCACCTCCGTATACCTGCGCAAGCGAGTCAGAAACCCTTCTGAAGCGATCTCATGAACACCGGTTTCTCGCGCCGCGCCCTGCTCGGAGGATTCACCGGTGTCGCCGCCGGAGCCACACTGCTCGTCACGGGGGAGGGCCTGCCCGTTCCCGGCACCGCCCAGGCCGCCGACACTTCGTGGAACGAGCCCAGGTCAGTGAACGGATAGGAGATGCCCACCGCGCGCTCGTCGGGCACTGCCACCTACGCCATACCGGGAACAAACCTCCGGGTCGTCCTGCGAGAAGGGGATGGGGGATCGTCCTGGCCCATGTGGCACAACGCTTCCATTACGACGTCACCCGGCTCGAAGCGAGCCGCGGACAGGTCATCGGGTACAGCGACGATCGGCAGGTGAAGGCGGATTTCGTATCGAACCACCTGCCGGGCACCGCGTTGGCACTGTATCCGGATAATTACCCGCTCGGCGTCAAGGGCAACTTCTTCCCTCATCAGGTCACGGCGATCCGGGACATTCTTGCTGAGCTCCGAGGTGTCGTCGGGTGGGGCGGCGACGCGCAGTCACCTAAGGAACCGGCCTTTTTCATCGACGTCCCGCCGGGTTCGGCGAAACTCGCCCTGATTACAGAAACCCTCAGGCGATGGGCCGTCACTCCTGGCAAAGGAGCCGGGACTCGGAACGTCGAGGATCCCCAGCGCGTCAGGGCCGCGAAGAAGCTCGCCAGCATGCGGGCGACCTGACACTGCGGTGGCTGCTGAATGAGATGTCGTCTTAGTGCCGGCGTCGATCTGGTCCTGCCGCACCCACTTGCGCAGTGTCTCGGTCGTGCCGATCCCGGGCTTCACGGCGACCGCTTTCATCGCGGCCCGCTCTGTATCGTAGCCGGGCCGCACCCTGGCAGCCATCCGCACCGCACGACGGCGCAACTCAAGCGGGCAAGGGAAAGGGCGTGCCATGAATCGATCCTTTCAAATGATCGAGTCCCTGCCGAACCCGGAACGGTTCGCGCAGAAAGGGCAAAAGAGATTTAATCAACCGTCAAGACGCCGACGATGATGCCGACCAGTGTCGCGATCACCCATAAAGTAATTTGCATCTTTTTGGAATTGCTCATGAGTCGATCATCCTTTTCGATGTCGATGCGTTGGATAGAGGGATGAGGAGGGCGGGATTGTCATTCCTGCCTCCTGTCGTTACCCTGATCAGTCAGGGATGAACCCTCCGGTGGGATCGGCGCAAGCCCACGGGCCCCCATTTCTTCGCTCCAATCATTGCCGTCCTCGTCCAGTATCGAATTCGTGGTGTAACAGGCGGCAACATAGCCGGGCGTCGGCTTCACCCAACGCCCCACCGTTTTCGCCCCCGACTTCAGCGTCCCATCGATGTCGTCCCACAGGAGTCCCGTGGGGCCGATATGGGCGTGCCCGCGCCATCGGTCACAGCGGTTTGCCCAAGTCAGGTGCGAATACGGGAGAGCCGGCCGCCAGCCTTCTGCTCAACATGTTCGGCATCCTGCTCGCGGCAGCGACGCTCCTGCTCCCGGCGCTCGCGTTCGTCGACTTCGGCCTGCTGCTCGGTTGCGACGGCCCGATCCTGGCAGTCCTCGCACAGGTGCGGGTGCGACTCGCGCTTGCTCCAGTCCCAGGGGACCCGACCGCCTCCCACCGGCCGTCGGTGAACTTCTGCCCGCAGTCCTTGCACACTGGCCGCGCCTCCCGCTCCGCGGCCATCCGCTCTGCGCGGCGCCGTTCCTCTTCCCGGGCGGCCTGGCGTCGGCGGGCGAGGTAGGCGTCCCGGCGGGTGTTGCCGATCGCGTCCAGCAGCGGCTGGCGGTGGTCGCGGCCGAAGCGCCAGAGGGCGGGCCCGGCCGGGCCGTGTTCGCGCAGCTGGTCCAGCGTGGTCGCCACGATCGGGAGGCAGCGGTCGTAGGAGTGGCAGCCGCCCTGGGGATGCCGCCGTCCCTGCCAGTGGTGGCGGGTGAGGTTGGCGACCCGGGCCATCTGGTTCTTGAAGCTGTTGTCCTTCCGGTCACGTACTCGCTCTTGATCGAACGGGAGCCTGGATCGGGTGAGTGGGCTCTGGTTCGCGCATGAGGAAAGGGCCTCCTGGTAGCTCACGGTTGTCGAAGCCGGAGCGGCAGGAGGCCCTGCGTCGCAGTTGTACGTGGTCGCATCCATGGAGTCCAGCTCTCGCCCACCCATGGGTGTGACTGCCTCGCCCACAGGTTCGGGAACGCGGCCGATCACCCGGACCGTGAGCCCCGGTACAGCTCGGACATGTCGGACGGCGAGTGGGCGGTGGCACGGCAGTCGTTCCCGACACCGGGGTGGATGGAGGGCCGGGGCGGCCGGCCGCAGAGCTGCTGCCGTCGCCAGATGATCGACGCGGTGCGCTACCTGGTCGACAACGGCGTCAAGCAGAGGTCACCGCCGGTCGATTTTCCGCCCGGGGACCGCGTCTACGCGTTCCTCCGCCGCTGGCGTGACGATTACCTGGTTCATGAAGTTCATGACCGGCTGTGCGCACGGGTCCGGCTATCGGAGGGCCGTGACGCCGAGCCGGGTGCCGCGGTGGTGGACTCCCAGCCGGTGCGGGCGGATGCCACCGTCAAGAGCGTCTCCCGCGGTTTCGGCGGCGGGAAGAGGATCAACGGCCGCAAGCGGCATGTGATCGTGGACTGCCTCGGTCTGCTGCTGGAGGTGCTGGTCACCCCGGCCCCGACGCCGGACCGGGACGCCGCCCGCATGATGCTTCCCACCGTCCGCGACCGTTTCCCGGCACCGCGGCACGTGTGGGCCGACGGCGGCTACACCGGCCACCTCCTCGACTGGGCCGCCCGGGAACCCTGACTCGTCGTTGAGGTCGCCAAACGCCACGGAGCCGCCGGCCCCCGCCCTCGTCATGGAGGCGATGAGCCAGGCCTGCCGCGGCCCCGAACTCGAAGCGCTGCTGAGCCGCGACGACGACGAGGAACGGTCCATCATCACCACCCTGCTGCACAACGCGGCCGCGGCAGGCCAGATCGACCCCGCCCTGGACCCAGACGGCACCGCGGCATGGGGCATGGCCCTCATCGCCGCCCTCTGCACCAGCGCCGCCACCGACCCGTCCTTCACCCCGGCCGCCCGGCTCCCCACCCTGCGCCTGATCCTTCACCGATTCCTACGGCCCAACACCCACCAGGAGGCGGAGCGATGGACGGGCACCCACAGGACCCAATACAGCGGCAGGCACACAGGGTGATCTTCCGGCCGTGTCGGCGGCGAATACGCGACACCTCGACATGCGCGCCTACCAGTCCCGAGGCCGAGGGAGTGGTCAACGCCGCCCTCGCTTCGGAGTACGAATTCAGGAGCAGGCCGCCGCCAGAGTGCTGTACGGCGACCCGCCGAACTGAGCCGAAGCTCAGGAGTTGTCACCGGCGACGCCGGATGGGCTGGCGGAGAGGACCGGTCGAGGCACGTTGGCTGTCACCGATCAGGCATTCCACTTGTCACAACCGCCCGTTCGGCAGACTTTCCGTCACCAGTACCGAAGATCCTGAGTTCCCGGGTGCCCCAGCGATGCCGTGCTCAGGGCTGAGCCCTTCCACAGCGAGGCGGAAGAGGCGGTCTGCCTGGGTCTCGGGGTCCTTGTGGTGCTCGGTGGCCAGGGCGATGCCGACGGCGAGGGTCAGCAGGTCGTGAAAGGTGACGTGCGGTGCAACCGCCTTGTCGCGAATGGCTCGCTGGAGCAGGGGAGTTCCGGCCGCTGCGATTCTGTTGCCACAGGAGTGCGGGGAGGGTTCCTCGGCGGGAGGCTCGTAGCTGAGGGTGTTGGCGAATCCGCGGGCGGAGACGGCGTAGAGGACGAGGGCGTGGAGCCACTCCAGGAGGGCAGTGCGGCCGTCCTCGGTCGCACTCAGCCGGTGGGCGCGCTCGCACAGGTCCTCGATGCGCTCCTGAAAGACGGCTTCGAGCAGGGCACGACGGGTGGGGAAGTGACGGCGCACGGTCGCCGAACCGACGCCTGCGGTGCGGGCGATCTGCTCCAGGGATGCCTCGGCGCCGTGCGCGGCGACCTCGGCTTCGGCGACGGCGAGGATGCGCTGGTAGTTGCGTCGGGCGTCCGAGCGCTGACCGGTCATGATCTCCTCATTGCTAAACGGCGGGCCCCGCCATATCTTAGCGACAGAATAAACGGCGGGCCCCACCGTTTTCGTTCTCCGGTCCGTGAGGAGCGGCAACCATGCCCGTCAACAGCGATACCGTCCTGGTCACCGGAGCCACCGGCCAGCAAGGCGGGGCCACGGCCCGCGCACTCCTGGCCGCCGAGGTGCCCGTACGTGCACTCGTACGCGATCCGCGGTCGAAGTCCGCCCAAGCGATCGAGGCGCTGGGCGCCGAGCTGGTGCGGGCGGATCTCTCCGACCGGGCCTCCCTCGGCCCAGCGGTCGAGGGAGTCCGCGCGGTGTTCTCGGTGCAAAAGCCGCCCATGACCGGGACCGGCGTGGACTTCGCGGGCGAGCTCGCCCAAGCCACCAACCTGATGGACGCGGCGAAGGCTGAGGGAGTACGGCAGTTCGTGCAGTCCTCGACCAGTGGAGTCGGTGAGCACACCCGGGTCGCCGGCTGGGCCGAGGGCCGCTGGGCGGCGATGGCGGACTACTTCCACACCAAGCAGGCGATCATGGAGGCGGTGCGGGGTGCGGGCTTTGCCCGCTGGACGGTGATCAAGCCCGCCTTCTTCATGGAGAACCTGCCCCTGCTGGCACCCAAGGGGCCGCGCGGCGGACTGCTGACGGTACTGAAGCCGGAGACCGAACTGGCCCTGGTGGCCGTGCGGGACATCGGCACGGCTGCGGCGCACGCCCTTCGAGACCCTGACCGGTTCCACCAGGTGGAACTGGAACTGGCCGGTGACCTGCGCACGATGGAGCAGATCGCGCAGACCTTGTCCGCCGCCTGGGGCGTGCCCGTGACCGCACCCTCCATGAGCCTGGAAGAGGCCCTCGACGCGGGCATGCCGACGTGGGGAGCCGGACACGAGTGGAACAACGCGGTCCTCCAGCCCGCCCGGCCCGAGTTCGCCCGGGAGTTGGGCATCCCGGTCACCACCTTCGCCGAGTGGGCGGATGCGCAGCTGACACCCGTGTCCGGCTAGGGTCTGTCATCAAATGATCTTCAGTCGGGGATCATGGCCGGGTGATACGTCGCCATGAACTGTCCGATGCCGAGTGGGCCTTCGTGGAGCCGTTGCTGCCCCGGTCCGAGCGGGGCCGTGGACGGCTGGACGACCGGACGGTCCTCAACAGGATCGTGTAAAAGTTCCGGACCGGCACGGCCTGGCGTGACGTGCCCGAGCGGTATGGCTCCTGGGCCACACTGCACACCCGCTTCCGCCGGTGGGCCAGGGACGGCACCTTCGAGCGGATGTTCCGGGCCGCCCAGGCCAGGGCCGGCGCGGCCGGGGACATCGAGTGGCTGGTGTCGGTCGACTCCACGATCGTTCGGGCCCACCAGCACGCGGCCGGGGTGCGAAAAGGGGGTTCCGCATCCCGGGAATCGGCCGGTCCGGAGGCGGCCTGACCAGCAAGATCCATCTGGCCTGCGACGCTGCGGGCCGACCGCTCGCCTTCACCGTCACCGGCGGGAACACCAACGACTGCACCCAGTTCGCGGCCGTGATGGAGGTGATCCGGGTGCCCCCGCTCGGGCCGGGACGGCCCCGGACCCGACCACGTCATCGGTGACGAGGGCTACAGCTCCAAGGCCATACGCACCTGGCTGCGGCGACGGAGCATCCGGCACACCGTCCCGGAACGGTCCGACCAGATCCGCAACCGGCTCCGACGCGGCAGCCACGGCGGACGCCCGTCGGCCTTCGACAAGCAGATCTCGAGGGGCGGGTCCGGGCGGTGCCTTCGCCTTTTCGTCAGCGCGGCGTCGCCCGGTTCCCCTGTTACCAAGTACGGACAGAACTCGGGGAACAACTTCCGCCCAGGTGTCATCTCATGGGGTGCAGGAAACAGCGGGCCCGGCCGTTTGCCCTGAAGGAGCAGGCGGCGGTGCCACATTCCGACCCGACCCAGGGGGACTTCGATGATGACCACTCACCGTGCTCGCCGTGCCGCCCGTTCCACCGGTCTGGTGGCCGTCGCCGCAGCTGCGGCGTTCGCACTGACCGCCTGCCAGAGCGGGGGCGAGGACGCCGCCGGCCCGGCGGACAAGGTTGCCGGCTCCGCATTCCGCTCCACCGGGGACGCCGGAGCGCTCAGCGGCGCCCAGGCCGGCTCGGGCAAGGCCCCGGCCGGTGTGCGGACGCAGGCGCTCGCCGCGTACCGCACCACCGCGCCGGCAGCCGCGGCCAAGGCGGCGTCCCCGGTCCGCACCCAGACCCTGGCGGACGGCAGTACGGCCAAGATCTACGAGCTCGGCGCCCAGCACTACCGCGCCGAGATCGTCCACAACGGTCAGGTCCTGGCCACGCTGGAGACCGGCGAGCACGATGCCGGGCTCGACGCCAATGACATGTTCGTCGTGCTCACGCTGGGCGGCCAGGTCCACTCCTGGATGGGCGGCGGGCACACCGGGCCGGGCACCTTCGAACTCGTCGGCGGCTGGACGGCCAAGGTCACGAAGATCGGCGACCTCCGGTACCGCGCGCAGATCATCGGCAACGAGGGCGCGGTGTACGGCACGCTGGAGGCGAACCAGCACGACGCCGGGCTCGACGCCAACGGCGTGTACATCGTGCTCAGCGCCGGCGGCGTGATCAGCGCTCACGAGTAGGCGCCTGCCCGGCCGCGCGGCAAAGCCGCCTCCGGCGGCTCCGCCGTCGCGGTGACGGAGGAGTGGGCAGGGGCGTCCTTCCGCGGTTGCGGTCTGCGTTTCCGCTGACGGGTGCAAGGGCGGCGGTCCGATGGGAGGAGGGGCCCGTCGTACTGCCGCTTCCTCGGGAGGCCGTGGACGTCGGCCAGGTCGACCGGGTCGACCTGGCCGACGTCCGGGACGCGCAGCACGGCGTTCACGTCCACGGCGGTCGCGGCCTCCTTGACACCGCGTCCTACGTGGTGAGGCGTCGTTGGACCCGGTATGGGGCGGGGTACGTGGAGTCGGATCGTTCCGGACGGGCTGTGGGAGATCGCGAAGCCGCTGATCCCACCGTCGAAGGTGCGACCGCAGGGCGACGGAACACAGGACACGCCTGATGAGACGTTGTTCGCCGCGATCATCCATGTGCTGGTCAGCGGCTGCGCCTGGCGGGCCCTGCCGCCGTGCTGCGGGATATCGAAGTCGACCGCCCACCGCCGGTTCCTGATCTGGTCCAGACCCGGCGTCTGGGGCCGCCTCCGCGAGGCCGTGCCGCGCCGGCTCGACGACGCCGACCTCATCGAGGTCATCCGCGTCGTGCTCGACACTGCCCACGTCAGGGCCAAAAAATAGGGGGCGAACACACAGCTCCGAGCCCTGTGGACCGGGGCAATCCGGGTTCCAGGATGCACATCCTGTCGGACGCGAACGGCCTGCGCCTCCTTCGATCAGGGCGGCGCCGCTGGGTCATCGAGCGCACCATCTCCTGGCTCTCCGGCTACCGTCGGCTCAGCCCCCGCTGTGAACGTGATCCCCGCAACTGC
Source organism: Streptomyces glaucus (assembly GCF_039533365.1). Taxonomy (NCBI): domain Bacteria; kingdom Bacillati; phylum Actinomycetota; class Actinomycetes; order Kitasatosporales; family Streptomycetaceae; genus Streptomyces; species Streptomyces glaucus. Next base: position 131,395 of record NZ_BAAATK010000011.1, read on the forward strand.
CTGGCCTTTCCCGGCCCCGCCGCAGCGCTGTGCTGCTACGAACGACTCGTCCGCCTCACCGCGTAGGACACGGTCTCAGATGCCGCAGGTGGGGGCCGACCAGTACGGTGACGGGTCGAAGGCCACGTGGGTGTGGTCGTTGTGGTCTGGGTAGCCCGGGCCGAGGATCTCCGAGAAGCCGTGCGTCCTGGACTGCTGGGCGAGGCGGCACAGGGACGGCGAGCCGACGAGGTCGGCCGCGTCGCCGTAAAGGTGACGGCTGGTGGCGGAGCCGCCGACCGCGTTGTTGCACGCGTGGGAGCGGAAGCCGCTGGAGATGGTGATCGGGACGTCGCCGAGGGCATGCCGCATCGCCTCCAGCTTCCACATGGTCTTGAGCGCGTTCGACTTGGCGGTGGCTGCGGAGACCGCGCCGCCGGACCAGTCGGAGTTGCACTTGTTGAGTTCGGCGTAGCTGAAGTGGACGGGCGTGCAGTCGGCGTCCTGGAGAGCGTAGATTTTGCTGAAGGTCGCGGGTCCGGCGACCCCGTCCGCGCTCAGTCCGTACGCGGCCTGGAACTTCTTGACGGCGGCGGCGGTCCGTGCGCCGTACTGGCCGTCGTAGGAGAGCCGCTCGCCGGAGGTCACCCAGCCGGCGATCCGGATCTGGAGCTGGGTCACGTCGCTGCCGGATGACCCCTGGGAGAGGGAGCGGTTCCAGGTGTAGCAGGAGTCGGCATGCGCGGTGCCGGCACCGACACCCACCCCGACCACCACGCCAGACATGAACATGACAAAAGAGAGAAACAGGCGTGACGCACGTCTGAACATTCCGGCCTCCCGACCGTCGGGTCGACACCAACCGGAGCCCAGGGTGCGGCAACGAGCTACGCGCGTCAATGGCGTCCTTCGAGAAACGACTCCGCCGTTCCCGCGTCCGGCGGGGACCACGCATGCCAGGGCGGGAACGGGAAACAGCCGCTGCCGTCCCCGCCCGGCGTGAACGCGCAGGTCGTGACCGGCCCCGCGGGCGGACTGCCATGGACCTCGCCCGCGCTGCCCGGCCGCACCCACGACCTCACCGCCGCCCGCACCCACCGCGTCGTCCGGATTCGCGAACGCCCACGTGCCCGTCCTCACCGGCCGCGCCTGCGTCGGAGCCGGCCCCCTTCCGACCGATGCCGACGACGCACTGGCCTGGGGCGCCGGCATCATCGGCGCTGCCCTGGCCGTTCTCCGACTCACCGCCGCGTCCCGCTCGGTGCGGAGCGACGGCGACACGGCGTGCGAGGGCCGGGCGCGGTACGCGCTGGGGCACGCCCTCGCCGAAGTGGGACGCATGGCGGAGGCGGAGGACCAGATCGACCGTGCCGCCGCCCTGTGCGAACGCAGCGGTGGCCGGCTCACCTCGGCCTACGCCCAGAACGTGCGCGGTTATCTCACCTACGCCCGGCAGGACGCCCGGGCGAGCAGGGAGAGCCTGGAGCGCGCGGTGCGCACCGCGGACGGACTGGACGAGGACAGCTGGGCCCTCGTCGCCATCATCCAGGGCAACCTCATCCAGGTGCGCGCGGGCATGGGAGACGTCGATGACGCGTTGCTGCACACGGCCGAGCGGCAGGTGGAGCTGAACCGCGCCAAGGGGCACACGCACAACGAGGCGTGGGCGCTCGACCGGCTGGGCCAGGTGCCGCATCTTCTCGGCGAGCACGACAAGGCCCTGTCGGCCTTTCGGCCGGTGCTGGCCCTCCTGCGGGGGGCCGAGCACCACCAGGCGGTGGCGCGCAGGCACACGGGCATGGCGGAGGCGTACCTGGCCCGCGGGAGTCTCGCCGAGGCCGCCCGTCACGCCCGGGTGGCGGTCGAGCTGTGCCGGGAGCACCGTCACCGGCGTCCGCTGATCAGCGCGCTGTGCGTGCTGGGTGATGTGATCCAGCGGAGCGGCCGACGGGGCGAGACACTGGCCGTGTGGCGCGAGGCGAGCGACCTGGCCGCGCGGGCGGGGGTGTCCGATCCGCAGGTGGAGGCCCGGCTCGCCACCGCGCACCCGTCCCGCTGACACACGTGGGGCACCGTGGTGTCCGGGTTCGTGGCGTGGATCGGCGTCACCGCCCCGCACGCGCCGCGGTCACGTGCGGGGAGCTCGGTGGACGCGGTGCGGCCCGCGGAGCGGGAGGTGCGCAGCTCGACGTTCCACAGACAGGACCCGATCCCGTCGGTCCCCCGGGACAAGAGCCGACGGAAGGTGCTCAGCGGCGGCCTCGCGGGTCGGGGCACCGCGCAGCAGACCCGTCACCACGGCGCGGTGGTACTTCCGCAGTCGCGGATCGCGGCCCAGGGTGTCCAGTGCCTCGGCGAGGACATCCCGCAGCGTGGCTGCGTAGGTAAGAGGCAAGAGCGGATGTCGGTGGGTTCCGACAGCAACTGACGCTGGGCTGGCACTGAAATGTTGCCGAGTTCTGAGAGCACCCCTGCTCCCGTGTCGGTTGCGTCAGGTCCAGGACGGTGCCGTTCTGGAACGTTTGATCGATAGCATCTCGTCGCGACGCTGCGGTGGTCAGTGGCCTGACGAGGTGAGGAAGCCATGAGCGATGACGTCCTGTCGATCATTCCGAGTGATCCGCAGTGGCAGCCGGACTGCGATGCGGTCGACCACGTCGTCGCGCTCGTCGAGGACCTGGCCCCTGGTGTGGCTGGCGGCGTGGAGGTGGAGATCGAGGTGACGTGGCACGACGTGGTGACGGCCGTCGACTGCGGGGCGAACCTGGAGAGGATCGGTTGCCCCTTGTGTCAGGCGGCCATCGACACGGAGTGGTGGGGCGATCTCCTTGAGGCTCACTGCGACGACGGGTTCACCACGCTCGCGGTCGAGGTCCCGTGCTGTGGAGGATCAACCACTCTCGACGTGCTGGATTACGACTGGCCCTGCGGTTTCGCCCGGTTCGAGATCGCCATCTGGAACCCCGAACGCCCCTGGTTCAGCGAGGACGAACTGACGGCTCTAGGGGACCGACTGGGCCATCCGGTGAAGCAGATCCGGGCCCACATCTGAGTCTCCGCAGCTCAGGCGATCGCCTGTTGTTCGGCGCGGGCTCGGGTGGTGGCGAGGCGGCAGGAGTCGGTGCCTGTCTCGATGATGTTGCCGCCGAAGGTGAGGCGGTCGACGATCGCAGCGCAGAGCCTGGGGTCGGTGAAGGTCTTGGCCCAGCCGGAGAGCGACTCGTTGGAGGCGATGGCGACGCTGTTCTTCTCCTCGCGCTCGGGCAGGACGTGGAAGAGGAGTTCGGCGCCGCGACGGTCTGGTTCCATGTGGCCGAGCTCGTCGATGCAGAGAAGGTCGACGCGGCCGTAGCGGGCGATGGTCTTGGTCAGCTGCTTCTCGTCGGCGGCTTCGACCAGCTCGTCGGCCAGCTTGGTCGCCAGGACGTACTCGACCCGGTGGCCGGCCATTGCGGCCTCCGTGCCGAGCGCGATCAGCAGGTGGGACCTGTCCGTGCCGGAGTCGCCGATGAGGCAGAGCGGCAGCCCCTTCTTGATCCATCCACACTTGGCGAGGGTGTGGACCATGGCCGGGTCGATGTTGGAGTTGGCGTCGAAGTCGAACTTCCGCAGCGACTTGTCGCGGGGGAAGCCGGCCGCCTTGACGCGCCGCTCGGACCGGCGGCGGGCCCGGTCGTCGCACTCGGCCAGGAGAAGCTCGGAGAGGAAGCCGAGGTAGGACATCTGCTCGCGGCTGGCGGTTTCGGCGAGCTCGGGGAACCGGGACCTGATGGTGGGCAGCCTCAGCATCCGGCATGCCTGGTCGATCGCGGCCCTGAGGTTGTCGTAGCGGACCTTCCCGGGCGGCACCCCGCTCAGCACGTTGAGAGCGTGGACGTGGCCCTCGAGGAACACCTCCTGCCCCGCCGAGGCGAAGATCCGGTGGACGGCCTTGCCCGGGCAGGACAACCGGACGCGAACAGGTAGCAGGTCACCAGCTCGCCGGCCGGCCGCACCGTCACGTCGCCGAAGTCGACCTCCGCCTCCGCTCCGGGCTTGTGCGTCTGCGGGACGAAGGCTTCCACCACGCCGCGTCCGGCCCGGACCCGGATCTCCTCACGCCGGTCGGCGACGCAGCCGCGGACCATCTGGTACGAGATCCCGTCCGCACCGTGTTCGTCCAGCAGCCGCGGTGGCGGCCACCGCGTCCACGACCCGCTGGTCCTCCCAGGTGTTGATGGCCGTCCGGTCGATCGGCGTCTGCCCGGGGAAGACGTCCTGCAGCTGGCGGATGATGTGGCCCCCGCGGTCCTCCACCACCGTGGTGAGGACGGTCGGCACGTCGAACAGCCTGGCGCCCTTGGCCAGCGCCGTGACGTTGTTGACCACCAGGTCGGCGTTCATGCTGCGCATCCCGGCGAACTGCGCGCCCTGGTGGTCGATCAGCAGCAGTACCGACTTCCCGGGCTCCAAGAGCGCGTCGAGGCCGGTGTAGGTGATGCCGTTGGCTGCCATGTCGTCTCCGTCGTCGTATCGGTGACGGCCTGGAACCGCGGCCGCCACCACCGACCCTCCCAGCCGCACCCCCACCCCGACATCGGCGACCACTACGTAGCCGAAGCCGTTGACCGGCAAGGCGGTCGAGCCGGAGCCGGCCGCACGGGAAGGTGGGGAGGAGCAGCGCCCGGCTGTTCCTCCCCACCTCCGGGACGCGGGGCGTGACGGTGCTGGGGCGTGTATCGAAAGCGCCCGGTGAGGATCGAGAGCCCATGGGTGATCCAGAATGATCGGATGGTCACACTTGAGACTCCTCGCTTGATCCTGCGTCGCTGGCGCGAGGAAGACGTGGCGCCCATGGCTGCCGTCAATTCCGACCCCGAGGTCATGCGGTGGATCCGTGACGGCAGCGTCCTTGACGAACAGCGGACTCGTAGCCGGGTCCAGGCATGGGAGAGCGAGTGGGAGTCACAGGGCTTCGGCCTGTTCGCCGTGGAGATCCGGTCCACCGGCGAGCTGGCCGGCTTCACCGGCCTTTCGGTGCCCGGCTACTTGCCGGAGGTACTGCCGGCGGTTGAGGTCGGCTGGCGGCTGGGACGTTCTTATTGGGGGCAGGGCTTGGCCACCGAGGCCGCTGCGGCCGCTGTACGGTTCGGGTTCGAGGAGCGAGGGCTGAAGCGGATCGTCAGCATCACTCAAGTGGGCAACGACGCCTCCGAACGGATCATGACCAAACTGGGGATGCGTCTGTTCCGTGAGACCCTCGATCCCACCGGTGGCCGGCGGGTACGAGTGTTCGAGTTGTGGTCGGACCAGTACGTCACGACCACTCGTTGATGGCGGCGGCGAGGACGGTAACCCCGTCGCGGACCGCGAGTTCGTCGTACCCGGTGGCCACGGCTCGATGTCTCGCGAGGCGATCGATGCCGCACCCGGCCGCGTGCCGGGCCTGATGACGACGATCATCGCAGGCGCCCTGGCGTTACAGGCGGAGGTCCGCACGGGTCGGGCGAGTCGTGACGCGAGTCTGGGCCCGTGCGGCCTGTTCCCACCCCCGATCCGGGGTCTTCCGCGCGCATTTCGACGGGTTGCTCGACGAACTCGCCCCCGAGTGGCAGGCCGCCCGTGAGCCGGCCTTGCACGAACGGCGGGGCGGGGACCGCGGGCGGGCTGTCGGTGCCGGGCCCGAGCAACACCGGGTCTTCGCCGATCGGCTCCTCGTCACGCCGGCGCACCCGCGGCCGGGGCTGCCGCACGCCGCTGCACCAGCCGACCGGCCAGGCCAACACGTCCCGAACCCGATCGCTCCCAGATCCGTAAGGCCCGCTTTCGACGCACGCCCTGGACGGCCTGGGCGGTGGGGAGGACGGTGATCTCCGTGAGGTTGACGTGGCGGGGGACGGCGGCCATGAAGGCGACGGTCTCGGCGATGCCGACGGCTACGGCGAGCGCGGTGCCGCCGGCGGCCCCGGTGTTCTTCACGATGGCGTCGAGGCGGTCCGTGCGGCGGGCCAGGACGGTCACGGAGGCGCCCCGTTCGGCGAGATGTTCGGCGGTCGCCGCGCCCATGCCGCTGGAGGCACCGGAGACGACGGCCACGTGGCCGGCCAGGGGAGTACCGGTGAGCAGTGCGGACATGACGGCACCTTGGATGCGCGTGAAGGGAACAGGGCGAGGGCCGGGCGGGATCGAGGGGCGTTCCCGCCCGGCCGGCCAGGGGTGGCGTGAGGTGGGCGTGCCGGCCTCGTGGGTCAGGCGGCGTCGTCGTGGGCGGTGGCGGCGGACTTCTCCCGCCAGGGCTCCAGGTCGTCGCGGATCTGCTGCAGCTTGACCTCGAGGCGTTCGAGGGTGTCGCGGCCCAGGTACAGGTGGGTGGGCAGCTTCTCCTCGGCGGTGACCTCGACGATCAGGGCGGCGCCCTTGACGGGGTCGCCGAGCTGGGCGTGGTTGGCCTGCTCGGCCCAGTCCAGCGTCATGTGCGCGGGCGTGCCGTCGTAGGCCGCGATCCGGCCGGCCGCCACCGACAGGGAGCTGGCGTCGAGGAAGTCGGTGCGGAACACACCGGGTTCGACCACCATGGACTGGATGCCGAACGGGGCCATCTCGGCCGACAGGGCCTCGCTGATGCCCGCGACGGCGAACTTGGACGCCGAGTACAGGCCGACTCCCGGTTCGCCCTCGAAGCCGGAGCGTGAGCCGATGTGCACCAGCTTGCCGGAGCCCTGCTCGCGCATGACGGGCAGGACGGCGCGGGTGACGTTGATGAGGCCGAAGACGTTCAGGTCGAACAGGGAGCGCGCCTCGGCGTCGGTGATCTCCTCCAGCGCGCCGAGCAGGCCCCGGCCGGCGTTGTTCACCAGGACGTCGATGCCGCCGAAGCGGTCCACCGCTGCCTCCACCGCCCGCGGAATGCTGTCGTTGTCGGTGACGTCCAGCGCGACGGGGAACACGTTCCCGGACGGCTTCAGATCGTCCGGCACACGCTCCGGGTCACGAACGGCGACCACCACCTTGTTTCCGGCGGACAAAGCGGCACGAGCGATTTCTGCGCCGATTCCGCGGGAGGCGCCGGTCACGAACCAGATGGCCATGGGATTGCCTTTCCTTTTGCTTTCCCGGACGGGGTTTCTTCCTACGGATTCGAGCCTGCCTGGCCGCCGATACGGGATGAAGGCCGCGCTTATCCTGGGTGCAGGACTCCTGGGAACCCCGCATGATTTAATGACGCATCAACAATCTGGTAGGGTCGGGGCATGCCCGAACCGCGATGGCTTGCCCCGCACGAGGCCGAGATCTGGTCGACCTACCGCCGGCTGAGCCGCGAGCTCCAGCGCGCCCAGGATCAGCAACTGCAACGGGATTCCGGCATCTCGGCGGCCGACTACGCCCTCCTCGCCCCCTTGTCGGAATCCGAGGGCGGAGTGTTGCGCGCCCGCGATCTCGGCGCGGAGGTCGGCTGGGAGCGGAGTCGGCTGTCGCACCAGATAAGCCGCATGGAAAAGCGTGGCCTGGTCGCACGGGAAGCGTGTGAGGATGACGCGCGCGGCGCGATGGTGCGGCTGACGGAGAAAGGCCGGGAGACCATCGAGGCGGCCGCTCCGGGACATGCGGAAACCGTGCGGCGGCTGTTTTTCGATCCGCTGAACCCCGACGAGGTCGGAACGCTCGGCATGTTCCTGAAGAGGATCATGGCTGCCGTGGAGGGGCGCGGCGAGAGCCCCGCTCCGTAGGAACCGCCGTCGGCTCCGGACCGACGGTCCTCGACGGCGTCCTGGGCCAGGCCCCGTCGTTCCCGGAAAGGTGCGGCCTCCATCCTCCGGGGCGCGTGTGACGGCACTCCTCAGGACGACCGCCGGCGGGCCGCCACCCCCGGCCCGCGCACGGCCGCGACGTGAGGAGCGCCGGCCTGTCCACGGCCGGCCTCCAGGCCCGCCCCTCGGACCGGGCGCACAGGCTGATCGAGCCCGGCCCTGTCGTCTTCGCCGCCACCCGGTACCGGGATGAGCGAACGCGATGACCCACGGCTTCGGCATGACGGTGCGGCGCGCCCCGCCGCTCGTCGCCTGCGCGGCCGGGCCGTGGGGTCACAGCCGCGGGCCCTCGCGGGGACCGGCGAGTGCGCGATCCCCGTCCCGCGCGCCGCCGGAGCGGAAGCCGCCATCGGCGTCGGCAACTGTTCCGGCGCCGATGCCGACGGCTTCCAGCAGCCCGGCCTCACCGCCCTGGACGGGGAGGCCGTCGAGGCGCCCCTGATCGCGGAGTGCCGCGCCGGCGTCGAGTGCGTGGTCGCGGACACCGGCCTGGTCGACATGGATGACCTGTTCCCGCTGGACGGCCGGGCCCTTCTCCGAAGGGCCGCGTGACCAGGTGGCACCACCTCCTGCGGGAGGCTCGGTGCGCGGCTCACGGGCATGGCTCGGCGGCCGGGGCTCAGGCGTGGGTGGCGTCCGGTGCGGTGCGGACGGCGTGCAGCACGCTGTCGAGCAGGCCGGGGAAGCGGGCGTCGAGGTCGTCGCGGCGCAGGTGGTGCAGGACGACGCGCCCTTCGCGGCGGGCGTACAGGACGCCGGCTTCGCGCAGGACGTGCCAGTGACGGCTCGCGGTGGAGGGGGAGACCTCGGGCAGCGCGGTGGAGCAGGTGAGTTCCTCGCCGTCGGCGAGCCGCTCGATGATGCGCAACCGGATGGGGTTGGCCATGGCGTCCAGGACGGCTTCGATGCGCAACTCGTCGCGGTGCGGGTGGGTCAGCGGCTTCATGGTGTCCATGATATGAAAGTTCACATACTTGCGAACTGTTGTGGCGGGCGTCACTCCGCCCCGGGTCACCCCGATTCCGGGCCGCCTCGCGGGCGCCGACGCCCGCACCGTCGCCGACCGTCGCATCGCCCTGGAGGCCTGACGATGCGGGCACCGAGCCGGGCCGGCCTCGCCGAGCGCCGGTCCTCGTCCACCGGAGCCGTGCTCTCGGTCCGCCTGGGCGTGGCGCTGGCGCAGTCCTCGCTGCTGTTGCTGCTGTCGGCCGCCACCCTCGAACCCGCCCCCGGCCTGTCCGCGCTGCAGCGGACGGACTTCGACGCGCAGATCCTCACCGCCGTCACCGGCACACCCTCGGTCGGCGTGCCCTGGCAGCCGGCGGCGGCGGACCGTGTTCGTCGTCCTCGTGCTGTCCTCGCCGACCAGCGCTGCCGCCGCCTGGACCGCCACCGCCCGACGGCCCGTGACGTTGCCGGCGGCACGCGAGTGAAGCCGCCGCCCGGGCGCGCGGCACTGCCCCCGCCGCCCGCGCGGCAGCCGGAACCGCGCGTGCGGGACAATCGCCGTCCAGGCTCACCCGCGCCGCCCGGGGCGGCCGAACGCCACAGGTGACCACCACCGATGCGTGCCGCGGGCATCGCCGAGCACCATTGCAGACGGTCGTCCGCCCCCGGCAAGGGGGCCGGAGCCGCCCAGGAACGGAGACAATCATGGCGGGTGCCGAATCCGACATCACCATCGTCCGCAACGATGACGACAAACGCCTCGAGGCCCACGTGGACGGACGGCTCGCGGGGATCGCCGAGTACATCCCGGCCAAGCAGGTGATCGCCTTCGTCCACACCGAGGTCGAACCCGCGTACGAGGGCCGCGGCGTGGGGTCGGCCCTCGCCAGGGCGGCGCTGGACATGGCCAGGGACGCGGACACCAAGTTCCTCGCCGTGTGTCCCTTCATCGCCGCCTGGGCCGCCCGGCACCCCGAGTACGAGCCGTGGAACTACCGGCCGACCAGCAGGGTCGTGGACTGAGCCGGCCCAGCGGCCGGCGCCGGCCCGCCCGCCGTGCCGGTGACGAGCCCGCCGGTCCCCGCCCCGGACCGGCGGGGACCGGCGGGCACGGCCATGGCCCTGAGCGCCTGGAGGGCCGGGAGGGAGCGGCGATCCCGGGTGCGATGCACCCACGCTCGGCCGGCCCTCGCGGGGCCTCTCCGCTCTAGCCTCGACGCATGGACGACTCGCAGCCCGACCCGGCCGCGGGGCTGGGCCGGTTCCTCCGCGTCCGCCGGGACCGCCTCAGCCCCGCGGAGGTGGGCATCACCAGCAGCGGACGCCGAAGGGTGCCCGGTCTTCGACGGGACGAGGTGGCCGCCCTGGCGGGCGTCAGCACCGGCTACTACGTGCGGCTCGAACAGGGCAGGGAGGCCAGTCCCTCACGCCGGGTCCTGGACGCGGTGGCGCGTGCGCTGCGGCTCGGGGCGGAGGACACCCGCCGGCTGCACGGCCTGGCCGAGCCGTCCGGACGCCGGACCAGGCCCCCCGCCCGGGTGGAGCGCGTCGCCCCGCATCTGCGGCGGCTGATCGAGAGCTGGACCGGGACACCGGCCTTCATGATCGGGCACGCCCAGGACATGCTGGCCGCGAACGCCCTGGCCGACGCGTTGTACGCCGACTTCGCCCAGCGCGACAACGTACTGCACATGCTGTTCCTGGAGCCGGCCGCCAAGACGTTCTACCGCAACACCGACCGCGCCAAGGACCGTGCCGTGGCCGACCTGCGGCACACGGCCGCGCAGACACCGGACGACCCGCGGGTACTCCGACTCGTCGGCGAACTGTCCGTACGCAGCGGCGAGTTCCGCTCGCTGTGGGCGCGTGACCACATCCGGGTCCCGCCGTACGAGGTGAAGCGGATCCACCACTCCGCGGTGGGGAACATCGAGTTGCGGCACGAGACGTTCGCAGTCCGCAGTGCGCCGGGGCAGCAACTCGTCGTTCTCCAGGCCGAGCCCGGCTCGCCTTCGGCCGACGCCCTCGCCTTGCTGGGCTCCATCAGCGCGCGGGATCGGGCCGTCGACACCTGAGCGGGGCGTCGGGCACCCGACCGTACACCGGCCCGCGGCGTCCGGGCGGACGACTCCAGCGGTCACCGGTCGCGGACGCCGTTGCTCACGATCTGCTCCCACTCCTGACCCGGCACCGTGACCAGGGGAGAAGCCGCCGTGAGCGGCCCGCCCCGATCCCTTAGGGTGGACGCGGCCGGTGAGTTGGCACACGGCGGCCGCGTCGCCTGCACCATCACCCGGCCACCGAGCCGGCGACCACTCGACGATTCGTGCCGCAGAACGCCCCGAGCACTGCCTCACGGCTTCCCCCCGCCGGCGTACGGGCGGACGGCCCGCCCGTGCCCAGGGCCCGACCTTCGAGAACGGACCATGAACCACGACACCCTGTGGAACGTCCTGCGGGAAGCCGCCCACGCGTCGCCCGAGCAGGTGACCACGCATGTGCGCGGCGACGGCGAACTCGACATCACCTACCGGGAGTTGATGAGCACCGCCCGGCGGGTGGCCGGAGGGCTGCGCGCGGCCGGAATCCGGCCCGGCACGTGCGTTCCGCTGGTCGCCGACCGCAGCGAGGACTTCCAGGTGATGTTCTGGGGCCTGCTCGGCGCGGACCTGGTTCCGGTGCCGCTCGCCGCGGACGTCCGCCGGGTCCTGCCCGTCCGGGAGCACCTGGACCGGCCGCCGGTGTTCGTGGACTCGGCGGCTGAGGACCTGGTACGGCACCTGCCGGCCGGGGCGGCCGTGGTGCGGCTGGAGGAGGTGCGCGACGGCGACGACCTGGGCGGGCCCACCGGGTGCGAGCCCGACGGCCTGGCCTTCGTGCAGTTCTCCTCGGGCAGCACCGGTGCGCCCAAGGGCGTCGAACTCACCCATGCCGCGGTGACCGCCAACCTGCGCCAGATCCTGGCCGCCTCCGACCTGGGCCCCGACGACGTGGTCGTCAGCTGGATGCCGTACTTCCACGACATGGGCCTGATCGGCACGCATCTCGCGCCGCTCGCCGCCCGCGCCAAGCAGGTCAGGATCGGGCCGCTGGCGTTCGCGCGGAGGCCCGGGATCTGGTTCGAGACGGCCACCGCCCACCGGGCCACACACCTGTCGGCCGCCAACTTCGCGCTCGCACTGGCGACACGGCGCCTGTCCGAGGAGGACATGGCCCGCTTCGACCTCACCACGGTCCGCCGCGTCGTCGTGGGCGCCGAACCCATCTCCGCGTCCGTCTGGCGCGACTTCACCCGCCGCACACGGCCCGCGGGACTGGCGCCGCACGCCCTCCAGCCGGTGTACGGCCTGGCCGAGGCCACCCTCGCCGTGACGTTCCCGCCGCCGGGCGAGATCGCCGCACCGCTGTCGCTGGACCGCACGGCGCTCGGCCGCGGACGCGCCGTGGACGCCCCGGCCGCCGACGGCTCCGCCGTCGAACTCATGGACCTCGGGCATCCCGTGCCCGGCTGTGCCGTCCGGATCGTCGACGACGCCGGCCGTGAGCTCGGCGACCGGCGCGTGGGGCACATCCAGGTGCGCGGTCCCCAGACGGCCCGCGGCTACCACCGTCTGCCCGAGGCCACCGCCGCCGCCTTCACCGCCGGGGGATGGCTGCACACCGGGGACACGGGCTTCCTGCGCGACGGGCGGCTGTGCGTCACCGGCCGGTACAAGGACGTGCTGTTCCTGAACGGGCTGAAGCACCACGCCGCCGACCTGGAGGACGTCGCCGCCGCCACACCCGGGCTGCCGCCCGGCACGGCCGCGGTCGTGGGGTCCACGGACCCGGACACCGGCGGCGAGCGCGTGGTGGTCTTCGTCTCCTGGGCGCGCCCGCCGCGCTCGGCCGACGAGGTGCTGCAACGGGTCGCCGCCCGGGTGGGGGAGGCGCTCTTCCACGACGACGTACGGGTCGTCGCCCTGCCGCCCGGCCAGTTCCCGCGCACCACCAGCGGAAAGGTGCGCCGCCATGTGCTGCGGGAGCGGTTCGAGGCGGGCCGGTACTCCCGTGTCGTCGTACGCGGCCGCGGGGCCGCTCCCTGCGCCCCGGCCGCTCCCGCCGGTCGGCCGGCTCCGGGCGGCGCCGGTGCGCCGCGGTCGCGGGCGGCCATCGAGCAGGCGGTGCGCGAGGCGTGGGCCGAAGCGCTGGGGACGGACGGCACACGGATCGACGCCCACGCGTCGTTCCGCACGCTGGGCGGCACCTCGCTGAAGGCCATGGAGGTGCTGGCCGCGCTGGAGGACGCCTTCGGCACGCCGCTGGAGGCGGCGGCTCTGCGCGGCGGGGCCGACACGGTGGCCGGGCTCGTCGACCACCTCCTGGCGCGGGCGGACGGCGGCGCGGACGTCGCGGATCGCAGCGGCTCGGACGGCACGCCCGGCCCGGCTCGTTCCGGCGGCCCGGCCCGGGAGGGCGACGGGACTCTCGCCGTCGTCGGCCTGGCCTGCCGGTTCCCCGGCGCGGACACACCGGAGGCGTACTGGCGGCTGCTCGCCGAAGGGCGGGACCTCGTCACCCCGGTGCCGCCGCACCGCTGGGACGGCGACCGGGTCCCCGCGGTCCGCCGGGGCGCCTTCCTCCAGGACCCGGCAGCCTTCGACGCGGACCGCTTCGGGCTGTCCGAGGAAGAGGCCCGCACCCTCGATCCACAGGCCCGTGTTCTGCTGGAACTGGCGCACGAGGCACTGGAACGGGCCGGATACGCCGGCCCGCGCCGCCGAGCCCACCGCGTCGGCGTCTTCACGACGGCGGGGGACAGCGGCTACCGGGAACTGCTGGACCGCACGGCCGGGGACAGCGGCACGGACCTGCCCCCCTCGGCGCTCACCGGGAACCTCCCCAACCTGCTCGCCGCACGGATCGCCCAGCACTTCGACCTCGACGGCCCGGCCCTGGCCGTGGACACCGCCTGCTCCTCCGCCCTGGTCGCCCTGCACCTCGCCCGCCGCAGTCTCACGGCGGGCGAGTGCGACATCGCCCTGGTCGGCGGCGTCAACCTGCATCTCACCCCGACCGCGCACCGGATGCTGCACGCCGCGCAGGCCCTGTCGCCGACCGGCCGCAGCCGGGCGTTCGCCGCCGACGCCGACGGGTTCGTACCGGGCGAGGGCGGCGCGGTGCTCGTGCTGCGGCGGGAGGAGGACGCCCGGCGCGCCGGCGACGACCTGCTCGCCGTGGTGCGCGGCACCGCCGTCAACAACGACGGCACCTCGCTGAGCCTGATGGCCCCCAACCCCGCCCGCCAGCGCGAGGTCATCACCGCCGCCCACAGCGCGGCGGGCGTCGACCCGGCCGAGGTGACGTACGTCGAGGCGCACGGCACCGGCACCGCCCTCGGCGACCCCGTCGAGCTGAAGTCCCTCGCCCACGCCTTCCCGCGACTCCCCGGTGGACGCCCCCGGCTGCTGGGCTCCGCCAAGACCAACATCGGCCACCTGCTGAACGCCGCCGCGCTGCCCGGCCTGGTCAAGGTTGTGCTGGCGCTGCGCCACGGCCAGGTGCCGCCCTCGCTGCACGCCGACCCGCCCTCCCCGCTCGTCGCCGAGTCCGGGTTCCGGGTGCCCGACCGGCTCGTCCCCTGGCCCGCGCCGCCCTCGCAGGGCCCACTGGTCGCGGGCATCAACGCCTTCGGCTTCGGCGGCACCAACGCGCACGCCGTCCTCCAGCAGGCCACCGCGCGCCCCGCGCACGGGCCCCGGCCGGACGACGGCCCCCATGTGCTGGCGCTCTCCGCCACCACCCGGCCCGCGCTGCACGCCCTGGTCCGCGACCTGTCGGCCCACCTGGACACCCACCCCCGGATCGCCACCGCCGACCTGTGCCTGACGGCCGGGACGTCCCGGGACGACGACCGGCACCGGCTGGTCCTCGTCTGCGACGAGGACGGCGATGTACGGGCGCGGCTGGCCGCCCTGGCCGCGGCCGGCGAACGGGCGGCGGAGGCCGACGCCGGGGCGGGCGCCGCCCCCGCGGCGGACGGTCCGCCCAGGGACACGGACGTGTTCACCGGGACCGTCCGCACGCGCCCCCGCCTCGCCTTCCTCTTCCCCGGGCAGGGCGCCCAGCGTCCGGGCATGGCGGCGCGGCTGTACGCCACCGCACCCGTGTTCCGGGACACCCTCGACGAGGCGTCCGCCGCGCTCGGCCCGTTGCGGGGCCGCACCCTCACCGACTGGTGCACCGATCCGGGCGTCGACCCGGCCGAGCTGGCCCGCACCGAGATCACCCAGCCCGTCCTGGTCGCCTTCGGCGTGGCGCTGGCCCGCCAGCTGGGTTCCTGGGGCGTCGTACCGGACGCGGTCGCCGGCCACAGCGCCGGGGAACTGGCCGCGGCCTGCGTCTCGGGCCTGCTGCCGCTGTCCGGCACGGTGCGCTTCGCCGCCGCGCGCGGTCGTGCGATCGCCGAGCTGACCGAGCGCGGCGCGATGGCCGCGGTGCTCGGCGCGGACGACGCCGCGGAGGCGCTGGTCGCCGCTTCGGGCGGCGCCCTGGCCGTCGCGGCCCGCAACGCCCCCGGCCGACTGGTGCTGTCCGGCACGGTGCGGGCGGTGGCGGACGCCGTGGCGGACCTCGCCGCGCGGGGCATCGCCACGCGCGAGCTCCCGGTCTCGCACGGCTTCCACTCACCGCTGATGGAGCCGGCCGCCCGGGCGGTGCACGACGCCGCACGCGCCCTGCCGCCCGGTACCGCCCGGATACCGCTGCTGAGCACCCTGACGGCCGACTGGGAGCCCGCCCCCGACGCCGCCCACTGGCGCGAACACGCCCTGCGCCCCGTTCAGTTCGGGGCGGCGGTGCGGCGGCTGGCCGAGGACGGGTACGACACCTTCGTGGAGATCGGGCCCGGCACCGACCTGCCGGCAGCCCTGCGCACGGCCACCGCCGGCCGGCCCGGCGCCCCCGTGACCGTGCTCTCCGCCCTGCCCGCCGGACACCGCGAAGACGGCGGTGGACGCGGCGAACTGCTGCGTACCGTGGCCCGGTTGTGGACGCTCGGCGTCGCCGTCGACCACGCCGGACTGGCGCCGACGGGACGCCGCGTGCCGCTGCCCACGTACCCCTTCCAGCGGCGTATCCACTGGCCCGGCCCGGACGCCGCCCGGTTGCTGCACCGCGTCACCTGGACGCCGGCCCCGCCCGCCCCGCCCGCCGGAGCCGCCCCCGTCACTCTCGTCACCGGGCCCGACGCCGAGGCCGTGCGGGCGTTGGCCACGTGGCTGGCCGAGCGCGGCGTGCCGATGGCGCACGCGGGCACGGCCTCCGCCCACACCGTCGTGCACCTGTCCCGGCGGGCGGGGGAGGGCACCGAGGGGCCGGCCGCGGCAGCCGACCTCCGGCACACGGTGCGGCAGTTCGACCGGGCCGGTGCGCGCCGCCTGCTGGTGCTCACCGAGGACGCCCACCACACCGGCGCCGACGGTGAGGCCCGGCCACGCCCCGAGCAGGCCCTGCTCACCGGGATCGCGCTGGCGTTCCCGCAGGAGACCGAAGGCGCTCAGCTGGTCTGCGCCGACCTGTCCTCCCGGGACACGCGGGAGCGGCGGCTGGAGGCCGTCCTCGCCGAGGTGCGGACAACGGGGAGCGGCACCCAGGTGACCGCCTGGCGGCGCGGCACCCGGCTGCTCCGGGGCGTCGAGCCGCTGCCCGCCACCGCCGTGCCGGACGCGGACTGCCCCCTGCCCGCGGACGGCGTCTACCTCATCACCGGCGGCACGGGCGGCCTCGGCGCGGCACTCGCCCGGGACCTCGCCGGACGCGGCCGCCCCACGCTCGTCCTTGCCGGCCGTTCCCCGCAGCCCCCTGCCGGACTGCTCGCGGAACTCGCCGAGCTCGGCGCCGACGCGCGCTACCGGCGGACCGACGTGACGGACGAGGCGCAGCTCGACGCCCTCCTCGCGGAGGCCCCCGCACCGGACGTCGTCCTGCACGCGGCGGGGGTGGTCCTGCCGGGGTCGTTGCGCGGCACCGGCCCGCAGGACACGGACCGTTCGCTGGCCGCCAAGGTGCACGGCACCCGGCTGCTGGCCCGGGCCCTGGAGCGCCACGGCCACCGCCCCGCGCTGTGCGTGGCCTTCTCCTCGGTGGTCTCGGTGCTTCCCGGCGCAGGGGGCGCGCTCGGCGACTACGCGGCGGCCAACGCCTTCCTCGACGCCTTCGCCGCGGCCGAACGAGCCGCCGGGTGCCGCTGGCTGGCGCTGAACTTCGGCCCCGTCGCCCGTACCGGGCTCGCCGCCGTCGGGGACGGCACGCTTCTGCGAGCCGGCGGCGTCCCCCTGGCCCCGGCCGAGGCGTTGCGCGCCCTGCGCGCGGCCTGCGCCGTCGACACGGCCGCCCAGTTGGTCATCGCCGACCTGACGGACGCGGACAGCTCCGTCCGGACCGGCGCACCCGTACGGACGGACGACAGGATCCCGGCAGAGGCGCAAGGCCCGGCAGGCCCTGCCGAACACCGCGCCCCCGCCACTCTCACCCGTCCCACCGCCCCCGCCCGTCCCACCGCCGTCTCCGGCGGCGCGTCCGGCACGCGCCTCCTGGTACGCGGCCTGCTGGCCGAGGCCCTGCACCTGCCCCCGGAGGCCGTCGACCAGGACCAGGCCTTCCTCTCGCTCGGCCTCGACTCGCTCGCAGCGGTCGACCTGGTCCGGCGGCTGGAGCGCGCACTGGGCCGGGAGCTTCCGGCCACGTTGTTCTTCGAGTACCGCACGGTGCGCGAACTCGCCGCACACCTGGACGCCCGGCCCGCCGGCGACGGCACCCGGGCCGCGGCGGCACCGCCCGGTGACGCGCCCGGCCCGGCCACCACCGCGGAAGGCGTGCCGTTCCCGCTCACGCCCGTCCAACTGGCCCTGCACACCAGCAGCGTGCTGTATCCGCGGACCCCGGCCCGCGGCTGGGTACGGCACACCGTCCGAGGGCCGCTCGACCCCGCCCTGCTGCGCCGCGCCCTCACCACGCTGGCCGGCCGGCACGGCATGCTGCGGATGCGCATCGGGCAGGACGGCGGGGTGCCGCACCAGGTCGTGACGCCGGGCGCCGCACCCGAGGTGTGGTTCGAGACGCGGTCGTGCCCAGGGGGCGCGGCGGCGCTGCAGACGCTGGAGACGGAGCTGGCCAACCGGCCGCTGGACCTCACCGCCGAGCCCCCCTTGCGGGCGCTGCTGGTGACCGAGGACGCGGAGGTGGCCCATCTGATCCTCGCCGTGCACCACGTGGCAGCCGACGGCTACAGCCTGAACGTGCTCGGCACGGAACTGTGGACGCTCTACACCGACCTCGCCCTCGGCCGCGCCCCTTCCGCGTTGCCGCCCGCACCGGACTTCGCCTCCTACGCCACCGACGCGCGACGGCCCGCCGTCCGCGCCGACGACCTCGCGTACTGGACGGCCCGGCTGGCGGACCACGTCCCCCTGCCCCTGCCCTACGACGGTCGTCCCGACGCCGAGGACGGCCCCGGCCCCCTCGTCGCCGTGCACCACGCCCTGGACGAGGATCTCGTCGCCGCGCTGCGGGAGAGGGCCGCCGGGTGGAACGTCTCCCTCTTCCATCTCCTGCTCGCCGCCTACGCCCGCTGCCTGGCCCGGTGGAGCGGGCACCGGGCCGTCGCGGTCGATGTCGCCCGGGCCGGCCGGGACGCCCGGCTGCCGGGACTCGACCGGCTGGTCGGCCCTCTCGCCGACACCCTGCCGCTGCTGCTCGACACGGACCCGGACGAGCCGTTGCCCCACCTCGCCGAACGCGTGCGCCTGGCCTGGCTGGAGAGCGAGCGGCACACCACGGTGAGCAGCCTCGACCTGGCCCGGATGATGCCGGGCGACGCCTCCGGGCCACGTGCGGTGAGCCCGGCGAGCTTCAGCTTCGCCCGCTTCCCGGCCACGCTGGGCGCGGACTGCCCGGTCGACGTGCGGCCGACCGCCGCGGGCACCGGCTCGGCCGCCACCCGGCTGAACCTGCTGGTCTGGGAGGACGGGCCCCTGCTACGGCTGTCCTGGAACGCCCCCGAGCGCCTCTTCACCGCCGCCACGACGACCCGTCACGCGGCCGATTACGAACGGGAACTGCGTGCCCTCGAAGGCGACGCCGGGTCCCCGGACACGAGGAACGGCCCCCTCGCGCCGGTGCCCGCCCGTGTTCCCCGGGCGACTGTCGTCGGCCGTCTGCTGCACCGGTTCCGTACCGTTCCCGACGCGATCGCCGTCGACGACGGCCGGTTGTCCCTGACGTACCGGGACCTGGACGCGGCCAGCCGTTCCCTCGCCCTCCGCCTGCGCGAACGGGGCGTGGCGCGGGGGGACCTGGTGGGCATGGTCACCTCCCCGGGCCCCGGCACGGTGATCGCCGTCGTCGGGATCCTGCGGGCGGGCGCCGGATGGGTGCCGCTGGACGCGGAGCACCCGGCGGCCCGGCTGGCGGAGCAGACGGCCCGGTGCGGCGTCCGCGTGGTCGTGCACGACGACCGCACCCGACCGGCCGCGCGGGCGCTCACGGCCGCGACAGCCGCACCCGTGGTCATCGACACGGAACCCGTCGCCGCCCCCGGACCCGCCGCCGGGTCACCGGACGGCTCCCCCGACGAGACCGCCGCGGACTCCGACGCGACGGCCTACGTCATCTTCACTTCCGGCTCCACCGGCCGCCCCAAGGCGGTGCCCGTCACCTTCCGCGCGATGGAGAACTACCTCGACTGGGCCGTGACCACCTTCGCCTACGGCCCCGGCGACCGGCTCGCGAACACCTCGTCCCCGTGCTTCGACGCCTCCGTACGCCAACTGCTCGCCCCGCTGCTGACCGGCGCCACGGTGGTGACCGCCGACCGTGACCTGGTGCGCGACCCGGAGCTGCTGCTGGACCACGTGGAGCGGGCGCGGATCACCGTGTGGAGTTCGGTGCCGTCGTTGTGGGAGCGGCTGCTGGCCGCGGCGGAGAACCGTCTCCGGCGCGGTGAGCGGCCGCCCGACCTGTCCGCGCTGCGCCTGGTGCACGTCGGCGGGGAGGCGCTGTGGGCGGACTGGGTGCGCCGCTGGTTCGACCTGTTCGGTCCGGAGCAGCGGATCGTGAACCTCTACGGGCCGACCGAGACGACCATCAACGCCACCTGCCACTTCGTCACCGAGCGCCCTGCCGACGAGGTCACGACGCTGCCCATCGGCCGCGCCGTCGCCGGGACGGAGCTGCTCGTGGCCGGCCCCGGCGGTGAGCAGGCCGGTCCGGGCGGCACCGGCGAGCTGCTGATCGGGGGCGTCGGCCTGTCCGCCGGTTACCTCGGCGAACCCGAGCTGACGCGGGCCGCGTTCGTGTGGCGGGACGGCCGCCGCTGGTACCGCAGCGGGGACCGGGTGGAGGTGCTGCCCGACGGCGCGCTGCGGTTCGTCGGCCGGACCGACGACCAGGTCAAGATACGGGGCCACCGCGTCGAGCCCGGAGAGGTGGAGGCCGTGCTGCGCGCCTGTCCGGACGTCGCGCAGGCAGCCGTACTGGCCGACGCCGGAAGGCTGCTGGCCTTCGTCGCGCCCGTGGCACCGGGGGTGCGGGAGGGCGTGGACGCGGTGGCGCTGCGGCGGTATCTGGCGGACTCCCTGCCGCCCTACATGGTGCCCGCCCGGATCGTCCTCCTGGACTGCCTGCCCCTGACCGGGACCGGCAAGACCGACCGGCGGGCGCTGCTCGCGCGGGTCCGGGCACCGGCCGCGGGCACGCCGCCGGTGTCGGGCCCGATGCCGGACACGACCGCCACGGAGGAGCAGCTCGGCCGCATCTGGTGCGAGGTGCTCGGCGTCGACCAGGTCGGGCGTCACGACGACTTCTTCGAACGCGGCGGCGACTCCCTGCTGGCCCTTCAGGTGTTCGACCTGCTCGCCCGGCAGAGGGGCGGCCCGCTGCCCCGGCCCACCGCCGTCTACCGGCACCGCACCCTGGCCGAACTGGCCGAAGCCGTCGACGCCGCAACCGCCGACGCCGACGCGGCGGGGGAGGAGAGGCGCCCCCACGTCTCCGCAGGCGAAGCGGAACCGCCCACCAGCGACCGCGACCCGGCGGCCCCGGCGTTCCCGGACGCCTACCCCGTCACCCCGGGCCAGCGCGGCTTCCTGCTCGCGGAGGCCCTCACCCCCGGCACCGGGGCGTCCTGGCTGGCCCGGCTGCGTCTGACCGGCCCGCTCGACCGGGACTGTTTCCAACGGGCCGTCGACACCCTGGTGGCCCGGCATCCGATGCTGCGCACGGTCTTCCCCGCCGGGGCGAGGCCGCCGGTGCAGCAGGAACTGCCCCCGTCGCTGCGGCTGCCGGTCACCTTCGAGACCGTGTCCGGACCGCAGGAGCTGGAGCAGCGGGTCGAGGACGAGCGGCGCCGCCGTTTCGAGCCATGGGCCTGGCCCCTGCTGCGGCTGAGCGTGCTCACCCTCACCCCGCGGGAGCACGTGCTCGTCGCGCACGCCCACCACCTGATCGGCGACGGCTACAGTGCCGCCCTGCTCCTTCGGGAACTGACCACCGTCCACGACGACTTGAACCGCGGCGTGGCACCCGGACTGCCCGAGCTGTGCGGTACGTTCCGCGAGCACGCGGAACGCCTCGCCGGGCGGCCCGCGCCCCCGCGACCGGAGGAAGACGGCGCGCGGCGGCGCCGAGCCGACCTGTGCGCGCCCTACAGCAAACCGGTCCTGCGGGCACGGGCCGGGGGAGCCGGGCAACGACAGCCGAACGCGTCCGGTGCCCCCGGCTCCGCCTCCGACGGCTTCCGCTCCCACGGCTTCGTCCTGGACGCCACCGTCGTGGGCGCGCTGCGCAAGATCGCCGCCGAGGCCGGTGCCACCCTGTACGCGCCGCTGCTCACCGCCTACCACCAGGCGCTCGCCACCCTCACCGGCCAGGAGGACCTGGTCATCGGGCTGGCCGTGTCCGGCCGCGACCACCCCCTGCCCGACATCCACCGCGTCTTCGGGCCGTTCGCCACCGCCGTCGCAGTCCGCCCCTTCGGACCCGGCACCCGGGCCGCCCCGCCCGGGGACGACTTCCCGCAGCGCGTGCGCAGGGTCGTCGACGAGACGATCGCCGCCCGCATCCACGAGGACATCGTCCCGCGGGACGCCGCCGGACTGCCGTTGACGTCCCAGTTCTTCTTCACCTTCCTCGACTTCGGCCCGCTGGGCCCGCGGAGCGGTGACCTCCTGGCCGTGCGGTGGGACGAGGAGGAGGACAGCGACTTCACACCGCCCGCCGCCGGCACGGACGTCTTCCTCGCGGTGCGGCCCGACGGGGACCGGCTGCGGGTCACCGTGCGCGGTGCGGCGGCCGCCTTCGACGGGCCCGCGCTCGCCGCGTTCGCCGACGGGCTGCGCGACCGGCTCGTCACCCGGACGGTGCGGCCCGTACGGCGGTTCACGCGTCCCGGTGGGCAGGACCTGGACGCCGCGCTCGTCGGCTACCTGCCCGCGCCCGTCCATCTGGCGCGGCTCGCGGGCCTGCCGGAGAGGACGGCCCGCGAGGACATCCGCCGCCTGCTGTTCCCGGACGGCGCACCCCGGCTGCTGGAGACGACCACCACCCCGCTGGGCCGGTCCGGCTTCGTCGCCCTGCCGCTGTTCGCCGACGAACTCGCCGGCGACGGCGCCCTGGCCGGGCGGACCGTCCGCGCCGTGGAGACGGCCTCGGCACTGGGCGCCCGCTGCGTCTCCCTGGCCGGGATGATCCCCTCGCTCACCGGCTACGGCTTCGACGTGCTGCGCGCCTCCCACGGCCCGGCGGCGATCACCACCGGGCACGCGGCCACGGTCGTCTCCATGGTGCGCACGGTGCACGCCGCACTGTCGGCCACCGGCCGGGACCTGGCCGGCACGGAACTGGCGGTGGTCGGGCTCGGCTCCATCGGCACCTCCTCGCTGGAGTTGCTGCTCACCCTGGCCGGGCGTCCGCCGGCCCGGCTGCTGCTCTGCGACGTGCCGGGCAGCGGCCCGCGCCTGCGTGACCTGGCGCGGACGCTGCGGGAACGCGGCCTGGCCGGAGAAGTCGCCGTGCACGTCTCGGACCCCGGCCTGCCCGACGCGGTGTACGAGGCCGGGCTGCTCGTCGCCGCGGTCGGCGGACACGGCGCCCTCGTCGACATCGACCGGCTGCGTCCCGGCACGATCGTCGTGGACGACAGCTTCCCGCACTGCTTCGACACCGGCCGGGCGCTCGCCCGCATGCGTGAGCCCGCGGACGTCCTGGTCCTGGGCGGAGGACTGCTCACGGTCGGCGCCACCCGGCGCGCCCTGGCCGAAGGACTGCCCGACCTCGTCGCGACCGGCGCGGCGGTGGCGCAGCACGGGCTCCCCGGCACGCTGGCCTCCTGCCGCACGGAGTCGCTGCTGCACGCCGCCGGCGCGGACGTGCCCCTCGTGCGGGGCCTGGTGGACGGTTCCACGGCCCTCGCCCACTGGCGCGCCCTGGAACAGGCCGGAGTCACCGCAGGTCCGCCGCACCTGCTCGGCCAGATCCTGGAACCCCTCCCGGCAGGCGTCCGCCCCCCGGCGGACGAGGTGTCCTCGCCCTCGGCGAGGCCGAGCCCGGGAACGCCGGTGCCCTCGAGTCCCAGGAGCGACCCGCATCACTGAGACGGCCTGCGGCGGGCCGGCAGGACAGGGCGCGGATCCTTCTCCACGCGCCCGTGTCCGGGCCGGTGACCCGCAGCCCTTCGCTCGGCTCCCCCGGGAGCACGCGCGGGCCGTGCACGGGCGCGTGCTCCCGGGAGCTCGGCGGTCCGGGCACCGCCGGGGACGTGGTCTCGTTGACGTTCCCGGCGGCCCGGCCTCTGCGGGGGAGGCCGCTGGACGACGCCGCGTTCGCCGCGCGGACCGGCCAGAGGGACGACGTGGGCGATGGTCTGCGGACCTGGCTGTTCGGCAGCGCCACCGGCGCTGCCGAACAGCCAGGCCCGCCGCCCGTCGGCGCAGGGCCGCACCGGGACCGCCTTCCCGGCCGCCGTGCCGGCCCCGAGGCGGCGCCTGGCCTCGCCGACGCGCTGGTCGGCCGTACGGAGGACGCCGAACAACCCGGCGCCGGGCTGCATGCGCACGCCTTCCGCCGGCGGGCCGGCGACGACCGGGTCGGGACCGAGCGTGTCGACTGGGCACGGACCTCGATCCGTACCGTGCGGGGGACCGCGGGCGCCGCCCGGGCGCGGAAGGGAGCGGCCTTCAGGACCGACGTGCAGGCGCCGGCGGGCGCCGTCGCGGAGGTCCACGTGCCCACGGCCGGCCGCGACGA
The DNA here is from genome assembly GCF_039533365.1 of Streptomyces glaucus. Lineage (NCBI taxonomy): Bacteria > Bacillati > Actinomycetota > Actinomycetes > Kitasatosporales > Streptomycetaceae > Streptomyces > Streptomyces glaucus. Next base: position 155,391 of record NZ_BAAATK010000011.1, read on the forward strand.
GGTGAGCGCACCCGACGGTGCCCGCCACCCGCGCACGGAGTCCGGCTCCGCCGTCCGTCGGGTGACGCGCGGGACATGGCGCTTGACGAGCGTCCGGCGGGCGGCAGCCGGACGGGAGGACGGGCAGCCCGCGACGACGGCCTGACCGCGACGCGGCGGCCGGGCGTGCCGGCGGCGGCCCGCCGCCGTGAGGGCGTGCGGGCCGCTGCGCGCGGGTGACCCGCCGACTGGTTCAGTCGACGGCCGGAGCCTGCGGGCCGTAACCGGCGGTGGAGTTCTGGACCGTCGCGGCGGCGGCGGGCGGGGTGCCGCAGAACGCGGCCTCCAGGGTCCCGCCCAGTGTGCTGTTGACCGCGCCGTTGTTGGACGTGTTCGCCAGTGACGTCATGCTGCGCGAGCCGTCTTCGGTGGTGAACGCGTACGTGTAGTAGCCCTGGACGGTCCCCGTGTGGCCGTAGACGGTGACACCGCAGGAGAGCCTGCGCGCCCGCAGGCCCAGTCCGTACATCTGTGTGCCGTCCGAGGTGACCGGGGTCATCCGCATCATCTCCTCCAGCAGGTCCTCGCGGACCACCTCACCCTTCACCAGCGCCGAGGTGTAGCGGTTGAGGTCCTCGGCGTCGGAGATCACCGCACCGGCCGACTGCGCCCAGGAGACCGTCTGCTCGGTGGAGTCCACCAGCGGCAGTGAGGGGTCGTCCTGACGCAGGTAACCCCGCGCGTACGAGCCGGACAGGGTGGTGCGCGGGTGCACGTAGGACGTGTTGCGCAGACCCAGCGGCGTGAAGATGCGCTCCTGGTAGTTGGCGCCCACGGACGCGCCGGTGACGTGCTCGATCATCTGGCCGAGGACGACGAAGTTGGTGTTGGAGTAGCTGTAGGCCGTGCCGGGCGCGTTGTTGAGCGGGCGCCCGGTGGAGAGGTCGATCAGCTCCTGGTAGGTGAAGACCTTGTTCCTGACCGCCTCGAAGCCGGGGACGGTCCGCGCGAACATGTCGTTGCTGTAGTCGTACAGGCCGCTGCGGTGGCCGAGCAGGTGCCGTACGGTGATCGCGTCGCTGGGCAGGGGCTCCGGCAGGTAGAGGTTGGCCGGGGCGTCCAGGTCGATGCGGCCGTCGGCGACCAGTTGCATGACCACGACCGCGGTGAAGGTCTTGCTCACGCTTCCGACGCGGAAGCGGCGACCGGTGTCCATCCGGGTCTGGTCGCCGGTGTCGGCCACGCCGGTCACGACGCGGTAGCTCCGCCCGCTCTCGTCGACGCGGGTCAGGGCACCGGGCGCACCCAGGGAGACGGCCTTCTGCTGCACCGTGCGCAGGGCCTGGGTGTCGGGTGCGGGGAGGGCCGGGGTGGAGGCGAGGGCCGGAGCGGCCGACATCGCCACCATCGTCGCCCCGATCAGTGCGGTCGTTGCTGTCCTGATTCGCATGCGCGTCTCTCTGTGATGGTCCGTGGGGGCGGCACTCGGCGCACGCATGCGCCGAGTGCCGTTGCTCCATGCTGAGTTGCGGCGTACGCCCGGACGGCGGCGACACCTGCCTGACTTCGTCACGGTTCCGGCACGGTCCGCGGTGCCCCGCCCATGTCGTTGGTTCGCATGGATGTGAACTGTTGTGGTCCACGTCACCGGTGCCGTTGTTGTCGCCCGGGCGAGGCCTGGTGTTCAATCAAATTGTTCACAAACTAACGAACTGATGGAACGTCAGCCAAGGACTGCAGCATGAGCGCCTACATGGTCATCAGCGTCACCCCCCGGGACGAGGACAAGATGCGCGACTACGAGGCCCGCACCCTCGACGTGGTCGCCAAGTACGGAGGCAGGCCCATCGCCCGCGACACCGACTGCTTCGTTCTGGAGGCGGATCGGCGTCCCGGCATCGGCGTGATCCTCGAATTCCCCGACAAGCAGGCGGTGCGGGACTTCTACGAGTCCGAGGAGTACCGGCCCCTCAAGGAGTTCCGTCACACGTTCGCCACCGCCGGCGCGCTCGTCGTCGCAGCCGTCTGACCTCGGCGGTACGGCTGCGACGGAACCGAGGCCGGGGACGGCACGAGATGCCGGCCCCGGGCGTTGTGTGCTCGGAGGTGCACCCGTGCCCAGGACGTGGAGCGCGCGGGAAGCCGCACCGGCCCCCGCGTGATGCCGGCCGGCGGCCGCGCCACCGGTACGCCGGCGTCGGCCCGCTCCGCATCGGGCAGGCGCGACAGCGGCGCACGCAGCGCGACGGCCGCTTCGAGCCGGGCCGGCGGCGCGCCGATGCAGTGGGGGATGCCGTGACCGAAGGACGTGTGCCGGACGTTCCCGCGCAGGACGTCCAGCCGGTCGGGGTCGGCTCCGGCCTCGACCGGGGCGTCGCGGCCGGCCGAGGTCAGTGCGACGGTCACCGTCTCGGCGGGCCCGATCGACCGGCCGTCCGGCTCGGACTCCCCGGTCGTGAACCGGGCGGGGATCACCTCCAGGGGCGGGCCGCAGCGCAGCAACTCCTCGACCGCGCCGGGGATGTGCCGCGGGTTCTCCCGCAGGGCGCGCGTCTGGTCCGGTCGGTCGAGCAGGGCGACCACGGCGTTGCCCAGGAGCTGACGGTGGTCTCGTGGCCGGCGACCACCAGGACGACCGCGGCGCCCAGCAGTGCGGTGCCGGACAGCCTGCCGGAATCCTCGCCGCGTATGGCGATCGACCGGGACCGCGGATCGTCCGAGGGAGCGCGCCGCCCGGCGGCGAGGAGGTCGCGCCGGTATCCGTTGAGCGCCGGCGGACCGGCACGCCGCTGATCGGAGGGGGCGCTCAGGAAGTGGCGCGTCCACGCCGGCAGGTCCTCGCGCGCCTCCTCGGGCACCCCAGCAGCTCCAGGATCACCGTGATCGGCAGCGGCGTGGTGCAGGACGCGACGAGGCCGGTGCGGCCCTGCCCGATGAACGCGCCGATGAGATCGTGGGCCGGTTCGGTCACCCGCGGCGCCGGTCCCTCCACGGCCCGGGTGGCGAACACCGCGGACACCAGGCGGCGCAGCCGGGTGTGCTCCCGGGGTCCGCCATGTCGGCCGAGAGGCCGCTCGTCCACCAGGCCGCCTCCCCGCCGGGTGCCGCCCGCCCTCCGCTCACCCCGCCCGCCCGGCGGCGCTGCACGGGGTGACACGTGCAGCGCGAACGGCAGGCGGCCGTCCTCACCTGCGCAGGGGCTCGCCGTCAGGGGCGGCGGGGGAGGCCGTGGACGAGGACCAGGTCGCCAGCAGCCGCAACGCGGTCTCGTCCGCCGTGCCGGCGGGGGCGGTGTAGACGAACAGGGTCTGGTCCCCCTCGCCTGCCACGGACATGGCCTGGTAGGTGACCGTGAGGTCCCCGACGACGGGATGGTGGTACCCCTTGGTGCCCGCGGTGCGTTCGATCACCCGCTGGTCCGCCCACATCCGGCGGAACACGGAGCTCTGCCGGGACAGGTCGGTCACCAGCTCGCTCAGCTCCGGGTCCGTGCCGTGCCGGCCGGCGTCCATGCGGAGCATCGCCGCCGTGTCCGCCGCCACTTCCTCCCAGTCGGCGTACAGCTCCCGTGCGTACGGGTCGAGGAAGACGAAGCGGGCCTGGTTGCGTTCGTGCTGCGGCAGCGCGGCGAAGTCGGTGATCAGCGCGGTCGCCAGCCGGTTGCCCGCGAGCACGTCGGTGCGCCGGCCCAGCACGAACGCCGGGCAGTACACGGTGTCGAGCCTGGCCAGCAACTGCTCCACGACAGGGCTCACGGCCTGCCGGAGTGCGCAGGCCGGGCGGTGGACCCGCTCCGGCCGGGCCGCGAGGTTGAACAGGTGGACGCGTTCGGCGTCGTCCAGGTGGAGCGCCGAGGCCAGGGAGTCCAGGACGGCACGCGACGCGGTGCGGCTGCGTCCCTGCTCCAGGCGCGTGTAGTAGTCGACGCTCACTCCTGCCAGCTGGGCGAGTTCCTCACGTCGCAGCCCCGCCACCCGCCGTCGCGCCGTGGCCGGGAAACCGACATCGGCGGGTTTGAGGCGTGCCCGGGCGGCCCTGAGGAACTCTCCGAGAGTCACGAGACGGTCCATGCCCTCATCCTCGCCGAGGAGCACCGCCGGAACGAGGGCCCAGGGTGGCCCTGTCGCTCCCAGGATCCGGCCGGCCCGCGGTCACCGCTCGCCTCTCCGGCACGAGCCGCCCGGACGATCTCCGCGTGCCCCGGACCACGGCGACGCCCGCCCCGCCGCGGACAGACCAGGGCATGACACCAGCCGTCCGGGCCCTCGGCCGCGCCGCACGCCGCGGGACGGCCGGCCCGCTTCCCCCGACGGCTTTCGGCCCTGCCCGGGCACAGCGCGAATCCCGGCCGCCTGACACGACGAAGCCGCCGTTCGGATCCGGCCTCCCCGGGCTCCGCGGGCCGGCCGTCCCGCTCGTCGTCCTCGCCCACGCCGGTCCTCCCCGGATCGCCGGCGGACACGTCGGGGCCGGCGCGTTCTCCGTCATCCCCGCTTCCTCACCCCGTCCGGACTGCTCCACGGGGCAGCCCGGACGGGAACCGCGTCCCCGCGCCGCTTCCGCGCCCGGCGCGCCCCGCACATCCTTCCCCCGGCCGCGCTCGTCCCGCCGGCCACCCCGGCCGGCTGCCGGCTCCTCGCCTCGAAGACCCGCCACGGGGAGTTCGTGCGGGACGCATGGGCAAGCGCCTCGCACGTCGTGAACATCGACCTCGCGGTGCCCGGCACCGACCACTTGCGTGAAGGGGAGGTTCCGAGTCCCTTCCAGCCCTACCGGTCCCTGTCCGTGGAGGAGCAGTTCCACCTGCTGTGGCCCCTCCTGCCGCTGGTCGCGGCCGGGACCGCCCGGCACCCCCTGCTCAGGGCAGTGCCACCGGCCCTGCCGTGCGCCGATCCTTCCTCCTGACCGTGCAGACGACCCCCGGCCCGCCGTCCCGGGGATGCCTCGGTCCGCGCACACGCCTGCGGGAGCCGGGCCGCGGAAGCCTCCTGGCCCTCTGTGCCGGGTCCCTCACCCGCCTGCCGCGCTTCGCCGCCGCCTGCACCCGGCTCGGACCGGCCGCGATCGTCGCCTCCGCCGTGCTCCACGACGACCGCACGCCCTTCCCGGGGACCCACGCACCCCTGCCCGTCCGGGGAGCGGTCCCGGTGGTCGGCGGTGGATGCTACCCGTCCCCGCCCGCCGCCGCGCGGCTGCTCGGCCCGCGCCCCGCCGCGCGGCTCCGGGGACGTCTCCCGCGGCCGGTGGCTCCGGCGCTGGCCGTGCCCGGGCGCGGGCCGGTGTCCGGTGGGGGAGGGCGCCCTCGTCCACCGCGACGAGAGCCGCATCGCGGAGTCCTGCTCCGAGGCACCGGCAGCGTGGCTGGATCTGGTGCCCGCGCCGCTGTTTTTGTTGATGCGTCATCAAAAATGCATTAGCTTTCAATCACTCCGGTAGCCGGACTGAGACCCACGACCTTCAGGAGCCCCGTCATGAACAAGCACCACCTGGCCGTCCGCGGCGCCGCCGCTCTCATCACCGCTCTGGGCATCGCCGCCGCGGCCGGCGCGACACTTCCCGCCGCTGCCGCCGCTGCCCCGCCTCACCGCGCGGCCTCGGGGACCGCCTCCGCGCAGGCGGAACCCCACCCCGAACTCGACGGCCTGCGCATCCGGGCGGCCGGCTCGGCCGACGTCTACCTCGTCCTCGACGGCCGGCGCCACCTGGTCCCCAGCCCGGTCACGTACACCGCCCTGTTCGGCGACTCCACCGCCGTACGCCTGGTGCTGACCACGGACAACATCAGCGACGGCGGTGCTCTGACCGCCTACGCCCACCTCGCGCGCAGCACGGACAGCACCGACGTCCACCTCGTCTCCAACGGCAGCAAACGGCTGATCAGCGGTGCGGCCCTGGACAGGTACGGCTTCGACACGACGAAGGTGCGCACCACCTACCCGGACGTCCTCGCCGCTCTGCCGTCGGCCGCCCCTCTCGTATGACGCCGAGCGCACCGGCGGCCGCGCACCGGCCCGACCCTGCTGACACACGCGGACCACGGTGGGGCCCGTAGGCCCGTCCGCCGCCGTTCCCAGCACGATGTCGTACAGGTAACGGCCGCCCCCCGGAGGGCGACACGGTGAGGGTCTCGCCCGCGCCCGTCACCCGCGCCGCCCGCTCGTTGCGTTACCCCCGGGGCCCGTACCGCTGATCACCGCGACCCGGGCCGGTGCGTCGCCCGTATCGCGCGCCGTGACGCATGCGGCGACGGAGCGGGTCTCGTCGCGCCCGCGAGGGCAGTGGTGGCGGAGGTCACCGAACGAGGTGAGGCCGCACGACACCTCGGTCCGCACGGGAGGCAGACCTTCGCAGCCCCCCAACTGCACGGCCCCGTCCTCGTCGTCGGACGGTGCGGGGCCGGAGGGCGTTGTCACATTATTGGGTGCGTGGGTCTCTGACCGCGTATCGGGGCGTGGGGAGGGCCGGGTTTCGGGCCGGTGCTCAAGCCTTGGCGGGCTGGCCGGCGGCGCCGGTGATCTGATCCCAGATCGCGAAGCGGATGGCCATCTCGGCCCGGTAGCCGGGAGCGCTCATCTGGTGCCGGCGGGGTCGGAAGTGGGGTGAGATGCCGCTGAACGCGGACAGGAACCGTTGGGCTCCGCCGACGCTGTGGAAGCCTTTCATGGCGCGTTCACGCTGCCGGGTGGGCTGATGACTGTTCTCGGCCCGGTTGTTCAAGCCCTTGTGCGAGCGGTGCTCGACGGAGGGCATGACCTTGCGGTGGGCCGCGTCGTAGGAACGGAGCTTGTCGGTGACCACCACCCGCGGCACCGAGCAAGTCTTCTTGAGTAGTTCACGGAAGAAGCGCCTGGCCGCAGCGGTGTCCCGCCGGTTCTGGACCAAGATGTCGAGCACGTTGCCGTCCTGGTCGACGGCCCGCCACAGGTACCGCTGCTCGCCGTCGACCCCGACGAAGACCTCGTCCAGGTGCCACTTGTCCCCGGGCCGGGGCCGCCTGCGGCGCAGGCCGTTGGCGTAGGACTGCCCGAACTTCGCGCACCAGCGGCGGATCGTCTCGTGGGCCACCATCACGCCGCGCTCGAGCATCAGCTCCTCGACCTCGCGGAAGCTGAGCGGGAAGCGGAAGTACAGCCACACGCAGTGCGCGATCACCTCGACCGGGTATCGGTGCCCCTTGTACGACGGCGGTGCGCTGCCCACGGACGACCCCTCCCAGCACGACCAACCAGAAGATCATCCCACCCGGTCAGCCAACGTGACAGCGCCCTCGCCCGCTGGGAGCAGCGGACGGGAACTCGAGTCTTCCCTGTACCCGCCAGGGCTTCAGAGCGCCACGTTGTCGCGGGCCCACTGCTGGAGTCCCTTCTTGCCGGCCCCGCACTGGCCCGTGGCATCAACGCCCCGCCTCCGCGAAGGGGCCGCCGCCCTGAGGACCCCCGAGCTGGCCGCGTATACACGACATGACTGGGCATGCTGGCAGATCCACTACGTCCCCGAGGCCCGTACCACCCCGCAGTCTCGGCGTGGAGGACAGGCCGACAGCGCCGCACCCGTCCTTGCACCGCCACGATCGGTGGATCGGATCAGGCACCTGGCCAGCCGGTGCGGCGCACCGCCCTCGGAAGCACCGGTCGTCCCAGGCGGTGGGTGCCATCAAGCGCACGGCTGGCCGGTGTTTCTGGCATCGACCTGCTGTGCCCCCCGGTGGGCCGGACAGGGGCTGCGGCATAAGGCTCGCCGTCCAGCCCGTGCCCCGGCCGGTGCCGGACGTGACCCGTATCAGGTGGGCTGCCCGTTGCGGAGAAGGGTTACTCCGGCAACTGTAGGCCCATCGTCGGCTCGGCGTTACGAAATTCCGCGGCGGTATCTGGACGAACTCGTAGGTCAACTACCTGCTTCTTTGGATGAGTTGACGTGGTGGTCGTGCCTCTGGCATCCTAGAAATGGCACCACACGCATGTCCGCACGTACTACGGCTCCTCTTCCCCAGTGAAGATGGGCCGTCTTTGTTTTCCGAACCGCTTCCCCGAACCGCTGAGCCCCTGGGTCTTTCCCAGGGGCTTTTTTCGTCCCTGGAGGTCCACCTTGTCCACCCTGCCTGCCGCCCTGTGGGGGGCGCCTTTCTGGTTCATGGCACTGGCCGTGCTCGTCCTGTTGGCCGTGCCCGGCCTGGTCGCCTTCACGAGTTGGCTGATCACGCGGCGGGCGGCGCCGGACGATCTGCCGCAGGTCCTGTTCGGACTGAGCCACGTCATCTCCGCGTTCTGCGGCCTGTTGCCCTGGGGCAAGCCGTCGGTCCTGCCTGCACCGCTTCAGCCGGTCGCGCCGGACCCCGAGCCCAGTACGCTGCCAGCGCAGACCCTGGTGGTCATGCGGAACGACGTGGCGCTGCAACCGGAAAACGGGGGTGTAGATCGATGACAGGCCGGCACAGGGAGAGGGCTGTGGTGCGCCCCCGGGTGGAGCGCACCACGTCCTGGAGTACCGTCCTGCGCTCCATGAACCGTGAGAGGGCGGAGACGCTCTTGGCCTGCGCGTTGTACGGAACGCGGCTAGAAGAACTGGCCCACGCTAGGGGCCAGAACTGGTCCAGTGCATGGATAGCACGGACGGGAGCCGTGTCTCAGGCGCAGAGACTCAGTGTGGAGTTGCAGCTGGACAACATTCTGTTCCCTCAGAGCGGGGACACCCTCGTCATCGATGACGGCCTGCGGGCACTGATCCGTGAATGGAGGATCGAGGAGCGGTTCGCACCGCGCTGCCAGCAGTGCGATGCTCCGTTCGCCAGGCGAGCCCAGGGCGGTCGGCGACCTCGCAAGTACTGTTCCAACGCCTGCCGACAGAAGGCGTACCGGCGCCGCAATGCCGCAGCGCACAGGGCAGCAGAGCAAGGCTCCGAGTGCCACACCCCCGAGGACGTGCACCGTGCTTTGGCCGAGGGACAGAAGGTGGGGGAGGTCACAATCTGCGGGGTCTGCGCGCCTGGCTATCCCATCCGGGCCCGACTGACGAATGACGTGTAGACACCCGTCTTCGGGCGCCACCCGTTCCCGAAGTGAATCGACTGCGTCCCACCACCCCCTGGCCAGGAATGTGCATGCTCGGGGCCGGACAGTCGGCCACCAAGAGTACGAGATCCCCGGCTCCTTACTGAGGTTTTCGTTAGTTCTGTGGGGGTGGGTGGATGGTGAGTCCGGTGTGGGCGAGGAAGGACCAGGGCAGTTG